>NZ_JBPKBO010000014.1:0-354730 GCF_051172775.1 Arthrobacter sp. Ld5
GTTCACCGGATCATTCGCATACCCGGTGGTCGGCACCGCACCGTACGCCGTCGGCGGATCGATCGACAGGGCCGAGCGGGTCGCGCTCATCCCGGCCGCGGCCAGCGCCTCCCCCAGGCCCGCATCCGAGACCGTCGACACGGCACCCTCACCACCGGCCGCCGCGAACGCGTCGGCGATCGTGACCGCCCACGCCGCATCGTCCTCGTTGGCCTGCAGGTAGTTCCGGTACGCAGCGATCACCCCGGAGGCCTCGATCGTTCCCCACGAGCAGCTCGACGCGAAGGAGGACAACTGGCCC
This sequence comes from Arthrobacter sp. Ld5, assembly GCF_051172775.1. Taxonomy (NCBI): domain Bacteria; kingdom Bacillati; phylum Actinomycetota; class Actinomycetes; order Micrococcales; family Micrococcaceae; genus Arthrobacter; species Arthrobacter sp. Ld5. The sequence continues at coordinate 302 of NZ_JBPKBO010000014.1, forward strand.
GCCAGAGCACCCGGCGCCGACGCCAATCCGTCATCCAGTCCACGCGCACTGCTCGCGAACGTGCGCAGGTTCGAGGGCCGCGCCGAGGACGTCCCGCCCCCATACCCGCCACCGGGCCCCGGGGTCTGGCGGGACCCCGTAGGCGCGGAAGTCGACGCGAACGACGGAGCCTTCCCCGGCGTCGAATCCGGCCGCTCCTCCTCGCCCCCGAAGAAGTCGCCGATCTTCTCGAGCGTGTTGCGGTCATTGTGCTCGCGTACCCACTCGTTGCTCTTCCGGCGCCGGTCGTCCTCCGCATGCCCGGCCGTGATCATCTGCCCCACGTACCCGGCCACGGTGCGCAACGCCGAAGCCAGTGCGGTCGCATCAGTGGCAGCGGTCGTGGCATTGTCCTGGAACATCTCCGAGAACCGGCCCTTGAAATCCTCACGCGCCGCGCTCACGTACGAAGCCCGGGACCCCGCCTGACCATCCAACCGGGCCGCTTCGGCCTCGAACGCCGACTTCATCTCCCCAGCGGCCGTGTAGTCGAACCGCCCATTCGGATCGTCCGGCAATAACGGCATCTCAACGAACTCGGTCACGACCAGGGCCCCCACTGGATAAAATTGGAAAAGAAGAAAATCGCATCACTGCGCCTGCCCGGACATGCGTGTCCCGGGCAGGAGATTCATCGACGACCATGCCGTCCGTAGATGGAAAGGGCGTCGGCCGGAAAAACCGAACAGCCGCCCGCCTGCATAAGGCGGAGAGCCCGGTCCTCCCTCCGGAGGTGAGACCTCGGAGGGAGGACCGGGAACAGGTCTTATCAGGCGCCGCCGCCGGCGGAGAAGATGTCCTGGGAGATCTTCTGCAGCTGCGTCCGCAACTCCTCGAGCTCCTGACGGGCCTTGTCCAGGGCCGCCTTCGTCTCCGGCCAGGTGGACCCACGGAACTGCGAGGCCAGCGGCCCGTCCCACACATTCGGGTCCGACAGGATCTTGCCCTGCGCATCCAGCGCCGAGATCTGATCCGTGAAACCACCATTGATGATCGACTGCACCTGACCGATAGCGGCCTTCGCCTGCTCGGTCGACAAAACACGCGACATAGAACTTCCCCCTGAAGATACAACCGGTTTAGTGCCGGACCAGAATCACCAGCACCATGACGATCATGACCCTACCAACACCAGGCAAAGAATCGACGCAAGTAAAGAACCCATTGCCCTCTGAACCGAAGACACCTCACCAGGGACGCTAACTGCCGACCCGGAACCGACCGCAGCGAGGCTCCGCCCAGCAGCAGAAATAGGTCAGGATGCCAACGCATGACACAGACCGGCCACGACGACACGGTCACCAGGAAACCGTCCCACCATCGGGAGGGTCGTCATCCCAGGAGGCGGCCCAGCGGCTACTGATTCTTCACAAGACTGCCAGAGCCGAGGCAAAGGTGCCTGCTAAGTATCTGAAACAATTCGATAAGATTGAATATTCAGTGATAAATTCGCCGAGCCAGCGATCTATTTATACATTGAATCTAAATTCAACCACGTTCCGTAGCCGAATAACGTCTGCTACGACATTCACCAGCGGATCATGCTGAAGCCACCACGCGTGTCACTGCGGGCTCACCGGGCGCTGCTGCGGCCACCTCGCGGCCATCGGCTTCGAGCAGATCGTTCATCCGTGTGGGCCTCGTCGGTCGGCCTATATTGCGAGACCCACGGCCATGCACATGGTGCGGCGTCAGTGCGGCGAATCAGTCGGATCCACGACGAAAGCTCCTGGGGGAAATCCAATCCACCCCGACCGTCCCTCACGAAAAAGATCCGCCGCTCGATGCATACAGAGATAAGCATCCTGATGACCGTGCCTGGACTCGAGTGCGTCAAGCACCTCGTCTGTACTGTGCAGCCTTCGTTCCTTCCCCTGACCGTCGATAAGCAGATACGTCCAGTGATGCTTCAGGCCAAGGACACCCGTGCGCGTGTGTTCGACTATTTCAGGATACTGCTCTCTCAGAGCTGCCATGCTAATCGCCCAATCACCCAATCAGTGCTGGTGAATCACTTTACCGGCCGATAGTCCTGCGCGGACGGTAGATTACCGAGCACATTCTTCATTACGACTCGGGAATACCAGCCAATATCGAAATCGTATTCAGAACCGACCGCGAACGAGGAAGCAACTTCCTCTTCATTTTCGAAATCCACCCCCTGATCAATGACAATAGGGCCGCAGTCAGTTGTTTCAACCAAGACCTCTGAAGTCGACACTGACCCTCTCGACCCGCCCGACGCAGTTCTCGGTTCCGCTGAGACAATTTCACAGCGCACAGTCTCGACAGCGATCTTGTCTAGACGGGGGCTCAGAACGACACCCAGCCCGATCAGGATGATGGCTATCCCGAGGAGGTTCCACAACCACCCGAATCCTTGCCTGCGCGATTCGCGTCGCGGACTTTCGCTTACCATCAGCACCCCTCGTTCATCAGCAATGACTCTTGCTGAAGTCCACTTGCATGGCGCCTAACTGAAGGCGCCGAAGAACCTGCCGCAAATCGTCGAGGCGGCAGAACGCCGTCAGATCAGGCGTGGCGAAAGTAGGGTGGAACAGGTCGAGGTCTTTCGGCCGGGATGGTCAGTGTGAGAACTTCCATCCCCCACGAACCAGGCCTTCAGAAATCGCCGCCCGGATAGATGCCCTCCGGCAGGGTGAAACACGCAGATCCTGATGCGATACGGATCTCGTTCGGGGAAAATCCTTCGGAGACGAGATAACTCTCCCCTGGAGCGGGCGGGTCGATTTGGATCTGATAGTTTTCATTCACATCCCTATCGACGGATACTTCGGTTCCGTTTTCCCGGTAGTGGGCTTCGATGGTTTTCACGATGGGCTCTATCTCGGTTCCTTCGGCGACCGTCACCGTCGTTGAAGCAGCCCAGTGGTGCTGGGTCTCGTTGCAGGACAGAAGCGTGCCCGTCTTCTTCTGATCGATCGAGAGAACAGCATCCTTCGGGATCAGCGCGGCGATCTCCGCTTCCATGGCCTGGGTGTGGGCTTTGGCTTCCTGCCAGGTGAGTTCAGCGTTCATCGGTTCCTCCTGTGTTTGAGCGGCCGTTGGCGCAGGTGGCTCGGTCGGATCTGCGTTCGGGTTCCCGGCACAACCGGCAAGCCCGATCAGACCCACCAGCAACAACGTCATGGCCCTGCTACGCGCCCTCATCGACTAATAATTTTCAGCATGTTGTTAAGCGCTTTCATGTTGTCCTCGCTGTCGGTGGCGATGAGGCTGTGGTTGTCCATGAGGATGTTCCCTTCTTCGATGCTGTTGATCGCACCGTCGAGTTCGTCGTCGTCGGGTCCGCGGTAGAAGTACTGGTCGAACTCGTCGCGACGAATCGGGTTGTTCCCATCCCACACAACCCCTTTATTCGTGAAGGGGTTGGTAGCGCCCTGACCATGGATGAGCACATCGTGGTAGTACAGGTTCGAGTATTCCGTAGTCGGCCGTGGTTCCCAATCCGGAAGCATCCCGGCTCCGGCGAGGGAAATCACCTTGTCATACCGGGCCCCGGCGACTTCGGAGCTGGTGATGTTCGCCAGGCCCCAGCTGTGCCCGACGCCGGTTTGTTCGGCACCGTTCAGGTGGGGATCCGCGCGCATCCCGGACTCGAAGGATGCCAGTTGCTGCCCAGACGCGCGTGCAAAGTCCTGATCGTTCGCCTCGCCGATTCTTCCCATGTTGGGACCGCCGGCGGTGTCCTCCTCCCCGGGAAATCGACCATCCTTATAGACGAAAGCCACCGTCCCCGACACCTCATCATTGATGTATTTCGACACCTGCTGCACCCCGCCGGTGTAGAAGCTGTTCAGTCCGGTGAACGTCCCCGGGACATAGGTGACCACGTGCCGTGTGTCGGGGTCTGGAGTGCCGATCATTTCCACAATCCGGGATCGATCCCGGTCATAGAGGTAGAGCTGCACGTCCCCGGCTCCCACCTGCTTCAGGTATGCCACCTCATTTTGTAGCATCTTCGTTCGGTTCGGGTCATGGCGGGCTTGCCCGACCCCCGACGACGTCAGAGCTGCTTCCAGATCTTTCTCCGCCGCCCGGAGCAGGTTCGCCGCGTTCAACTGGTTGGCCCGTACCCTGGCCAGCGCGGGCATCCCGTCCAAAGCGCCGAACATCGCCGGAGCCGCAGCGAGCAGCAGCTCCTGCCGCTGCGAGGCGCCGGCCACGTCCGCGGTGGTGCCCGCCCCCGTGGTCATGCCCGACCACCAGGCCCCGATCGTCGATGGACCCATGCGCTGAAGGGTCTGCTGCCATCCGGCCAATGTCGCCAGCGCTTTGGTATCCGCTGGCGTCGCAGTGGACAGATAGCTCAGCAGCGCCGCACCCGATAGGGACGCCGGTACGGTGGCAAGCACAAGAACGTCGTTCGATACCGTCACCTGACCGACATGTCCGCTGCCACCGGCAGCACGGAACGTCGAAGCGATGTCGGAAAGCCGGGTCGCGTCCTGATGGTTGTCCTCCAGGAACCGCCGCAGCCCGGTACCGACAGCGCTGAGATCAGAGTGCGCCCAAGAGCATTCCTGCTCGAACTCGGACGCTGCTGCACCGGTTCTGCCAGCCGCACCCCGGACTGTGTCGTCCAGGATTCTGAAGGTCGACACCGCGGAGTCCAGGGTGGCAGGGTCAGCGGAACTCGCACCAGTAGTGCTTCCGCTCGCCCAGGCACGCAGGCCCTGCCGTGCGGTGTCCACGTTCACCGACGGACGGTCGGTCTCCTCCGTGGACGGGCGCGGCCCCACATCCACTGCAATACCGCTGCCGGCGCTAGCCCAGCCGGCGGCAAAGGCCCACGCCCTCAACTCATCCAAGCGACGCTGCTCGACCTCCGCGGCGCTCTTCGCTTCCTGGGCCTGACGGGCGACATCATCCAGCATATGGACCAACTCGGAACGGGCCGCCCGTTCAGCGGCAACATTCTCCCGGAAACAGTCCGCGAACACGCCCCGGAATTCCGCAAGAGCAACCGTTGAGACCGACTCCCGTCCACCGCGTTGATCCTGCAACGCACGTGCCGCATCTCGACATGCGCCGATCAGACGATCGGCGACCCCCGTATCGAAATTCATTCAAACTCCCCCAGACAAATGAACAGGCATGCGCCACGACGAACCCTACCCAATACGGCTCCTCGACATCCGGTAGGGGTCATTGTCCGAAGCCACCGGCGGCGAGGAGCATGCGGAGCCGGTAGTTCCAGCAAGAAAACAACAGGAAAAATCAGCACATCCGCCGGGCAGAGGCCCGCACGGGAAAAGCACGAAAAAAGACTTACAAGAGAAGAGACCTGCGACAACCACGACCGGCGGGGGGACACCCCGCACAGGGCAGAACAACCTCAAAAAGATCCGCTCAGCGAAAACCCGGTCCGGAGGATCCAGTACCGGGGGAACCACCGTCTCCGTGCCGATCCCGCTGACCGCACCACTCCACGTGGCGCGATCAGCGGGACGCACCGCGAAAAGCTCGTGCTCAGGCGCCGCCGCCGGCGGAGAAGATGTCTTGGGAGATCTTCTGCAGCTGCGTCCGCAGCTCCTCGAGCTCCTGGCGGGCCTTGTCCAGGGCAGCCTTCGTCTCCGGCCACGTCGACCCACGGAACTGCGAGGCCAGAGGCCCGTCCCACACGTTCGGATCCGACAGGATCTTGCCCTGCGCATCCAGCGCCGAGATCTGATCCGTGAAACCACCGTTGATGATCGACTGCACCTGACCGATAGCGGCCTTCGCCTGCTCGGTCGACAACACACGCGACATAGAAATTCCCCCTGAAGATACAACCGGTTTAGTGCCGGACCAGAATCACCAGCACCATGACGATCATGACCCTACCAACACCAGGCAACGAATCTACGCAAGCGCAGAACCCATTACTGCCGGAACCGAAGACGCTCTCACCAGGGACACTGACTGCCGACGCGGATGTGACCGCAGCGAGGCTCCGCCCCGCAGGAGAAGTAGGTCCGGATGCCAATGCATAACGCAGACCGGCCACGACGACACGGTCACCAGGAGACCGTCCCACCATCGGGAGGGTCGTCATCCCAGGAGGCGGCCCAGCGGCTACTGATTCTTCACAAGACTGCCAGAGCCGAGGCAAAGGTGCCTGCTAAGTATCTGAAACAATTCGATAAGATTAAATATTCAGTGATAAATTCGCCGAGCCAGCGATCTATTTATACATTGAATCTGAATTCAACCACGTCGCCGTCGGACATGACGTATTCCTTGCCCTCGATGCGGACCCGGCCCCGGGACTTGGCCTCGCTCATGGACCCGGCGTCGACGAGGTCGTCGAAGGAGACCACCTCGGCCTTGATGAAGCCGCGCTGGAAGTCGGAGTGGATGACACCGGCGGCCTCGGGCGCCGTCGCGCCCTTCTTGATCGTCCAGGCCCGGCTCTCCTTCGGACCTGCCGTGAGGTAGGTCTGAAGGCCCAGGGTATGGAAGCCCACGCGCGCGAGCTGGTCGAGGCCCGACTCGTCCTGGCCGCTCATCTCGAGCATCTCGCGGGCCTCGGCTTCGTCGAGTTCCACGAGGTCGGCCTCCAGCTTGGCGTCGAGGAAGATTGCGTCGGCCGGTGCGACGAGCTCCCGCAGTTCCGTCTGGCGCTCCGCGCTGCCGAGTACGGCGTCGTCGACGTTGAACACGTAGATGAAGGGCTTGGCCGTGAGCAGGCTCAGCTCGCGCAGGTGCTCCATCTCCAGCTTGTCGCTGACCACGGAGGCGAAGATCGTATCGCCGCGTTCGAGGACGGACTGCGCCGACTGCATGGCGGCCAGCTGCGCGGCCTCGCGCTTCTTGATCTTCACTTCCTTCTCGACGCGCGGGATGGCCTTCTCGAGCGTCTGCAGGTCGGCGAGGATCAGTTCGGTGTTGATGGTCTCCATGTCGGAGCTCGGGTCCACCTTGCCGTCGACGTGGATGACGTCCGGGTCGTCGAACACGCGGATCACCTGGGCGATGGCCTCCGCCTCACGGATGTTCGCCAGGAACTGGTTGCCGAGGCCCTCCCCCTCGGAGGCGCCCTTCACGATGCCGGCGATGTCCACGAAGGACACGGTGGCGGGCAGGATCTGCTTGGACCCGAAGACCTCGGCCAGCTGCGCGAGTCGCGGGTCGGGCAGGTTGACCACGCCGACATTCGGCTCGATCGTCGCGAACGGGTAGTTCGCCGCCAGGACGTTGTTGCGCGTCAGGGCGTTGAAGAGGGTTGATTTGCCGACGTTGGGCAGTCCGACGATGCCGATAGTAAGAGCCACGGGAGACAAGTCTACCGGCGAGCGGTGTCGTGGAATGTCCGAGGTTCCTGCGACAGTGTGGGCATGAGCTCAACCGCCGTCCTCCTCGTCCTCCTCGCCTTCGTCCTCGGGTGCGCCGTGGGCGCCCTCGTCGTGGCGCGCTCCCTCGGGCCGCGTTCCGCCGAACTGCGAACGGAGCTCGACGACGCCACTGCCCGCCTCGGACGCACGACGACTGACCTCGCGGCAGCCGCGGCGCAGCGGGATCTCCTGCAGCAGCACAATCGTGAGCTGACCGGCAAGACGTCGACGGACAATGACGTCCTGCGCGCCCTGGCGCCGGTCGCGGAGAAGCTCACGCAGGTCCAACGCCAGGTGGGCCTGCTGGAGCGTGACCGCGTGGAGCAGTACGGGCAGCTCGCCCGGCAACTCGAGGAGTCCCGCGAGGCGGATGCCCTGCTGCTGTCGACGACGCATTCCCTCGCCGGCGCCCTGCGCAGCAACAGCGCACGCGGCCAGTGGGGCGAGATCCAGCTCCGGCGCGTCGTCGAGGCCGCGGGCATGCTGTCGCGGGTCGACTTCCTCGAGCAGGTCTCGGTCTCGGCCGGGAGCGATGGCGCGACGGCGCGCCCCGACATGGTGGTGCAGCTTCCCGGCGACAAGCAGATCGTCATCGACGCCAAGGTGCCGCTCAGCGCCTTCCTCGCCGCGCAGGAGCTGGCGGGCGCAGCCGACGGTTCCACGGACGCCGTGGCCGGATTCGAGGCACGGCGCACGGAGCTGCTGAAGCAGCACAGCAAGGCGCTCAGGGCGCACATCGATGCCCTCGCCCGCAAGAAGTACTGGGACGGGGCGACGAACTCCCCGGAGCTCGTCATCTGCTTCATCCCGGTCGAGTCCGTGCTGTCGGAGGCCCTGCGCGCGGATCCCGAACTGCTGGACTACGCGTTCGACCGCAGCGTAGCCCTCGCCTCGCCGGTGTCACTGCTCGGCATCCTCAAGGGCGCCGCCTTCAGTTGGCGCCAGGCCGTCCTGACCGACAACGCGCGGGAACTGTTCGACCTGTCCAAGCAGCTGTACGAACGCCTCGGCACGATGGGCGGCCACGTGACCCGCCTCGGGTCCTCGCTCAAGACATCGGTGGAGCGGTACAACAGCTTCGTCGGAGCCCTCGAGTCGAGGGTCCTGCCCACGGCCCGGCGCATCGGGGCGTTCGACTCGGCGTCACTCGACGTCGTCGACGCGGCGGCCGAGGGCTCCGAGGCCGGCAGCCACGGCGCGGGCGTGAGCCTGCTCGGGACTGCCCGTGCGCAACGCATCGGCAGTCCGGCGGCCGCCGGCGAGGCGGCCGCATCGATCGACGCCACCCCGCGTTCCCTCACCGCCCACGAACTCCTCGACGGGACGGCGGGCTAGGACCGGGCGGCCCGCCGGGGGCGCGACGGGCTCGACGGCAGCGCCGGGAGCGTCAGTTCAGCGAGGTGCGGTCGGACGCGCGTCCGCCCCGGCCCTGCGACGGGTCCCCCATCGCCTTGAGGGCGGCGCGGATCTCCTTGGGGAGGGAGAAGATGATGTCCTCCTCAGCGGTGACCACTTCCTCGACCTGCCCGTAGCCGTACTCGGCGAGCAGCCGCAGCACGTCCTGCACGAGGTTCTCCGGAACGGAGGCCCCGGAGGAGATGCCGACCGTCGCCACGCCCTCGAACCAGGACTCGTCCACCTCGTTCGCGAAGTCCACGCGGTACGCCGCCTGGGCACCGTACTCGAGCGCGACCTCCACCAGGCGGACGGAATTCGAGGAGTTGGCCGATCCCACCACGATGACGAGGTCCGTCTGCGGCGCGATCTTCTTGATGGCCGCCTGCCGGTTGGATGTGGCGTAGCAGATGTCGTCGCTCGGCGGATCCTGCAGCGTGGGGAAGCGCTCCTTGAGAAGATTCACCGTCAGCATGGTCTCATCGACGCTCAGCGTGGTCTGCGAGAGCCAGATGAGGCGCTCGGGATCGCGCACTTGGACCTTGTCGACGTCCTCGGGTCCGTTGACGATCTGGATGTGGTCGGGGGCCTCGCCGGCCGTCCCCTCGACTTCCTCATGGCCCTCGTGGCCGATCAGCAGGATGTCGAAGTCGTCCCGCGCGAAGCGCTGGGCCTCCTTGTGCACCTTCGTCACGAGGGGGCAGGTGGCGTCGATCGTGCGCAGCCCGCGGTCCTCCGCCGACTGCACGACGGCGGGCGAGACCCCGTGGGCCGAGAAGACGACGAGCGCCCCCTCGGGGACCTCGTCGGTCTCGTCGACGAAGATGGCGCCCTTCGCCTCGAGTGTCGAGACGACGTGGAGGTTGTGCACGATCTGCTTGCGCACGTACACCGGCGGGCCGTAGTGCTCGAGGGCCTTCTCGACGGCGATGACCGCACGGTCCACGCCGGCGCAGTACCCGCGGGGGGCCGCGAGCAGCACTCTCCTCTCGCCCGCGATCGGCGCGGCGGCGAACACCTCGGCCGGCGTGCGGCGCCGGCGCGGGACAGTGGGCATGGGGACCTGAACGGTGGTGCTGGTCATGGGCCGATTCTACCGGCTCGCCGGGCTGCGCCCTCGTGTTCGGACGCCGCTCCGCTCTGGGCTGAGCAATGCCCGCGCGCCCGGCGGCCCGGGACGCACATACGCCCGCCGCACCTGCCCCCGGGGGTGAGGGATGGTAGAGATGAACAGTGCGGACTCCACGAGCAGACGTGTCCGCACCCATCCCGAGGACAGGACACCCATGACGAGCGAGGGCATCAGGGCGCGGCCCACCGGTGACACGGGCCAGGCACCGACGGCGTCGACCATCCCCGCCACGGCGGCGGAGACGTCGCCGGACGCGCCATGGCCGCTGCACCTGCTGTCGGAGAAGCTCAAAGCACACATCGACCGGGCGCCGGCGGCGTGGGTCGAGGGGCAGGTCATCGAACTGAACCGCCGCTCCAGCATGTGCTACATCACGCTCCGGGACGTGGACACCGAGGTGTCACTCTCCCTGTCCGTGTACGGCAGCGTCATGGACCGCGTGTCCTCCCCCCTGGACCGGGGCTCCCGGGTAGTGGCGCGCCTCAAACCGGACTTCTGGGTCAAGACCGGACGGCTGTCGATGCAGACCATCGACATCCGGCCCGTCGGGATCGGCGACCTCCTGGCGCGCATCGAACGGCTGCGGCAGTCGCTCGCCGCGGAGGGCCTGTTCGGGGCGGCGCGCAAGAAGCGGTTGCCGCTGCTCCCCCACCGCATCGGGCTCATCACGGGCCGCGATTCGGATGCCATGAAGGACGTCATGCGGAATGCGGCCCTGCGGTGGCCCGCCGTCGAGTTCGATGTGCGGGAGGTCGCCGTCCAGGGCGTGAACAGCGTGGCGCAGGTGACCGGGGCGCTGGCCGCTCTCGACGCCGATCCCCACGTGGACGTCATCATCATCGCCCGCGGCGGCGGCGCCCTCGAGGACCTCCTGCCCTTCAGCGACGAGTCGCTGGTCAGGGCCGTCGCGCGGGCCACGACGCCCGTGGTCAGCGCGATCGGCCACGAAGCGGACCGACCGCTGCTCGACGAGGTGGCGGACCTGCGGGCCTCCACCCCCACGGACGCCGCCAAGCGCGTGGTCCCCGACGTCACGGAGGAGCTAGGCCGGATCGGCCAGGCGCGTGCTGCCCTCGAGCGGTCCATCCGCGTCCTCGTGCACCGCGAGGGTGAGAGCCTCGCGAACCTGCGCTCCCGCCCCTCCCTGGCGCGGCCCGAGGGGATGATCGACGTGCGGCAGGCCGACGTCGAGCGGCTGCGGTCGCGGGCCCTGCGTTCCACCACCGCCGCGGTGGAACGGGACGCCGACGCGGTCCACCACCTCCGCGAGCGCGTCCGCTCCCTCTCGCCCCAGAACACCCTCGATCGCGGGTACGCCGTCGTGCAGCGGACGGACGGGCACGTGGTCAGGGCCCCGGCCGACGTGGCGCCCGGCGATACCGTGCGCATCCGCGTCGCCGGCGGACAACTCGGGGCCGTCATCGACGATGCGCCGCGGGAAGCCCCGTGACCGCGGACCCCGAGGGCGCGGACGTCCCCGGCCCCACCAGTGACCATTCCCTGACACCCACCCGGGCCCGTGCGCGGGCCATCCAGCAGACGAGGACCATGCCATGACGGAGAGCCAGCAGCCGGACCCCAGCCCCACCGCGGTGGACACGCTGTCCTACGAGCAGGCCCGGGAGGAACTCGTCGGCGTCGTCTCGAGGCTCGAGGCCGGCGGCGTGAGCCTCGAGGAGTCCCTCGCGCTCTGGGAGCGCGGCGAGGCCCTCGCCGATCGCTGCGAGGCGTGGCTCGAGGGCGCCAAGGTGAGGCTGGCAGCGGCGCGCGACAAGGCCGAGGGCAAGTAGGGCCTGACCTGTGCCCCAGGACTAGGGCGAGGCCGGCAGCTCCTGCAGCGCCCAGGCATTGCCGTCGGGATCGGTGAAGCGCACGAACCTGCCCCACGGCTGGTCGTCGACCTCACTCGCCGCCACGCCGCGGTCGAGGAGCGCGGTCCGTGCGCGCTCGGCATCGTCCACGACGATCTGGACGCCGCGCTGCGAGCCGGGCGCCATCTCGCTGATGCCCTCGCCGAACGCGATGGAGCACGCGGAACCGGGCGGTGTGAGCTGCACGAAGCGGATGCCCTCCCCGACACGGTGGTCGTGGTCGAGCGTGAATCCGACGTGATCGCGGTAGAACACGATGGCGCGGTCGACGTCGCTGACCGGCACGTCCACGAGTTCGATCTTCCATTCCATAGCGGCCTCCTCCTGGGCTGGTGGAGGTGCCGGACTAGGCGGGATCGCGGACAGGCAGGGTCCGCATCACGCTCATGCGCCGTGCGCGGCGTCAGGGTCGGAGGGTGCGTCCTCGCGCCGCTCCCGGATCAGTTCCTTCGTGCGGACGAGCCGTAGCAGGGTCACGAGGACGAGCCCGCCCAGCATGTTGAACAGCAGGGTGTACCCGAACCAGCCGAGCCACTGGTCGTAGCCGAGGTCTGCGCCGGAGTGGATCGCAGCGAAGATCAGCAGCGAGTCGAGGATCGAGTGGAAGAGCCCGAGGCCCGCGAGCAGGAAGCCTCCGATCATCGTCGCCGCGATCTTCGCGACATCGTTCGAGGTGCCCTGCTGCATGCGGCTCATCAGGGTGATGGTGCTCCCGCCCAGGACGGCCAGGGCCACGGTCTGCAGGGAGAACGGTGCGTCGACGAAGTGGTGTGCGCTCTCGCTCACGGTCGTGGACCACTCGGGGAAGGCCTGCATGACGATCCAGACGAAGACCCAGCCGCCCACGAGGTTCGCCACGAGCGTGCCGCCCCACAACTTGCCGAGCTGCGCCAGGCTGCCCTCCTTCGCCACCACTGCGGCGACCGGCATCAGGAAGTTCTCGGTGAACAGCTCGCTGTGAGCCAGGAGCAGCGCGACGAGCCCGATGCCGAAGGCGAGCCCGGCGAGCAGTTCGTCCCCGGTCTGGTGCAGCACGGCGAGGTATGCCATGATGCCGAGGCCGATCTCGAACCCTCCGAACAGGCCGGTGACGATGATGGTCCTCATGGTCCGCTGGAGCCGCTCGGCTCCCTCGTCCACGGTCGCATCGAACGATTCCTTGAGTTCGTCCTCGACCGGCGCGTCCGACGCGCCGAGTTCCCGCCTGCGTTCCTCGCTCATGGATCCTTCCGTGGTCCGTCGTCGTCCGTTGTCCTGCCGCCGGATCGGCGCCTCAGGAGGAGTGCAGCCGTTCCCGCTCGGCGGCGACGTCGAACGAGGCCCGCGGCCAGCTCAGCTGCATGTCCTCGAGCGTCGCGGTGAGCAGGTGCTGCACCGCGAGCCTGGCGTACCACTTGCGGTCGGCGGGCACGACGTACCAGGGGGTGTCCGGCGTGCTCGTCCTCTCGACGGCCAGCTGGTAGGCCTCCTGGTACTGCTGCCAGAGGGCGCGGTCCCCGATGTCGTCCGGGCTGTACTTCCAGAACTTGTCCCTGCGGTCGAGGCGGTCGGCGAGCCGCGCCTTCTGCTCGTCCTGGCTGATGTGCAGCATCACCTTGACCACCCGGGTGCCCGCGCCCACCACCTGGTCCTCGAACGAGCGGATCTCCCGGTACCGCTTCTCGATCTCCTCCGCCGGCGACAGGGCGCGCACGCGGTGGATCAGGACGTCCTCGTAGTGCGACCGGTCGAAGACCCCGAGCATGCCGGGTGCGGGCAGCTGCCGGCGGACGCGCCAGAGGAAGCTGTGCTGCCGTTCCTGCTCGGTCGGAGCTTTGAAGGCGTGGTGCTGCACCCCCTGCGGGTGCACCTGCCCCACGACGTGACGCACGATCCCGCCCTTGCCGGAGGTGTCCATCCCCTGCAGGATCAGCAGCACGGCGATCTCGCTGCCGGCCCGGCTCTCCGCGAAGAGCTTCTCCTGCAGGGACGCGAGGGTGTTCGCCCCCGCGGCGAGGGCCGCGGCCCCCTCCTTCTTGCCGCCGTCGACGCCGGGCGTGGACCGGGGGTCGACGGCGTCGAGGGAGAAGTCCGGCCCGGCCAGGAGGAGGCGGCGCGTCTCGGCCGTGCTGTCGGTCCCGTTCGGCATGGTGCCTCCTGCGGATGGGGCGGAACTGATCAGGGCTTGTAGGTGGACAGGAAGTCCGCGAGGCGCCCGATGGCGTCCTCGATCACCTCGACGCTCGGCAGCGTCACCATGCGGAAGTGGTCGGTGTTGACCCAGTTGAAGGCGCTGCCGTGCGAGATGAGGATCTTCTGCTGCTTGAGGAGGTCCAGGGCGAACTTCTCGTCGTCCTTGATCGGGTAGACCTCGGGGTCGAGCCGGGGGAAGAGGTACAGGGCGCCCTGCGCCACTTCGCAGCTCACGCCGTCGATCGCGTTGAGCATCTGCGCGGCCTTGTCGCGCTGCTGGCGCAGGCGCCCGCCGGGCAGGATGAGGTCGTTGATGCTCTGGTGTCCGCCGAGCGCGGTCTGGATGGCGTGCTGCGCCGGGACGTTCGCGCACAGGCGCATGTTGGCGAGGAGGTTGATGCCCTCGATGTAGTCGGCGGCATCGCGCTTGGGCCCGGAGATGGCCATCCAGCCGCTGCGGAAGCCGGCGATCCGGTACGCCTTCGACAGGCCGCTGAACGTCAGGCACAGGACGTCGTCGCCGGTCACCGAGGCGGCGTTGATGTGGACGGCGTCACCGTAGAGGATCTTCTCGTAGATCTCGTCGGCGAACACGATGAGTCCGTGCTCGCGCGCCAGCCGCACGATGCCCTCGAGGATGCTTTGTGGGTACACCGCCCCGGTGGGGTTGTTCGGGTTGATCAGCACGATGCCCTTGGTGTTGGGCGTGATCTTGGCCGCGATGTCGTCGAGGTCCGGCCACCAGTGGTTGTCCTCGTCGCAGAGGTAGTGGACGGGCGTGCCGCTCGCCAGTGCCACGGACGCGGTCCAGAGAGGGTAGTCCGGGGTCGGGATGAGCACCTCGTCGCCCGCGTTCAGCAGGGCCTGCATGGACAGCGTGATGAGTTCGCTGACGCCGTTGCCGAGGTACACGTCGTCGACGTCGATCGACTGGATGCCGCGGCTCTGGTAGTACTGCACGACGGCGGTGCGCGCGGAGAAGATGCCGCGGGAGTCGCTGTACCCCTGGGCCTCCGGAAGATTACGGATCATGTCGACGAGGATGGCGTCGGGCGCCTCGAAACCGAACGGCGCGGGGTTGCCGATGTTGAGCTTGAGGATGCGGTGGCCCTGGGCCTCCATGGTCATGGCGTGTTCGAGCAGCGGTCCCCTGATGTCGTAGAGGACGTTCTGGAGTTTGCCGGACTGCTTGTAGGTGGCCATTTCTTCAGGATGCCACAGCAGGGGCCCACCGCGTGGCATGACGATGCCGTGCGGTGGGCCCCTGCCGGGTGGAGCAGCCTGCCGGAGGTCAGCCGGCGAGGCCCTTGTCGGCGAGCCAGTCGGCTGCCGCGTCCGCGGGGTTCCGCTTCTCCTCACCGCTGACCTCGCGGTTCAGGGCGAGCAGGTCATCGGTGGTCAGCTGGGCCGACACCTCGTTCAGGACGTTCCGCGCGTCCTCGTTCACCGTGTCGGCGTTGATGAGCGGGAGCACCTGCTGCGCGATGAAGTTGTTCTCCGGGTCCTCGAGGACCACGAGGTCGTTGTCGTCGATCGACGGCGTCGTCGTGTAGATGTCCGCGGCCTGCACGGTGTCGTCCAGGAGGGCGTTCAGCGTGATGTCCCCGCCGCCGTCGTTGATGGCCTCGAAGCCGCCGGGCTCGCAGTCGTACTTCGCCTTCAGGCCGGGCAGGCCGTAGGCACGCTCCTGGAACGTGCTGGGCGCACCGATGGTGATCTCGTCGCAGACCTCCGCGAGGTCCGCGATCGAGGTGAGGCCGTACTTCTCGGCTGTCGCCGCGGTCACCACGAGGGCGTCCTTGCTCTCGGCCTCCGAGGGCTTGAGCACGGTGAGGTCCACGTCGGGCGACTTCGCGGACAGGGCGTCCGGGAGCGCAGCGTAGATGTCCTCGGCCGATTCGGCGGTCGCCTCGGGGTCGGCGAAGAGCAGCAGGTTGCCGCTGTAGTCGGGGATGATGTCGACCGAGCCGTCCTCGAGGGCCGTGTAGTAGATCTCCCGCGATCCGATGTTGAGCTTGGTGGTGGCCTCGACACCGGCGGCGTTCAGCGCCCCGGCGTAGATCTCGGCGACGATCTGGCTCTCGGGGAAATCGGCCGAACCGATCACGACGGACCCGCCGTCCGCTGCAGCCGATTCCTGGGGTTCCCCCTGAGGGTCGCTGTTCGCACCGCAGGCAGTCAACGCCAGCGCGGCCGTCAGGCCGCCAGCCAGTCCCATCAAAGCGCGCCGTCGGGCGCGTCGTACTGACAGGTTCTTCATGTTGTTCCTCCTTGTGCACTGGCGACGGCCTTCTGCCGGCCAGATCCTTGGGTCCTCACCCGGTCCGGGGTCCGGAGCCCGGGTGAGATGACGATTCTCTGCAGCAGTGCCATGAGCAGATCGACGGCGATCGCCAGGACTGTGATGACCACGGCACCGCCGAAGAGGCGCCCGTAGTCGGCGAGCTGGGTGCCCTCGACGAGGTACACGCCGAGCCCGCCGAGGTTGATGAACGCGACGACGGCGACGGTGGCGATGACCTGCAGGAGGGCGGCACGCACGCCCCCGAGGATCACCGGGAGCCCGTTCGGCACCTCCACCCGCAGCAGGATCTGCCGTTCCCCCATGCCCATGCTCCGCGCGGAGTCCACCACGGAGCGGTCCACCGAGGAGATCCCGGCGTAGATGCCGCTGAGCAGGGGCGGGACGGCGAGCAGCACGAGGGCCCAGATGGGCGGCATGAGGCCGAGGCCGGCGAGCAGCACGAACAGGAAGACCAGCCCGAGCGTCGGCAGGGCGCGGAGGATGCCGACGCCGGAGACGATCATGATGCGCCCGCGGCCCGTGTGGCCCACGTAGAGGCCGATCGGGACGGCGATCGCCAGGGCGATGAGCATGGTCAGGCCCGTGTAGCCGAGGTGCTCGGCGACCCGCACCGGGATGCCGCGGTCGCCCTCCCAGTTGGCGGGAGCGGTCAGCCACTGCCACATCTGGACGAACAGGTTGTCACTCGTGTATTCCATCAGGCACCCGCCACCTTCGCCTCGAGGGACTCGATCTCCGCGTCCTGCGCACCACGGGCGCCGACCGTCCGCGTCCAGGGCGTCAGGAGCCGTTCCGCGAGCACGAGCAGGAGGTCCATCACGAGGGCGAGCAGCAGGATGATGATGATCCCGACGGCGATCTCGGTGGGGAAGGACCGGAACAGCCCGTCCGTGAACAGGGTCCCGAGGCTCGGGACGCCGATCAGCGCGCCGACGCTGACGAGCGAGATGTTGGTGACGGAGACCACGCGGAGCCCGGCGAACAGCACGGGCAGCGAGAGCGGGAGGTCCACGGCCAGGAAGCGCCGCACGGGCCTGTAGCCCATGGCGACGGCGGCCTGCCGGACCCCGTCGTCGATCGAGTTCAGGGCGTCGAGCGTGGCACGCACGAGCAGCGAGAAGGCGTAGATCGCGAGCGCGACGATGACGTTGACGGGGTCGATGACCCGGGTTCCCAGCACCACGGGCAGGAACACGAACATCGCCAGGGAGGGGATGGTGTACAGGATGGAGGACCCGGTCAGCAGGACGGAGCCCACGACGGCGTTGAGCCGCGCGAACTGGGCGACGGGCACCGCCACGATCAGCCCGAGCAGCAGCGGCACGATGGCCTGGACGAGGTGCAGGCGCGTGTGCAGCCAGACGAAGTCGAGGTTTGCGAGGAACCAGTCCATGCTCAGACCGCCGTGTTGTGGTCGGCGCGGCCCCGGACGAGCCGTGCGGCCTCGATGAGTTCGAAGACCTCGGCCGCATGGACTACGCCGACGGCGCGGCCGTCGTCGTCGACCGTCACGCCCTGGCCCGAGGGTGAGGAGAGCGCCGCGTCCAGGGCGCGGCGGAGGGTGTCGCCGCGCGTGTAGAGGGAGCCCCCGGGGACGGCGTCGGCCTGCCGGGTGATGCCGTCGCGGGTGGCCTGCGGCACCCATCCGTGGGGGCGGCCGTCGGCGTCGACCAGCAGCGTCCACGGCGAGCGCACCGACACCGTCGGATCGGCGAGCTGCCCGACCTCGATCGTCTCGACGGGGTGGATCGTGACGCCCGCCCCCGGCTGGAAGGACAGGTGGCGGAAACCGCGGTCGCGCCCCACGAACCCGGCCACGAAGTCGTCGACGGGGGCACGGAGGATCTCCTCGGGGGCGGCGTACTGAGCGAGGCGGCCACCGACGGCGAAGACGGCCACCTTGTCGCCGAGGACCGTCGCCTCGTCGATGTCGTGGGTGACGAAGACGATGGTCTTCGCGAGGTCCCGCTGCAGACGCAGCAGTTCCTCCTGCAGTTCCGCGCGGACCACGGGGTCGACGGCGCTGAAGGGCTCGTCCATGAGGAGGACGGGCGGGTCTGCCGCGAGCGCCCGGGCGACGCCCACGCGCTGCTGCTGCCCGCCGGAGAGCTGCGCGGGATACCGGTTTCCGAGCTCGTGGGCGAGACCGACGACGGCGAGGAGCTCCTGCGCGCGTGTGCGCGCCTCGGCCTTCCGGACGCCGTTCAGGCGCGGGACCGTCGCGATGTTGTCGAGGACGGACCGGTGCGGCAGGAGGCCCGAGGACTGCATGACGTAGCCCATCGACCGGCGCAGCTCGGAGGCCTTCTGCTCGGAGATGTCCTTGCCGTCCACGAGGATCCGGCCCGACGTCGGCTCCACCATCCGGTTGATCATGCGCAGCGAGGTGGTCTTGCCGCACCCCGAGGGGCCCACGAACACGGTGATCTTCCCGCGCTCGATCCCCATGGTGAGGTCGTCGACCGCGGGGCGGCCGCCGTCGTAGGTCTTGGTGACGGAACGGAATTCGATCTGGTGCCGGGGGCCGGCCTGCTCGGGGGAGGTCATGGCAGCGGTGCCTTTCGTGGCAGGAGCGTCTCGGCCGGGCTGCGCCCGCGGGACCGCCCTAGCGGTTCCGGCTTGCCGTCTGGTATGTCGCCGCGCGGGACGCGCAGCTGTCAGTTCAAGCTGTCGGAGGTTCCGAGTCTAACTGTGCGTTCGGAGCAGACAAGGGCGCGGGTGGGTGGCGCGTGCGTCACATCAGGAACCGGACGCCCATCACGGGGTCCTCGTGGAGGATCACGAGATCGGTGATGCCCTCCTCCGCGAGGCGCGCCCCGAGCCGCTCCTGCAGGGCCGGCTGGTGCATGGCGAGTCCGCCGCCCAGCACCACGGGCCCGGGTACCCCGATCACGGACGCCACGTCGAGGACGAGGCGCGTGAGGTCGGCGGCCGCGCGGTCGAGGATGGCCGCGGCGTCCGGGGCGCCGTCGCGTGCGGCGTCGAACACGGCGCGGGACTGTGCCGCCCAGTACGTGCGCCCGGCGCCGGAGTGGAACAGGCCGATGAGTTCGGTGGGCGTGTCCACGCCGTTGAGGGCGAGGACCGCGGCGTCGAGGGCGTCCGGGGCCTGCCCGGTGTCGTACCGGTGCAGGGCACGGCGGACGGCCTCGCGGGCCACCCAGTACCCGCTCCCCTCGTCGCCGAGGAGGTATCCCCAGCCACCGGAGCGGGCCTCGCGGCCGTCGGAGGTGGTTCCCCACGCGACGGAGCCGGTGCCCGCGATGACGGCGATGCCCGTGTGCGCCCCTCCCGCGGCGAGGATGAGCCGGGTGTCGTGCACGACGTCGACGGCGGCCCGGGGCGCGGAGGCCGCGATCAGGGCGCGGAGGCGGTCGGCGTCGGCCGGGGTGTCCACGCCCCCGGAACCGGCGATGACCCGGCTGACCTCGTCCGCGCCGGCGGCGGCGTCGGCCAGGAGGTCCCGGAACAGCGCGCGGAGGCTGGCGGCGGCGTCGTCCGGGGTCACGTTCTGGACGTTGGCGCTTCCCGCCTTCGCCTCGG
The DNA here is from genome assembly GCF_051172775.1 of Arthrobacter sp. Ld5. Taxonomy (NCBI): domain Bacteria; kingdom Bacillati; phylum Actinomycetota; class Actinomycetes; order Micrococcales; family Micrococcaceae; genus Arthrobacter; species Arthrobacter sp. Ld5. The sequence continues at coordinate 20,099 of NZ_JBPKBO010000014.1, forward strand.
CGACGAGCCGCCCGCCGCGCCAGAGCGCGCCGTGCGTCTTCGACCCGCCGATGTCGAGGCCGATCACGAGGGGCGCCGGCCCGGCGTCCGCTCCGCTGTCGACGGCGGGCGGGTGGGCGACGGAGGGTGCGGGGGTCTCGGACATGCCTCCAGCCTACAAACGGGGCGGCCGGGGGCCGCGCCGGCCTCCGCCCCGCGTCAGCGCGGCGTCCTGGACCGGAGGATCAGCGAGCCCCCGGCCAGCACGCCGCACACCGCGCTCACGGCCAGGGCGAACACGGTGACGGCGGCGTTGAGGCCCCAGACCCCCGCGGCGGCACCGAGGCCGAGGACGGGGACGGCGCTGCCGAGGTAGGTGATGACGTAGACGGCGCTGACGGTCTGCGCGTGCAGGGCCGGGTCCACCTTCACCGACACCTCGTTGAAGACCACTCGGAAGGCCATGCCCTGCCCGACGCCGGCGAGGACGCAGGCCGCGACGAGCAGGAGCAGGCTCCCGGTGGCTTCCGCCACGGGCAGGAGGCCCACGCCCAGCGCCATGCCGGCGAGGCCCGCCGGGACCACGAACCGCCCCCGGGGCGAGACCAGTTGGCTGACGGCGGAGGAGCCGAGCACGAGCGCGGCGAGGAGGCCGATCACCGGGCGGGAGGTCGTCCCGGCGATGCCCGCGAACCAGGTGGGGGCGAGGCTCAGGGTGAACCCGAACACCGCGAAGCTGAGGAACCCGACGGAGGACGCCGTCCAGAAGGAACGGCGCGCCTCCTTCGACACCGCCGGTCTGCGCGGCCGCAGGACGGCCAGGGGCTTCCCGACCAGGACCGGCTTGATCGCCGGACGGGCACGGAGCAGCACGAGGGGGACGAGGAGGCTCCCGAGCACGACGAGGTACACGACGAAGGGGGTCCTCGTCGGCGCGGGCAGGAGCGAGAGCAGGCCGCCGATCACGGGGCCGGCGGCGACCCCGCCGGCGGAGGCCATGAGCGTGAACCGGGATGCCCAGTCCGGGCGGGTGGGGAGCAGGTCGCGGAGCGCGGCGGCACTGGCGCCGGTGGCGAGGGCGACGGCGCCGCCCTGGAGCATGCGCCCGGCGGCGAGCATGGGCAGCGAGGTGGCGGCGGCGAACAGCGCGGCACCGACGAGTCCGAGGACGACGGCGAGGACGAGGGCTGCACGCCGTCCGATATGGTCCGACCAGTGCCCGGCGTGGACGAGTCCGCCGATCAGGGCCACGACGTAGGACGCGAACGCCACGGTGACGGCGAAGGGCGAGAGCCCGAGGTCGGCCTGGATGAGCGGGTAGAGCGGGGTCGCGAGGTTGGCGCCGATCAGGAGGGTCGAGATCACGGTCACGGCCAGCACGAGCCGGACGGCGAGCGACGCGTCCCACCGGCGGCTCCCGATCGCCGCCGGCCTCATCCGCAGCTCGTCGATGACGCTCATCCCACCACTTTTCCTCGCTCGTACGCGTCGAACGGACGCTTCGCCGGGTACGCTCGTGCACGACCCCCTCAAGGATGGGGTGGATTGACCGCAGTGCGCCGTCGTGGCGTGGCGATTTGATCGTCGTGCGCAACACGGCCCGTGCCGACTGATGGGATGTGAGCGTCGTGACCAAGCTGGACAACCTCGACCTGCGGCTGCTGCTGGCGCTGGTGAGGGACCCCCGCGCGCAGGTCAGCGAACTGAGCGAGCTGCTCGGGGTGGCCCGCAACACGGCGCAGACCCGCCTCCGCAGGCTCCTGCGGGCCGGGACGCTGCGTCGCAGCGGACGCGAACTGGACCTGGAGGCGCTCGGCTACGACGTCGTCGCCTTCATCACCATCGAGGTGTCCCACCGTGAGCTGGACGGCGTCATCGCCGGGCTCCGCACCCTCAGCCAGGTGCTCGAGGTGCACGAGATCTCCGGCCGGGGCGACGTCTGGTGCAGGGTCGCGGCCACCGACACCCACAACCTCCAGGCCGCGCTGCGATCCGTCCTGCGGATCCGGGGCGTCATCCGCACCGAGACCGTCCTCGCTTTGCACGAGCACATCCCCTACCGCACCGAACCCCTGCTCGAGCGGCTCGCCCAGCGACCCGCGGACACCTGAGCGACGCCGGACCGCACCACGACGAGGAGACCCATGACCCTGCCCACCACCGACACCCACGTCACCTATCCGGGTGGAGCCACCGAGGCGGCCACGCGCGTGCTGCACGTCGAACCCCGGGACGGACGGTACGCCGTCCTGCTGGAGACCACGGCGTTCCACCCCGTGGACCACGCCTGGCCGGACCAGGGCGCGGACCGGGGCGACCTCCGGATCGGCACCCGGCACTGGCCCGTGACGGACTGCGTCGTCGGCGCGACCGACGGCACGACGCTGTACCTCGGGGTGGAGTCCCCCGTCCGCAAGGGCACCGAGGGGTGGGCCTCCGTCGTCGTGCACCTGATCGAGGGCGGAGACGGTGACGGTCCGGCGGAGGGCGACGACGTCGTCGCCCGGGTCGATGCCGTCCATCGCGCCGCCGTCTCGGCCGGGCACACCGGATGCCACCTCGCCTCGCTCGCACTGAACCGGGCGCTGGCCGACCGCTGGAAGAAGGACGTGGCTCCGGACGCCCTCGGCGCGCCGAACTTCGACGCCCTGGCCATCGACACGACGGTCATCGGCGAGTTCGGGTCCCTGGACCGCTACCGCCTCGGCAAGTCCCTCCGGCGGAAGGGTTTCTCCGTCGAGGGCCTCGACCCGGAGGCGGTGGCCGCGGCGGTCGACGCCACGCTCGCGGAATGGACGGCCACCGGGGCACCGATCCGCATCGAGGCGGACGGCGGCGGGCTCACCGACCGGCGCCGCTGGGTCTGCGACCTGCCCGGGGAACGCGCGGAGATCCCCTGCGGCGGCACGCACCTGACCTCCCTGGCCGGCGTGGACGTCACCGTGCGGCTGGAACTCTTTGACGCGGACGGGACACCGGTCCTGCAGATGCGCACGCGGGTGGGTGTCTTCGCCCCGGACTGAGGGTCTCCCCGTCGCGTCAGGCGCCGCCGGACCGGAGCCGCCGCGCCTCGGCCAGGAACTGCTCGGCGACCTCCAGGCGGGACACGGCCTCGGACGCGCCGCTCCGGCCGGAGGCGCCACCCGCTGCGCCCGGCCGGCCCTCCCCCCGGCGTCGCGCCCCGGCGACGAGCGTCAGGCTGACGGCGGCAGCGCGGCTCCTGAGCGCCATCGGGTCCACGCGGCGGTCGAAGGCCCGCAGGAAGCGCAGGAGGGCCTGCGGGACCTGGGCGTAGCCGGCGTGGAGGGCGGGCAGGACGGCGAGATGCCCGAGGAAGCAGGCGAGGTCGTCCACGAGGTGTCCCGGTCCGAGCGCGTCGACGTCGAGGAGCCCGGACACCGATCCGTCCGCGATCAGGAGGTTCCCCTCGTAGAAGTCCCCGTGCGTCGGTACGAGGGGGCCGCCGTCGCTGGAGCGGACCACGGCGTCGATGTCCGCGGCGAGGCGGCGGATGCGCTCTGCCTGCCCCGGCAGCGCCGCCACGGCGCCCTCCCCGTAGTCGCGGATCCGAGCCGCCCAGGGCGGGCGCGCGGGCAGCGCGAGGACCTCGGCCGGCAGCGCCGCGAGGACCCGCAGCAGGGCGTCGGGCTCGACGCCGTCCGCGCCGTCGTGCATGAGGAGGTCCGCGAGCGGCGTCCCGGGAGCCGCGTGCATGGCGACGACGTCCCGGACCGGCTCGGCGGCGAGGGCGGGGGCGGGCACTCCGGCGGCTCGCAGCATCCGGTGCCGGTCGGCGAGCGGAGCCGCCCGCCCCTGCCGGAGCACCTTGAGGTAGCGGCGCTCGTCCCCGTTCCGGGCCAGCACCACGGCCCGGCGCAACGGCCGGTAACTCCTCAGCTCCAGCTGCGTCGCCGCGGCCGTGTAGCCGGGCCCGAACGCGAACGGGGTGGCGGCCGCGGGATCGAGGGCCGCGGGAAGCCCCGGCAGGAGCGGGTCATCCGGGTGCACCCACGCCGAGAGGGTGTCGGCCCCGCGCCGGTGGAGCACGGTGACCCCGCGCGGAGGGCGCGGGAGCGGACAGGAGGTGATGCACGCGTGCGTGGGTGCGGGGCCCGACCCGCCGGGGGATGCACCGGCCGGCGCGACCTCGACGGAGTACAGGCCCGTGGCCCCGACCCCGGGCCTGTGGTGCAGGGCGACGAGCTGCCAGGCACGCAGCTCCCACCCCGCCGTGGCGAGGGGACGCCGCAGGAGGTCTTCCGGCGCATCCGAGCCCAGGAGCGCGATGGCGTCCTGTTCCCGGGCGGTGTGGGCGTCCCGTGCCCTCATGCGCTGCCCGGCGGGACCCTGCGGGTGCAGTTCCGCGGTGCCATCGGGGTGGTCCCGGGTCCGTCAGGCGCGGCGGCGCTGCAGCACGTCGTCGAGGTTGATGCGGCCCGTCGCCGGAGCCGCGTCGTGCGCGGGCGAGTCGGCGCGGGTGTCGGGGGTGCCGGCGTCAGCGGCGTCGGCACCCGCGGCAGCCCGGGCGGCGGCCTCCGAGGCCTTGATGGGCATCCTGGATGCGGCCTTCGGCGCCTCCGGGAGGTCCAGGGGTGCGGGGGCGTGACGTTCCGCCTTCGCCGCATCGACGTACGTGGGCCGGGGCAGCTCGACGGGCGCCCAGACCGTGGAGCCCGTCCGCTTCACGCCCGCCACGCTCGACCCGACGGGCCCGGCCTGCGACGTGGCCCGCCCGCTGTCGGCGGGCTCCCCGTCGCCGACGTCGACGGCGGACGAGCCGTGGGCGCCGGCGAGGGCGGACGAGCCGTGGGCGCCGGCGAGGGCGGCGGTCCTCCGTTCCATCGCGGTGAGGGGGCGCACGGGGGTCTCCTCGGCGTCGAACAGGACGGTCGGGCGCTTCGGTGCGGCCACGGGAGCGGGCTCCACCGCTACCGGTGCGGAGGGTGCTGCAGGGAGTGATTCCCGGGCGGGGCCCATGGCTTCGGCGAAGGCGCGGTTCACGCGGTCCCGGCGGGCGCGTACGGCCAGCAGCCGCAGGACGGCGACGGACGCGACCGTCCCCGCGAGGCACGCCAGCGGGACGAGGAAGGACACCACGCCGAGCGCGCCGAGCACGAGGGTCGCCAGCGTGCCGGTGAGGCACAGCAGGCCGGCAAGGGCGACGGCGATGCGCCCCCACCGGGGCGTGAAGGTCCGGTGACCGGACGTCGTCGTGCCGGTCCTGACCACGACGGCTCCGGGTGTCGTCCCGGGCGTACCCGGGCTGGTGTCCGGGTGGCGTGCATCGTCCTGCGGCGCGGTCATCGTCATCATGCTCCCCCCGGGACGGCGCGTCCCGGTACTCGGCGTCCAGCGTCTGATCCCGGCGACCGCCGGGGTGGTCCGGCCGAGGACGGACGGCGCTACCCACACCAGCCACATACCGACGATTGCTGCGAGCACCAACGAACTATCCAGGGAGAAGACCACACTCAGAACGGTAGAAGCACATGCTCTCCGGCTTCGGCATTCAGGAGGGCGTGTCGGCGGATGATATGCCGTCGCCGGCATCCACACCCCCTGCGCTACCCCGGCGGCCGGCTCTCGAGCCACGGGCCGAGCAGGCCCCGGGGCACGTCCTCGGTGGTCAGGGCGAAGCTCCTGTGATCAGCCCACTGCCCGGCGATGTGCAGGAAGCGGGAGCGCAGGCCCTCATCGCGGAAGCGCAGCTTCTCCACCACGCGCAGGCTCGCCCGGTTCTCGGGGCGGATGTTGATCTCCATCCGGTGGAGCCCGAGGTCCCTGAAGCAGTAGTCGGTGGCCAGCGCCACGGCCGTCGGAGCGATCCCCCGACCGGCCCGCTCGGCGTCGACCCAGTACCCGAGCGTGGCCGTCATCGCCGAGCCCCACGTGATCCCCGACACCGTCAGCTGTCCCACGAGGCGTGCGTCGCGCGATCCCGGCTGCTGCTCGGTGATGAGGAACGGCAGCGCCACGCCCGCCCGCGCCTGGGAGGTCAGGGCGCGCACCATCTGGTGGTAGGTGGGCAGGAGACCGTCAGGCGCGGGATTGGAGGCCTCCCAGGGCGCGAGCCAGGCGGCGTTGCGATGCCGCAACGCCGTCCAGACTGCCTTGTCCCGGTGGCGGATGGGCCTCAGGACCAGCGATCCGGTCCTGAGGGTCACGGGCCAGCTGGCTGCCGACCACATCCCGGACTAGTCCGGGATGTTCTTGCTGAAGTCCTTGACCCAGGCGCGGAGCTCAGGGCCGAGATCCTCACGCTCGGAGGCGAGGGTCACCACGGCCTTCAGGTAGCTCAGCTTGTCGCCCGTGTCGTACCGGCGGCCGCGGAACACGACACCGTAGACACCGGACCCCTCGCCGTCGGCGCTCGCGAGGGTCTGCAGCGCGTCGGTCAGCTGGATCTCGCCGCCGCGGCCCGGCTCGGTGGTCTCGAGGACGTCGAACACGCGGGGGTGCAGGACGTAGCGGCCGATCACGGCCAGATTGGACGGGGCGTCCTCGACGGCGGGCTTCTCGACGAGGTGGTTCACGCGCACGTGCCCCTCGCCGTCGATCTCGGTGATGTCCGCGCAGCCGTACGCGCTGATCTGCTGGGGATCCACCTCGATGAGGGCGATGACGGAGCCGCCGGTCTTCTCCTGCACCTCGATCATGGTCTCGAGCAGGGGATCGCGCTCGTCGATCAGGTCGTCGCCGAGCAGGACGGCGAACGGCTCGTTGTTGACGTGCAGCCGGGCGCGCAGCACCGCGTGGCCGAGACCCTTCGGGTCGCCCTGGCGCAGGTAGTGGATGTCCCCGAGCTCCGAGGGGCGGCGCACGGCAGCCAGCTTGTCGTGATCGCCCTTGTCCTCGAGGGTCTGCTCGATGAAGGGCACGCGGTCGAAGTGGTCCTCGAGGGCGCGCTTGTTGCGCCCGGTGATCATCAGGACGTCGGACAGCCCGGCGTCCACGGCCTCCTGCACCACGTACTGGATGGCCGGCTTGTCGACGACCGGGAGCATCTCCTTCGGCATCGCCTTGGTAGCGGGAAGGAAGCGGGTTCCCAGCCCGGCCGCAGGGATGACGGCCTTGGTCACACGTGATCGCGAAGTCATGGAACCCACAGTACAGAATGGGCCCCCTTTTCCCGGGAGCTCGGCACAATGGTCGGATGAACTCCTTTCCCCGTGATAACGAGCCCGCTGCGGAGGCCGCTGCGGTCAAGGCCGGGTTGCGCCGATCGCTCCGCCGGGCCCGCGCCGCGCTGGATCCGGCCGACCGGCGGGACCAGGCGGCAGGACTCGCCCGCGCCGCGACGCAGTACCTCGAGAGGACCACGGACCCGGCGGGCGCAGCATCGCGGCCCACGGTCGCCGCCTATCTGGGGGTCGACCCCGAGCCGGACACCGTGCCGCTGCTCGGAGAGCTGCACCGCCTCGGCTTCGGGGTCGCCGTCCCCGTCTGCGAGCCCGGGTACCGGCTGTCCTGGACCGCCTGGGCTCCCGGGATCCCGCTCGAGCGCTCCGTGCGCGCCCCGGTGTTCGAGCCCGTCGGCCCCCGGCGGGTGTTCGAGGAGCTGGCGAACGTGACCCTCATCCTCGTCCCCGCTCTCGCCGTGGACCGTTCCGGCCACCGGATCGGGCAGGGCGGCGGCTACTACGACCGCTTCCTGGCGCGGCATCCGCTCGGGGACCACGCCGTGCCCCGGCTGGGCGCCGTCTACCGCTCCGAGGTCCTGCCCGCGGGCGCCGTTCCGGCCGAGGCCTACGACCAGCCGCTCCAGGGTGTCTTCACGGCCGACGGCCTGCTGGACGTCGGGGCACTCCACCCTCCGGTGTAGACTGGCACTCGACTCCGGAGAGTGCCAACAGCCTGAGCTGGGAGCACGCAGGCCGGGGACCACGAAGCCTGTCCAGGAGGATCTCCATGCCCATGTACGCCTATGCCTGCAAGGACTGCGGCCACACCTTCGACGCCCAGCAGTCCTTCACCGACGACTCACTGACCGTCTGCCCCGCCTGCGACGGCGCGCTGCGGAAGAAGTTCAACAGCGTGGGCGTGGTCTTCAAGGGCTCGGGGTTCTACCGCAACGACTCCCGCGCCACGACGTCGAGCACGGACGCCGGCTCCGCCTCCGGCTGGACGTCGCCGTCGTCGGGATCCTCGAACACTCCCGGCACGACCGGCGCACCGGCGAAGGCCCCCTCCTCGCCCGCCCCGGCCGCCGCGGGCGCGGACCGCGCCGCGTCCTGACCGGCCCCGGCGCCGCCGGATGATGTCCACATAGCGCCGGTCCGGCCGCCCGGGCGGGACACCCGCGCCTAGGGTCGGCACATGCAGACCGTCCGACGCCCCCGGGGCGCATCCCTCCCCCATCGGCCCCGGTACCTGTTCCGCCGTCGGCTCCACCGGACGCTGTACCGCCGCAGGAGGCTGGTCGGCTGCCTCCTCCTGTGTGCCGCCGCGGGCGTGGCCGTCGAGGCGTTCGTGGGCGACGAGTACCCGACGACGGCGGTCGTAAGTGCGGCCCGGGACCTCGCCGTGGGAACGGTCCTGACGGAGGCCGATGTGTCGGTCGTCCGGGTCCCCGACCAGGCCGTCGCCGCCGGCACGCTCCGCCGTGCCGACGAGGTGGTGGGACGGCGGCTGGCCGCTCCCCTGCCGCAGGGTTTTCCGTTCTCCCCGTCCGCCTTCGTCGGCGACGGCCTGCTCATCGGGATGGCGCAGGGCACGGTCGCTGTCCCGCTCCGTCCCGCCGACGCCGCCACCGTCCAGCTCCTGGCACCCGGTCAGCGGGTGGACGTGGTCCTCAGCACCGGCAACGGATTCGACGTCCCCGGGGACTCGACGGTCCTCGCCCGGTCCGTTGCCGTCCTGTGGACCGCGCCCGACGCCGGCGGCACCTGGCCCGGCGCGGAGGACGACGGCGGGCTCGTCGTCGTCGCGGCACGCCCCGAGGAGGCCGCGATGCTCGCGGGCGCCTCCAGTGCCGGGGACGTCCACCTCCTCCTCACGAGCGGCTCGTGAGCCGCCGCTCACCCCCAGTGCGGAGGGCGCTGCTCCCTGAGCCACGCGTCGTGGTCGTCCGGGGTGTCGCCCCACGAGCGCGGGTCGTCCTCCCCCGCGGTCACCGGAACGGCCGGCGCCGCGTCCTTCGGGGCGTCCTGGCCCGCGGGAACGCCGCGGCCCCGCTGCTGGTGGTCGTGGCTCATCCTGTCCGCGTCCTTCCGTGGGGTCGGCCGGTCGGCCTGCTCGCGGGGCGGGAGCCCGATGAGCGCTGACGCGCGCTCCGCGCAGCCGTCCGGGTCCGTGAAGACCTCGATCGTCCACAGCGGCATGTACCGCCACCCCATCCGTTCGAGGATCTGGGGGCGGAGCCTGCTGCGTTCACGCACGGACATGGACTTGTAGCGGCCCGTGCCGTCCGATTCGATCGCCAGGGGGGCCGGGCGCTCGTCCTGCGCCGCGGCGGCTCTCCCGTCGGCGATCCCGTCAACGCGGACGTCCGCGGGCCGCACGGCGACGATGTCGAGGACATCCGCGTAGTGGTCCCACACCTCGGCGCCGCGGTGCCGCAGCCGGTCCACGAGGTCCGCGACGAGCGGGTCCTCGTTGCCTCCCGGCAGGGGACGGCCGGGGCCGCTGTCGCCGCCGAGCTCGCGCTGGAGCAGCTCGAAGAAGTCCAGCGCACCGGCGGTGAGGCGGTCCGGGTCGAGGTCGGAGGGCTGGAAGCACGTCAGCACGTGCTGCAGGCGTCGCGCTCGCGTCATCGCCATCACGAAGTTGCGGCGTCCGTCCGGCGCCGACAGCGGTCCGAAGGAGTGCAGGGCACGGCCGTGGGGCGTCCGGCCGTAGCCGAGCGAGAAGATGATGTCGTCGCGGACCAGGCCTCCTGCGCGTTCCACCGGCACGACCCGGAAGGACTCCCGGCCGGGCGTGAAGAACCCGGCGGCCCAGGGGTACTCGGCCATCTGCAGGCGGATGGCCTCCCCCACGCGGGCGGCGTGCCGGGCACTCGCGGTGACGACGGCGAGGGACGAGCCCGGGCGACGGCGGATGTGGTCGAAGACGAGTTCGACCACACGCTTGACCTCGACGTCCACGCTCTCCACGCCGTCGTGCTCGGAGCTCGGCATCCCCGTGCCGTTCGGCAGGTATTCCACCACGAGTCCGCGGCCCTCCCCGGCGACCTCGGAGGCCTGCGGCAGGCGCGTGAGCTTGCCGTCGTAGAACGATTCGCTCAGGTAGGTGCCCAGGCCGCGGTCCACGCCGCGGTACACCTCGGTCAGTCCGCGCACGGGGAGCACCGGACGCAGCGCGTCGAAGGCGCTGGGCAGGGGTTCGAGGGCCGAGGCCCGGTCGGCGGACTGCACCTCGATGCTGAAGCGGGTGGGTGCGGCCAGGCGGTCGTCGCCGAAGATCACGGTCTGCGAGGACCGCGCCAGGCACGGCACGGCACTCTGCAGGGACATCGACTCGCCGTCGAGGAGGACGGCGGTGTCGAACCGGTGGTTCGCAGGGACGGTGCCGCGGATGGTCAGCGGGCTCACGGCCCAGATGGGCAGGAGCGCCGCCACGAGGTCGCGGTGGAGGGCGGCGAAGACCTCCAGGGTGAGCGTGCCGTCCTTCAGCTCCCGACGCAGCGTTGCGGCGTCCTCGGGGTGGTTCTCGACCGCGGCCCGCCAGCGCTCGGCCAGGATCCAGCGGACCCGGGCGGATCCGGACGCGATGTGCGCGTTGTCGGCGAGCCGGTACTCCGCCTCGAGCCTGCGGAGGCTCGCGCCGTCGGACATCGCGAGATAGTCGTCCCCGCTGATCATGGCCTCGAGGGCGGACTGCCACCAGGCGAGTTCGAGCTCGGCACCCACGCGGTCGGCGGCGACCTCCCGGGCCGCGAGATCGGTGAGCAGCTCCGCGAGGCCCTGCTCGCGCATCTCGTCGAGGAGCAGCGTGCGCTCGGGCAGCGTCTCCAGCGTGTCCTTGTCCGCGGCGAGGTCACGCAGCAGCGCCTCGAGGCCGTCCAGGGCCAGCCCGGCGAGGTCGGGGTGCCCCGCCGTGGGACGGAGGATGGTGGTGAGCTCAGCGAGTCGCCCCTCGACCGCCCGGTAGGACGCATGGATCTCGGCCAGCCCGGTCGGGACCGAGGGGTGCCGTTCGGTGAGGGCGTACCGCGTCCACAGCGTGCGCTGCTGCTGGACCTCGAGCAGCGAACTGTGGAGGTCGGAGATGTGGACGCCGGGGCGGATGTACTCCTTGGCCACGCGCCGCAGCCGGGAGCGCGTCATCGAGCTCATCTCGATGCCGCGTTCCTTCCGCCAGGCCGACGACGCCGTGGCGGAGATCAGGTCCGTCACCGGCCGGTCGAAGATGTCCGGCGTGAACTTGTCGAGGCTGCCCCGCACGGCGACGAGCAGCTCGAGCTGCTCCCCCCACTCCCCGAACGTCTCGCCGAGCGTGATGTGCGAGTGCTCCGCGACGCGCTGCACCTCGCCGCGCAGCGCCGGGATCCCGGTGGCGAGCTCCTCGGCGAGGCCGTGCGCGTGCTCGGTCTCCTTCCGGTTGAGCAGCTGAGCCCCGTACCAGGGGCTCTCGGTCGAGGCCTTGCTGAAGCTGCCCAGCTCGGCGGCCCGCTGGAGGCGCTCCGTGAGCTCCCTGCGGTCGGCGATGGAGTCCAGGACGCTGCGCTTGAGGCGCACCGTGGTGGAGGGTGCCGGGTCGAGCGCGGTGAGCCCGGCCAGGGACTGCATCGCCTGGTAGGGCGAGCACCTCCAGCGGCTGCGGACGTCGTGCAGGCTGCGCACGTGCTCGATGAGCTGGTGCCGGTGCTCGATCAGCGTGGAGTGCAGTGTGCCGAGGGACGGCTCGGCCGCCTTCTCGTTCCGCACGAGGGCGCGGATGACGGCCTCGCGCAGCTGGGCGGGACCGGTCTGGCTGCCGAGCTGGAGCACCAGGGAGCCGAGGTCCAGGCCGTCGAGGTCCTGGACGAATTCGTTGAGCGTGCCGCGTCGCTCGGCGGCGATGACCACGCAGCGGCCTGCGGCGGCGGCGCGGGCCGCGACGTTGAGCGCCGTCTGGGTCTGGCCGGTCCCGGGCGGGGAGGCCACGACGACGCTGACGCCGGCGGAGGCGAGGTCGAGGACCTCCTGCTGGGCGCGGTCCGCGTCGAGGATGAGGAGCTCGTCCTGGGGATCGCGCTCGTCGGGCGCGGGGAACGAGAGTCCGTCCGCCGCCGCCGTGAGCGCGGCAGCCGCCTCCTCGTCACCCCGCGCGGAGGCCAGGAGCGCGGCGAGTACGGGGTGCTCCGGGCGCAGGGCGGGGTCGCCCGTCACCCCGGCGAGGTCCGCGAAGGTCGACACGAGGATGCGGTGCTCGATGGACATGCCGCGCACACCCTCGCTGAGCGCGCGCATACGCTCGAGGACCGGATGCGGATCGAACCGGGCGGTCCCGTAGGCGAGGCGCACGATGCCTGCCGGGTCCACCCGGAGGCCCTGCTGGTCCCGCAGGTGGCGGACCAGCGCCGGGTTCATGCGGGCCTGCTCGGTGATCTGGAGCTCGTAGTCGTCCTGCGACGCGTGGACGGTCAGGGACACGGCGGTCAGGAGCACGGGCGCATTGAGGGTCTGCGACCGTCCGGAGTCGTCCACGGAGCGCCACGACGCCGTGCCGGCGGCGAGGTAGCCGACGTCGATCCCGCGTTCGGTCCCGAGTTCGAAGATCTTCGCCCGGAGGGCGCGGGCGGCAGCCTTGGCCGCACTGTACTGCACCGGGTCGCGCAGGAGGGTGGACAGCCTCGTCCGGCGTCCCGCGAGGAGCTGGGCGAGGCCCGAGGGGTGCGCGTGGGTCAGGTCGATGCTGGTGCCGGCGGAGGGCCGGAAGTGGAGCAGGGTGTCCCCGCTGGCCTGCGAGCCGAGCCCCTCGAGCCAGGGCTCGAGGAAGTCCCCGGCGGCCGGGGCCCCGGGCTGCGACACCGGCTGCTGCTCCGGGGCGGGGTCGGGCCTGCCCTGCTCCTGCTGCTGCGCGGGCACTCCTGCCGCGTCCTGCTGGTCCTGCTCAGGCACGACCGCCTTCTTCCCTGCATTGTCACGTGCTGATCTCGACCAGATGGGCATGTCTTCCAAGCTATCCGAAAAGCGTCCGGACCCCGCGGATAGCAACGCGGCCGGGGCGGACCGGAGTGGGTGTATGCCCGCCCCGGAGTCCGCCTACTCCCATTCGATGGTTCCCGGCGGCTTGCTCGTCACATCGAGCACCACGCGGTTGACGCCGTCCACCTCGTTGGTGATGCGGTTGGAGATCCGCGCGAGCAGGTCGTACGGCAGGCGCGACCAGTCCGCGGTCATGGCGTCCTCGCTCGAGACCGGGCGCAGGACGATGGGGTGCCCGTAGGTGCGGCCGTCCCCCTGCACCCCGACGCTGCGGACGTCCGCCAGCAGGACCACGGGCATCTGCCAGACCTCGTTGTCGAGGCCGGCCGCGGTGAGCTCGGCGCGAGCGATGGCGTCCGCGGTGCGCAGCAGCTCGAGCCGCTCCTCGGTGACCTCCCCGACGATCCGGATACCCAGCCCCGGGCCGGGGAACGGCTGGCGTCCCACGATCTCCGCCGGCAGGCCGAGCTGGGCGCCGACGGCGCGCACCTCGTCCTTGAAGAGGGCCCGGAGGGGCTCGACGAGCTCGAACTGCAGGTCCTCGGGAAGTCCGCCCACGTTGTGGTGGCTCTTGATGTTCGAGGCGCCCTCGCCGCCGCCGGATTCGACGACGTCGGGGTAGAGCGTGCCCTGGACGAGGAAGCGGATGGATTCGCCGTCCGCCTCGGCCTCCCGCATGATGGCCCGTTCCGCCTCCTCGAAGGCGCGGATGAACTCGCGGCCGATGATCTTGCGCTTGGTCTCCGGGTCCGAGACACCGGCCAGCGCGTCGAGGAACCGGCGCTGCTCGTTGGCGACGTACAGCTTGACGCCGGTGGCCGCCACGAAGTCGCGCTCCACCTGCTCGGCCTCGCCCTCGCGCAGCAGCCCGTGGTCGACGAACACGCAGGTCAGCTGGTCGCCCACGGCACGCTGCACGAGCGCGGCGGCCACGGCGGAGTCCACCCCGCCGGAGAGCCCGCAGATGACGCGGGCGTCGCCGACCTGCTCGCGGATGCGCTGCACCTGCTCCTCGACGATGTCGCCCGTGGTCCAGTTGGGGGCCAGACGGGCGCCCCGGAAGAGGAAGTTCTCGAGAACGGCCTGGCCGTGCTGGGAGTGCTTGACCTCGGGGTGCCACTGCACGCCGTAGAGGCCCTTCTCCTCGTTCGCGAAGGCCGCGACGGGCGCGCCGGCCGTGCTGGCGAGGACGTCGAAGCCCTCGGGGGCGGACTGCACGCTGTCACCGTGGCTCATCCAGGCGTTCTGGTGCTCCGGTGTCCCGTCGAGGATCGAGCGGGCGGCGCCTTCGGAGCGCACGTCGGTGGAGCCGTACTCCCGCAGGCCTGTCCTGGCGACCGTTCCGCCGAGGACGTTCGCCATCGCCTGGAAGCCGTAGCAGATGCCGAGCACCGGAACGCCGGCCTCGAACAGGTCGGCCTCGACCCGGGGCGCACCCTCGGCATAGACGCTCGACGGTCCGCCGGAGAGGATGATCGCCGCGGGGTTCTTCGCGAGGATCTCCCGGGTGCTCAGGGTGTGCGGCACGATCTCGGAGTAGACGTCGGCCTCGCGGACGCGGCGCGCGATCAGCTGGGCGTACTGCGCGCCGTAGTCCACGACGAGGACAGGTCGGTGTTCGGAGCCGTTCTCGGGGGTAGTCACCCGTCAACAATAGTCTGCGCACGCCGACGGGGCAGCATCAGGGGGCCTCTGTGAAGCTGTCGGGCCGGCCGGGCGCTCAGTAGCGGGGCGCGGCCTCGGGGTGGGCCGCGAGGTCCTCCTCCACCTGCCGGTGGATCCGCTTCTCGACGACGAACGACAGCAGCGGCACCACGCCGCCGAGGGCGATGAGGACGAAGCGGCCGAAGGGCCAGCGCATGATCTGCCAGAGGCGGAAGTCGGCGATGAGGTAGACCACGTACAGCCAGCCGTGGACGATCAGCACCGTGGTCGAGAGGTTCAGCCCCCCTGCCGTCGCCGCGACGGTCTCCGGCAGGAACTGCAGGGGCGCCCCGCCGCCGGCGACGATCTCCGTCCCGTAGCCGTACTTGGCGACCATCTCCACGACGACGAGCAGGAGCATGACGCCCGTCGCGTACGCGAGGACCTTGTAGAACGTCAGTGCGGAGCGGATCTGCGCATGCGTGCCGCCGAACCGCCGCTTCGGCCTGCCCGCGGCGGGCGTCCGGCCGGTTCCGGCGGTCGGGTCGAGAGCTGGCTCAGTCACGGTGCATTCCACCTTCGGTGTCGGGTCTCATCTCGGAGCGTGCTGCGGGCCGAGGGGCGGGTCCGGGACCGGACACGGGCCGGGCCCCGGCGGCGGGCCGGGCATCGGCGGAGGGTGCGGATGCGTCTGCGGTGTCGGACCCGGCATCGGCGGCAGCCCCGGGACCGGCGGCGGCCTCCTCCGCGGCGTCGGCGGCGTCCTCGAGCGAGCGCCGGTGGTCGTCGGCGACGAGTCGCCACCACAGGAAGAAGGCGAAGCCCGCGAAGACGAACCACTCGATCGCATAGAAGATGTTGAGCCAGTTGATGGGCGTCTCCTGCGGCTGCGGACCGACGACCACCGGCTCCATCCCGGCGGCGAAGGGCACGTCCGCACCCCCGGCGGTCACCGTCGTCGCCACCACGAAGGCCGCGTAGGCGCGCACGTCCCACCGGTTCGCGAGCTCGGCCGTGGACAGCGAGGGCACCTGACCCTCCACGGGCCGCTGCACGAGGGGCGCCTCGGGCGGCAGGAGGCGCCCGACGACGGCGGCCTCGCCCTCCTGTTCGGGGAGTGCGGCGACGGCCTCCGCCGCGGGCACCCAGCCGAGCACGATCGGGAGAACGGCCGCCTGCGCCGCACCGTCCGCCGGCGCCTCCGGGGCGTCGACGGCGAAGGCCTGGATCACCCACAGGCCTTCCTCGCCGTCGCGCAGGCGGTCCTGGACGAGGGTGCGGGTGCCCGTCAGGAACTCGCCCCCGAACGAGACCATCTGGTCGGCGTCGGAGGCGTACAGGGGTGTGAGGGGCTGGAGGACGTCGGTCAGCGGCCGGACCTCCTCGGTGGTGCTCGGTGCCGGCGGCGGGGCCTGCCGCGAGGAGTCGAACTGCCACTGGCTGAGGAGCACGAAGACCGAGGCGATCGCCATCGCAAGGACCAGCAGAAGGATCCATCGAGGCTTGAGCGCGGTCTTCAACACCCCTTAACGGTACTTCGTGACTCTGTAGAACAACGAATGGCGTCCGCGCCGGAGGCCGTCGGACGGGGGCGGCAAAACCGATTGGGAAAGCTCTATCACTTGGCCGGGAAACGGTCTACGCTTGGTCCTCGTGCGCTCCTACCCCTATCCCCTGACCGGCCCCCCGGATCTGCGCTCGCCCGCGCGCTACCTGCTGTGGCTCGCGGGCCGCCAGAAGGCGACGCTGGCCGCCGGGATCCTCCTCGGCACCATCTGGATGGCGTCGCAGGCCGTCATGCCCTTCGTGCTCGGCCGGGCCATCGACGACGGCGTGATCGGCGCGGACTACCCGGCCCTGCTCCGGTGGGCCGGAGTCCTGCTCGGCCTCATGGTGGTCCAGGCGGTCTCCGACACCGCGACGCACCGTGCGGGGGTCAGCAACTGGATGCAGGCCGCCTTCCGTTCCGTCCGCCTGGTGGGCCACACGATCAGCCGGACCGGCGACGCCCTGCCCTCGGCACTGTCCACCGGGGAGGTCGTCTCGACGGCGGCCTCCGACGCCTTCCGCCTCGGCGAGGTCTACGAGGTCCTGACGCGCCTCGCCGGTGCGGCTGCGGCGTGGCTCGTGGTGACGGTCCTCATCTGGCAGACCTCGCCCGTGCTCGGCGTCGCGGTGCTCGCGGGCGTCCCCGTGTGCTGCGGGCTGCTCCTGTTCGTGGTGCGCCCCCTGCAGGCGCGGCAGCGCGAGCAGCGCGAGGCCGCGGGGAGGATGACGGCGGTCGGCGCGGACACCGTGGCCGGGCTGCGCGTGCTGCGCGGCATCGGCGGCGAGCACATCTTCGTGGACCGGTACCGGACGCGGTCCGCGGAGACCCGCGACTCGGGGATCCGGGTGGCGCATTCCCTCGCCGACCTCGAGGCGTCGCAGGTCTTCATCGCGGGAGGCTTCAGCGTGGTCTTCACGTGGGTCGGTGCGTCCCTGGTCCTCGCCGGAGACATCACGCCCGGCGAGCTCGTGGCGCTGTACGGCTTCTCGATCTTCCTCATGACCCCCATCAGGGCGGCGGCCGATTCCGTGGCGCGCTTCATCCGCGCACACGTGGGTGCCCGCAAGATCCTGGCCGTGCTCGCGGTCGATGCGAGGGTCACCGACAGCACGGCGCCCGTCCCGGCCCCGCCGTCGGGCTCCGCCCTCGTCGACGAGCGCTCGGGCATCGTCGTCGAGCCCGGCCTGCTGACCGCCGTCGTCTCGAAGGACCCGGCGGAGGCGACGGATGCCGTCACGCGCCTCGGCCGCTTCGAGGACGCCGTCCTCGAGGAGGCGGGCGTCCGGTGGGGCACCGCCGACCTGCTGCAGGTGCCGCTCGCTGCCATCCGCGAGCGCATCGTGGTCAGCGAGGCGAGCCCGCAGCTCTTCAGCGGGCCGCTGCGCAGGCAGCTCGACCCGCACGGCAGGCACGACGACGACGCGATCCTCGCGGCCCTCGACGCCGCCAGCGCCCTCGACATCCTGGAGGGCCTTAACGGCGGCCTGGACCACGCCGTGACCGAGCGGGGCCGGGGCTTCTCGGGCGGCCAGCGGCAGCGGCTCGTCCTGGCCCGGGCGTACCTGACCGGGGCGGAGAACCTCGTCCTGGTGGAGCCGACGAGCGCCGTCGACGCCCACACCGAGCAGCGCATCAGCGCCCGGCTGGCCGGGGTGCGCCGCCGGGACGGCAGGACGACGGTCGTGGTCACCGCGAGTCCGCTCCTGCTGCGGGCCGTGGACCGCGTGGTCTTCCTCGAGAACGGCCGCGTCGCCGCGCAGGGCAGGCATCAGGACCTCATGACCAGCACCCCCGCCTATCGAGATGTGGTGATCCGCAGTGAGTAGCACGACCACGCTTCCCGTCGCCGCGCCGAGGACGGTCCGCGACGAAGCAGCACGCCTCATCCGCCACCATCGGCGCGGTCTCGGGGCGGTGATCGCCCTGTACGTCGGCTCGGCCGTCGCGGGGCTCGCCGGCCCCCTGCTGCTCGGGGTGCTCATCGACGCCGTCGCCGCGGGCACGACGCCCGGGTTCGTGGCGACCGTGTCCCTCGGGATGCTCGCGTTCCTCGCGGTGCAGTCCGTGCTGCGCCGGTACGCCGTCCGCTCCGGCATGGTGTTCGGCGAGCGCGTGTTCGCGGAGCTGCGCGAGGACTTCATGGCGGACGTCACGGCGCTGCCCCTCTCCACCGTGGAGAAGGCGGGCACCGGCGACCTCGTGGCCCGCACCACCAACGACATCGACGCCGTGTCCCACACGGTGCGTTTCGGCGTGCCGCAGGTCGTCGTCTCGGTGGTGACCATCGTCCTGACGCTCGGCGCCGCCGTCGTCACCTCCCCCGTGCTGTCCCTGGCCCTCCTCGTGGGACTGCCGCTGCTCTGGCCCGTCACGCGCTGGTATCTCCGGCGGAGCGCCGGCGGGTACATGCGCGAACGCGAGACCTACGCCGTCGTGAACGGGACCATCACCGAGACCATCGAGGGCGCCCGCACCGTGGACGCGCTCGGTCTCGGGGGGCTGCGCCGCGCGGACCTCGACGACGCCCTCGGCGCGAGCTACCGGGCGGAGCGCTACACGCTCTGGCTGCGCTCCGTCCTGTTCCCCGCGGCGGACATCGCGTTCTGGCTGCCCGCCGCCGCCGTCCTCCTGTGGGGCGGGTGGCTCGCCGGTGAGGGCCTGGTCACCCCGGGCGCCGTGGCCGCCGTGGCCCTGTTCGCGGTGCGGCTGATCGACCCGGTGGACCTGCTCATCATGTGGACCGACGAGATTCAGGTGGGCGCCGCGTCGCTGGCCCGGATCGTGGGCATCAAGGGTGTCGCGCCGGACCGGGAGGCGACGACGGCGGAACCGGCGAACGACGACATCACCGTCGCGGCCGCCACGTACGCGTACCGTCCCGGGCACAACGTGCTGCACGGGGTGGATCTCACGCTCGTGCGGGGCGAGCGCCTCGCCGTCGTCGGGCCCTCGGGAGCGGGCAAGTCGACGCTGGGGCGCCTGATCGCCGGGATCCACCCGCCGACGTCGGGCTCCGTGACGGTGGGCGGCGTACCGCTCGTGGACCGGCCGCTCGACGACCTGCGCCGCGAGGTGGCCCTCGTGACGCAGGAGCACCACGTGTTCGTCGGCTCCGTCTCCGACAACGTGCGTCTCGGACGGGCGGACGCGCGCGACGGCGAGATCGAGGACGCCCTGCGCAGCGTCGGGGCGCTCGACTGGGTGAAGCAGCTGCCCGAGGGCATGGACACGGAGGTCGGCTCGGGCGCGTACGAGCTGACCCCGGCGCGGGCGCAGGAGCTCGCGCTGGCGCGGCTGGTCCTCGCCGACCCGCACACCCTGGTGCTGGACGAGGCGACGTCCCTGATCGATCCGCAGGCCGCACGGGACCTCGAGCGGTCGCTCAACGCGGTGCTCGAGGGACGGACCGTGGTCGCCATCGCGCACCGGCTGCACACCGCGCACGACGCCGACCGCGTCGCCGTCGTCGAGGACGGGCGGATCGCCGAGCTCGGCTCGCACGAGGAGCTGCTCGCGCTCGACGGCGCGTACGCGTCCCTGTGGCACTCGTGGCGGAGCGAATAGCCGGCCCGGCCGACGGCGGTCCTCGGCGCCGGTGACCTCGGGGCCAGTGATCCTCGGGGGCCGGCCGTCGGACGCTAGTGGTCGAAGAACACCAGGGAGGAGTTGATCAGTTCGGCGATCACCTCGGCGTCGTGCGCGCGGCGCAGCGACTCGCGGAAGTTCTCCTTGAAGAGGCTGCGGGCGATCGTCGCGAGGACCTCGAGGTGCTCCGAGAAGGACTGCGCGGGCGTGGCCATGAGGAGCACGAGGGTGGCCGGCCCGTCCACGGCGCCGAAGTCGAGGCTGTGCCCGAAGCGCGTCACCCCGACGGCGATGGAGGTCTGGTTGACGTATTCGCTGCGGGCGTGCGGCAGGCCGACGCCGCCGGGCAGACCCGTCGCCATCTGGTGCTCGCGGGAATTGACCTGATCGAGGAAGGCCTGGAGGTCCGAGATCCGGCCCGCCTCGTACAGCCGGCCTGCGAGCTGGGCCGCGGCCTCCTCCTTGGAGGCCGCCTCCATCTCCAGGATCACGAGATCCGGGGTGGTGAGATCGGCGTCGTGCAGATCGAGCGGCTTCTCGCTCACGGGGTGCCTTTCGGTGTTCAGTCGACCGAGACGTACGGCGAGAGGACGACTTCCACCCGCTGGAATTCCTTGAGGTCCGAGTACCCGGTGGTGGCCATCGCCCGTCGCAGCGCACCGATCAGGTTGGAGGTGCCGTCCGTGTGGTGCGAGGGACCCCAGAGCACTTCCTGCAGCGGCCCGACGGTGCCGATGTTGACCCTGTCGCCGCGCGGCAGTTCCGGGTGGTGCGCCTCCTGACCCCAGTGCCATCCTTGGCCGGGTGCCTCCTCGGCGCGGGCGAGCGCGGAGCCGAGCATGACGGCGTCGGCGCCCATGGCGATGGCCTTGACGATGTCGCCGCTGGCGCCCATGCCGCCGTCGGCGATGACGTGGACGTAGCGCCCCCCGGACTCGTCCAGGTAGTCGCGGCGCGCGCCGGCGACGTCGGCGATGGCGGAGGCGAGCGGCGAGTGGATGCCGAGCGCGCGGCGCGTCGTCGTCGTCGCACCACCCCCGAAGCCCACCAGCACGCCGGCCGCGCCGGTGCGCATCAGGTGCAGCGCCGGGGTGTAGCCGGCGGCGCCGCCGACGATCACGGGGACGTCGAGTTCGTAGATGAACTTCTTGAGGTCGAGGGGTTCCTCGTTCTTGGACACGTGCTCGGCGGAGACCGTGGTGCCGCGGATGACGAAGATGTCCACACCGGCCGCGAGGACGGTCTTGTAGAACTGCTGGGTGCGCTGCGGGGTGAGCGACCCCGCGACCGTCACACCGGCCTCGCGGATCTCGGCGAGGCGGCTCGTGATGAGCTCGGCCTGGATCGGGGCGTCGTAGATCTCCTGCATGCGGCGGGTGGCGGCCGGGCTGAAGTTCTCGCTGCTCAGCGCAGCGATCTCGTCGAGGACCGGCTGCGGGTCCTCGTAGCGGGTCCAGAGGCCCTCCAGGTTGAGCACGCCGAGTCCGCCGAGCCGGCCCATCGCGATGGCGGTGGCGGGCGACATCACCGAGTCCATGGGGGCTGCGACGACCGGCATCTCGAACTGGTAGGCGTCGATCTGCCAGTTCACGGAGACGTCGAGCGGATCGCGGGTGCGGCGGGAGGGCACCACCGCCACGTCGTCCAGCGAATATGCCCTGCGTCCGCGCTTGCTTCGGCCGATCTCGATCTCGTAAGTCACTGCTCTAGGTTAGCCCAGCACGTCCTCCCGGCAGGTGTCGCGTCCCCTGGCGGGGCCGGTCGGCGTCGGGCGTTCCACCGCAGACCCGGGGCGTTCCACCGCAGACCCGGGCAGCGGTGCATTCCCGATGGAACGCCGCACCGGGTCAGGGCACCCGCCGCGGCGGCCCCGGCAACCGACACGTCCGCCGCTGCAGAGGCCACCCGTCCGCGCGGTCGGGCGGAAATACGCGGGCACATTATTCTGGACAGGGAGAAAGACATCGAGGAAGGACGCCAGTATGCCGTTCCGCAGCAAGAAGACGCTCGAGACCTGGGTCGACGAATTCCGGACGACCAGGGAGGGCGGCGCGCTCGTCTCCGTCGTGGTGCAGGACGGTGCGGGCGGCGCGGACACGGGGCTCGTGATCGTCCCGCTCAGGAACGACGGCACCGAGATCTACATGCAGCCCGTCGCGGTGGGAGACCCCCGGTGGTCCATCTCCTTCGGCGCGCGCAGCGAGGAATCCGAACTGACCGCTGCGGAACTGCACGGTCTTGCCGCGGAACTCCTGGTGGCGGCATCCCTCTGCCAGTTCCTGCAGGAGAAGTCGCTGGATCATGAGGAGGATCCGGACGAGCACGACGACCACGAACAGGCCGAGGCGCAGAACATTTCCGGGTGAGGCCGGGACGGGCGCCGTCGGGCGCTCCGGCCCGCACCCCGACCGGCGCCGCAGAGCCCGCACCGAACGAGGCCGCACCGCGACAGACCCGGTGCATCGGCACCGTCCCGGGGGAACGCCGCACCGGGTCAGGGCACCCGCCGCGGCGGCCCTCCCGACGAAGGCGTCGGACGGACCCCGATCGGGTGCAGCCCCGCGGGTCAGGCGCCCGGCAGCTGGCTCTCGAACATCCTGAAGTACCGGCCCCGCAACGCCACGAGTTCCCGGTGCGTCCCGGACTCCACGACCTCCCCGTCCTCCAGCATGTACACGACGTCGGCCTTCTCGATGGTCGCCAGCCGGTGGCTGATCGCGATGATCGTGCGTGAGCGGTCGGCGAAGAGGCGCGTGAAGATCCGATGCTCCGCGAGCGCGTCGATGGCCGACGTCGGCTCGTCCAGGACGATGAACGGGGCGTCCCGGTAGAAGTTCCGGGCCATGGCGAGCCGCTGCCACTGGCCACCCGAGAGCCCGCTGCCCTTCCGGCCGCGGGGGTCCTCCATCCAGTTGCTGACGTAGTTCCCGAAGCCGTTCGGCATCTTCTCGACGAACTCGACCGCCTCGGCGTCATGCGCAGCCCGGCGCACCCTCGCGTCGTCGCGCGGCTGGTGGACGTCGCCGAAGTAGATGTTGTTCTCCGCCGTCGCGAACTCGTACCGCAGGAAGTCCTGCGACATGACGGCCAGGTGCCGGTGCCAGTCGTCGACGCGGATGTCCCGCAGGTCCCGGCCGTCGAGCAGCACCGCCCCCCGACTGGGGCGGTACAGCCCCGCGAGGACCCGGATCAGCGTCGACTTTCCCGCCCCGTTCTCCCCCACGATGGCCACGTGGGTACCCCGCTCGAAGGTCATCGAGATGCCCTTGAGGACCTCCGCGTCCCCGCCGGCATAGGTGAAACGGATGTCGCGGAGCTCGACGGCGGACGGCGCGTCCGCCAGGCGTCCTGTCGCGGCGGTGGACAGTGGGAAGTCCATGAACTGCTCGTAGTCCTTGAGGTTCGCGAGGTCCTCGTCGATCGAACTCAGCGAGGACACCAGGCTGTTGGCCGTGCTGAGGGCGCGGCTGACGATCTGCTGCACGTAGAGGAACTGGCCCACCGGCTGCGCCCGCGCTATGATCTGCCCCACGATCCACACGAGGGCGAGCAGCTCCGCGCCGTACTGCAGCGCGTCCGCCAGGAGCTGCTTGGGGATGTAGCGCTTCTGGAAGTCCAGGCGCCGCTTCTCGTCGGCGTCCCTGAGGGTGGAGCGCAGGTCCATGAGGTACCGGACGATGCCGTAGAGGCGCATCTCGGCGATGTGCTGCGGCTTCATGAGGTTCGCCTCGATCATGCGCCTCTGGCGGCGGGAGTCCACCTGCGTGTTCCAGTGCGCCATCTGCTCGCGTGCCAGCCGGAACTGCAGGTAGACGCTCGGGATGATCGCGAGCAGCACGATCAGGGCGACCCACCAGCTGACCAGGAGCAGCGCGCCGATCGCGAGGACAACCGAGACCAGCTGCGTGAAGATGGCGGCGATGCGGTCGAGCACGCGCGCGTAGGAGTCGGAGAACCGGCGGGCGCGGTCGTAGAGGTCGATCGTCTCCTTGTCGTCGTACCGCCAGAACTCCAGGGCGAGGAACCGCTCGTACATGCGGTCGCCCACGATCGCGCCGACCCGGAAGCTCAGCACCTGCTGGATGTACCGGTCGACGCTCGTGAACGCGCCCCACAGCAGGCCGAGGACGGCGGTGATGATCACGTAGACGACGGCGGACCGCCCGGCGGCCGGGTCCCCCGCGTAGGCCGCGGCCAGCGCCGTCGTCGTCAGCGACGCGTAGTAGGTGGTGACGAGCGGCAGGACCGCGGAGATGAAGGACCCGGCGACCTTCATCGCGACGGCGCCGGGCGACGCCTTCGCACTGACCACGAGGACCTGCCCGACGGCGCGGGCGTAGGGGCCGAGCCGCAGCCTCCGACGGGCGGCGGCCTGGGACTGCGCCGGGCTGCTCACGCGGACCCTCCCGCCCGGAGGGCCACGCGCGGTGCCCTACTTGGAGCCGTAGTTCGGTGCCTCGACCGTCATCTGGATGTCGTGCGGGTGGGATTCCTTCAGGCCGGCGGCCGTGATGCGCACGAACTTGCCCTTGGCCTTCAGCTCGGGGATGGTCCGGGCGCCGGTGTAGAACATGGTCTGGCGCAGCCCGCCGACCAGCTGGTACGCCACGGACGCGAGCGGCCCGCGGTACGCCACCCGACCCTCGATGCCCTCCGGGATCAGCTTGTCGTCGCCGACCACGTCCGCCTGGAAATAGCGGTCCTTCGAGTAGGAGGTGTTCTTGCCGCGCGTCTGCATGGCGCCCAGCGAGCCCATGCCGCGGTACGTCTTGAACTGCTTGCCGTTGACGAAGACGAGTTCGCCGGGCGACTCCGCGGAACCGGCCAGGAGCGAGCCGAGCATCACGGTGTCGGCGCCCGCCACGATGGCCTTGCCGATGTCACCGGAGTACTGGAGTCCGCCGTCGGCGATCACGGGCACACCGGCGGGGATCGCCGCCTTCGCCGATTCGTAGATGGCCGTGACCTGCGGGACGCCGACGCCGGCGACGACGCGGGTCGTGCAGATGGAGCCCGGGCCCACGCCCACCTTGATGCCGTCGGCACCGGCGTCGATCAGGGCCTGCGCACCCTCGCGGGTGGCGGCCTGCCCGCCGATGATGTCCACGTGCGCCAGGGACTTCTCCGCCTTCAGGCGCGCGATCATCTCGAGGACGCCCGCGCTGTGCCCGTTGGCGGTGTCGACGAACAGGGCGTCGACACCGGCGTCGACGAGGGCCATGGCGCGCTCCCAGCCGTCGCCGAAGAACCCGATGGCGGCGCCGACGCGGAGCCGGCCGTCGTCGTCCTTCGTGGACAGCGGGTACTGCTCCGCCTTCGTGAAGTCCTTCACGGTGATGAGCCCGCGCAGGACCCCCTCGTCGTCGACGAGCGGGAGTTTCTCGATCTTGTTCGTCGCGAGGAGGTTGATGGCCTCGTCGCCGCTGATCCCCACCGATCCGGTCACGAGGGGCATCTTCGTCATGACGTCCCGGACGAGCGTGCGCGGGAAGTCGCGCTCGAGGACGAAGCGCGTGTCCCGGTTGGTGACGATCCCCAGCAGGCGGCCGGCCTCGTCGACGACGGGCAGGCCGGAGACGCGGTAGTGCCCGCAGAGCTCGTCGAGCTCCTGCAGCGTGGCGTCCGGGCCGATGGTCAGCGGCTTGGTGATCATGCCGGACTCGCTGCGCTTCACGCGGTCCACCTGGTCCGCCTGGTCCGAGATGGACAGGTTGCGGTGGATGACGCCGAGCCCGCCCTGGCGCGCCATGGCGATGGCCATCCGGGCCTCCGTCACGGTGTCCATCGCGGAGGAGAGCAGCGGCGTCTTCACCGTGATACGCCGGGAGATGCGCGACGACGTATCCGCCTCCGAGGGGATGACGTCGGTGTGGCCGGGGAGCAGGAGCACGTCGTCGTACGTCAGGCCGATGAATCCGAAGGGGTCGTGGGTCTCGTTCTGGCCGGACTGCTGGGTCACTGCTGCGCCTCTTTCGGTGTCGCCCGATGGGGTGGGATCTGGGCTCTGGAGCGGCGGCTGGGGGTGCGCCGACAGGCCCTGTCAGTCTAGAACGGATCGGTGAAGGGCCCTATTCCGGTGACGGCGCCCACGTCACCAGCCGACGGCCGCCCTGAAACGTTGCTCGAAGACGGGGACGGTCGTCTCGACGTACGTCTTGGAGAGATGGTCGCGGTCCATGTACACGCGGACGTTCCCCACCACCCCGGGGCACGTGGCACCCGCGCAGACGACGTCGGTCAGGTCGATGTGCTCGAGGCCGGGCAGGCGTTCCGCCAGGGGCAGCAGGGGCGACGACGGCGCGAGCACCTCCGCCGCCGGGACGTCGCAGGCCGAGGGGTCGGCGGCGTGGACGGCCGTGCACTCCGCCATGTCCTCCTCGAAGCGCGGCGTGTCACGGAGCGCGACGACGGGGATGCCCGCGTCCAGGAGCGGTGTGACGCCCGCCTCGAAGCCGGCCGGGACCTCCTCCGCGGGAGAACTCCAGTCGGTCCGCGTGCCGACGGTGAGCACGGCGTCGGGGTCGAGGTCCAGGGCGTACGCGCGGACGGCGTCGTTGAACGCCTGGCATTCGGCGTCCACGCTCCCGGGCGCATCCACGAACCGGCAGTTGGGGCGGTGGACGGAGACGGCGAGCCAGTCGTTGGTCGCGGCCATGGCGCCGAGCGCGGTCATCCACATCTGCGAGTGGGAGTCGCCGAGGACCAGCACGGTCCGGTCCGCCGTCGCCTCGTCCCCCGTCTGGACGCACGAGGACAGCAGCGGGTCGGCGGGCATCAGGGCCTCCGAGCACGGCCCGTCCACGGCCGCCCATTCCGCGCCGAGGCTGCTCGCGAGCGGCGTGACCAGCGCGTCCTCGGCGCCGCGGTACTCGAAGTCGGGCCGGAGCGCCTCGGCGCCCGGGTTGTCGGCCCGCGTCTGCTGCTGGGCCGCCGTCTCCTGCGCCTGCACCCGGTACTCCCAGCCGGACAGCGGGACGGCCACGAGGGCGAGGGCCACCGCGGCGACGAGGCCCAGGCGCCGGCGCTTGGCGGACGGCCAGGACCACGAGCGCACCGGGTCCTCGACGAAGCGCGTGGTGATCACGGCCAGCACGAGGGATGCGACGATGATGACGGCGCCGTCGAGCAGCCCGGCGTTCGGCTTGCCGGCGACGACGAGCCAGAGAACGAGGAGGGGCCAGTGCCACAGGTACAGCGCGTAGGACGCCCCGCCGAGCCGCAGCAACGGCCGCGAGGACAGCCAGCGGTCCACCCCGGCGGGGCTGTCCGTGCGGCCCGCGACGATCACGGCGGCGGCGGCCAGCGTGGGCCACAGGGCCACGAACCCCGGGAACTGCTGCTGCACCTGCAGGAGGATCCCGCACGCGAGCATCATGACGACGCCGGCCCAGCCGAGGACCACCCGCGCACGCCGCGGGAGCGCGAGGTAGGGCAGCACGAGGGCCACGAGGGACCCGAGGGCGAACTCCCAGAGCCTGGCGCGCGTGTCGAAGTAGGCGGCGGCCTGGTCCGTCCCCGTCTGCCACACGGAGAACGCGAGCGACGCCGCGAAGAGGGCACCGAACAGGACGATCAGCACGGGCCGCGGGCGCAGGCGCGTGAGCGCGACGAGCGCCCCGGCCAGGGCGAACAGCAGCGGCCACAGCAGGAACACCTGCCCCTGGATGGACAGGGACCAGAAGTGCTGCAGGGGGCTCGCCGCGCTGTGGTCGAGGGCGTAGTAGTCGACGGCGTTGCCCGCGAGCTCCCAGTTCTGCCGGTACGTCAGCGAAGCCCACGTCTGGTCGAACACGGCGCGCCACCGCGAGCTCGGCACGAAGAGCGCCGTCGCGGCGAGGACGGACAGCAGGACGACGACGGCGGCGGGCAGCAGTCGTTTCAGCAGGTTGAGCCAGTACGCCACGAGCGCGAGGGGCTGGTGCGCCTCGAGCCTCCGCGTGAAGGTGACCGTGAGCAGGAAGGCGGAGACGAGCAGGAAGACGTCCACGCCGCCGGACACCCGGCCGAGCCAGACGTGGTAGACCACCACCATCGCGACGGCGAGGGCCCGCAGGCCCTGCACCTCGGGGCGGAACCGGCGCTGATCGCGACCACTGAGGGCGGTTCCGGCGGCCGCCGGAGCAGGACTGGTCAGGGTCGGGGCCACGCTGGTCCTCCTCGGCGGGACGGTCACGGGAAATGGGCGCAAATCTCCAGAATACCGTCCGGCCGCCGTCCTCCGGCGCTCCCGTGGGCCGGGCGGCCCCCGTCCGCGCGCCGGACCACGTACTCTAGGAGGAGTATCTTCCCCGAACGCAGGGGACCACCAGAACGGAATCGCCGGGTGACCCGGCCTCGACGACGCTCGTCCGACGCCGCTCCCCCGCCGTTCCTCACCAACGAGAGAAAACTGATCTGTGAATAAAAGACCTGCCGCACTGAAAGCACCACGGGAACTGGCCAAGGGAGCCATGCGCATCGTCGCTCTCGGAGGTATCGGTGAAATCGGCAGAAACATGACCGTCTTCGAGTTCGACGGCAAGCTGCTCATCGTGGACTGCGGGGTGCTGTTCCCGGAGGACCACCAGCCCGGCATCAACGTGATCCTGCCGGACTTCTCCTACATCCGCGACCGGCTCGACGACGTGGTCGGCGTGGTCCTCACGCACGGCCACGAGGACCACATCGGCGGCGTGCCGTACCTGCTCCGGGAACGCGCCGACATCCCCCTGGTGGGGTCCCGCCTGACGCTGGCGTTCATCGAGGCCAAGCTCAAGGAACACCGCATCACCCCGAAGACCATCCAGGTCAAGGAGGGCGAGCGGCGCACCATGGGCGGCTTCGACCTCGAGTTCGTCGCCGTGAACCACTCCATCCCGGACAGCCTCGCCGTCGCCATCCGCACGGCGGCCGGCATGGTGCTGCACACCGGGGACTTCAAGATGGACCAGTTCCCGCTGGACCGCCGCATCACCGACCTCGGATCCTTCGCCCGCCTCGGCGCAGAGGGCGTGGACCTGTTCCTCACCGACTCCACCAACGCGGACGTCCCCGGCTTCACCACCTCGGAGAAGGACCTCGGGCCCGCGATCGACGCCGTGTTCCGCACCGCGCCTCGCCGGATCATCGTCTCCAGCTTCGCCAGCCACATCCACCGCATCCAGCAGATCATCGACACCGCCCACCGCCACCGCCGCAAGGTGGCCTTCGTGGGCCGCTCGATGGTGCGCAACATGACCATCGCGGCTGACCTGGGCTACCTGAACATCCCGCAGGGCCTGCTCGTGGACTTCAAGAAGCTCGAGCGCAGCGACGACCACAAGGTGGTCCTCATCTGCACGGGCTCCCAGGGCGAACCGATGGCCGCCCTCTCGCGCATGGCCAACAACGACCACGCCATCCGCATCACCGAGGGTGACACGGTGCTGCTGGCCAGCTCCCTCATCCCGGGCAACGAGAACGCGATCTACGGCATCATCAACGCGCTCACCGAGATCGGCGCGAACGTCGTCCACAAGGGCAACGCCAAGGTCCACGTCTCCGGTCACGCCAGCGCCGGGGAGCTCGCCTACTGCTACAACATCGTGAAGCCCCGCAACGTCATGCCCGTGCACGGCGAGTGGCGGCACCTGCGCGCCAACTCGGAGATCGCCGTCGCCACCGGCGTCGATCCCCGCAACGTGGTCATCGCCCAGGACGGCGTGACCGTGGACCTCGCCCGCGGCCGCGCTGCCATCTCGGGCAAGGTCGACGCCGGCCTCGTCTTCGTCGACGGCGACAGCGTGGGCGGCATCACCGAGGAGGACCTCGTGGAGCGCCGTCGCCTGGCCGAAGAGGGCGTCGTCACGATCCTCGCGATCATCGACCCGGACAACGGCAGCATCGTCGAGGCGCCCGAGTTCTTCACCAAGGGCTTCTCCTGCTCCGACGAGGACCTCGACAAGGCGGGCGCCGCCGTCGAGAAGGCCCTGCGCGACGCCGCCTCGAACCGTCAGGGCGGCCGCCGCCAGGACCCCGAGGACATCATCGAGCGGGCCACGGCCAACTGGATGCGCCGCTTCTACAACCGTCAGCCCGTCGTCAACGCCATCGTCGTCGACGCCTGACCTCCGGCACCACGAGCGAAGCCCCGGGACCCGTACGGATCCCGGGGCTTCGTCGTCGTGGGGGCAGCCGCTGGTTATCCTAGGCACACGTAGTTGTTCATCATGGGGGACATTTGGGACGCAGACTGTTCGGCGAGATCTCGCCGTTGACCTATCGCATCGCCTCGGAGCGGATGATCCTGCTCAGGCACCTGCGGAACGTCAGAGACCGCGGCTCGATCTCGTCGACCCGCTCGGAGGAGTCCCTGCCGATCACCGTCTATCGGCACAACTCCCTGATCCGCCGACGGCTGGGGAACGTCGAGACGGAACTGCAGGACAACAAGGCCGTCAGCCTCGGCCTTACCGCGCCGAAGATCGACGGCATCCTGATCGCGCCGGGCGAGCGCTTCTCCTTCTGGAGCCTCGCGGGCCGGTGCTCCGCACGAGAGGGGTACAGGGAGGGCCTGACGATCAGCAACGGCAGGCCGACGCGGGGTATGGGCGGGGGCATGTGCCAGTTCACCAACCTGCTGCACTGGATGGTGCTGCACAGTCCACTCACCGTCGTCGAGCATCACCATCACAACGGGCTCGATCTCTTCCCGGACTACAACCGCCAGATCCCCTGGGGTACGGGCACATCGATCGCTTTCAACTACCTCGACTACCAGGTGGAGAATCGCACCGACCGCACCTTCCAGTTCCGCACCTGGACGACCGACGAGTACCTGGGCGGTGAACTGCGGGTCGACCGCGAGCTGCCGATGAAGTTCCACATCCGCGAGCACGACGCCTATTTCTACGAGGAGGGCGCCGACGTGTTCCGGCACAACAGGATCTCCCGGATCGAGCGGGACAAACGCACGGGGCAGGTGGTGTCCAGTGCACTGATCCTCGAGAACGAAGGCAAGGTGGCCTACGACCGGTCACTGATCCGGGCGGAGATCCTTCCGTCACGTTCCCCGCGGCGCAGCGAGGAATCCGCGGACCTGCCCATTGCGTGACACCTCGGAGCGGGGATGTTCGAACATCCCCACTCCGAGGCGTCCGCGCGTGGGCAGAAAGCGCACCCGGGCCCGGACGCAGCAGCACCCCGGCTCCGCGGAGCCGGGGTGCTGCTGGGTGGAGCGGGCCGGAGCCCCTGCGCCTAGTGCGAGTGGCCGTGGTCCTCGTCGTCGGACTCCTCGGGCTTCTCGACCACGAGGGTTTCCGTGGTGAGCACCAGGGCCGCGATCGAGGCCGCGTTCTGCAGGGCCGAGCGCGTCACCTTGACCGGGTCGATGATGCCCGCGTCGATGAGGTTCTCGTACTCGCCGCTGACGGCGTTGAAGCCGTGGCCGGCCTCGAGGTCCGAGACCTTGGCGACGACGACGTAGCCCTCGTGGCCGGCGTTCTCGGCGATCCAGCGCAGCGGCTGGGCGAGCGCGCGGCGGACGAGGCCGACGGCGGTGGCCGCGTCGCCCTCGAGCGCCAGGACGTCGGCGTCGGTGTCCAGTGCCTTGCCGGCGTGGACCAGGGCGGACCCGCCGCCGGCGACGATGCCCTCTTCGAGGGCCGCACGCGTCGAGGACACGGCGTCCTCGATGCGGTGCTTCTTCTCCTTGAGCTCCACCTCGGTGGCGGCGCCGACCTTGATGACGCCGATTCCGCCGGCGAGCTTCGCGAGGCGCTCCTGCAGCTTCTCGCGGTCCCAGTCGGAGTCGGTGCGCTCCACCTCGGCGCGGATCTGCGCCACGCGGTCGGCGACGTCGGACTCGATGCCGGTGCCGTCGACGATGGTCGTGGCGTCCTTGGTGACGGTGATCCGGCGCGCGGAGCCGAGCACCTCGAGGCCCACCTGGTCCAGCTTCAGGCCGAGGTCCGGGGAGACGACCTGCGCACCCGTGAGGGTGGCGATGTCCTGCATCATGGCCTTGCGGCGGTCACCGAAGCCGGGAGCCTTGACGGCGACGACGTTCAGGGTGCCGCGGATCTTGTTGACCACCAGGGTGGAGAGCGCCTCGCCCTCGATGTCCTCGGCGATGATGAACAGCGGCTTGCCGGCCTGCAGTGCCTTCTCGAGCAGCGGCAGGAATTCCGCCAGCGAGGAGATCTTGCCGGAGTGGATGAGGATGAGCGCGTCCTCGAGGACGGCTTCCTGGCGCTCGGCGTCGGTCACGAAGTACGGCGAGAGGTAGCCCTTGTCGAACTGCATGCCCTCGGTGAGGACGAGCTCGGTCTGCGTGGTGGAGGACTCCTCGATGGTGATCACACCATCCTTGCCGACCTTGTCGAAGGCCTCGGCGAGGAGATCGCCGACCTCGGCGCTCTGCGCGGAGATGGAGGCGACGTCGGCGGTCTGCTGGCCGACGACCTCGCGGGCGTTCTCGAGCAGGCGCTTGGCGACGGCCTGGACCGACACCTCGATGCCGTGCTTGAGCTGTCCCGGGGCGGCGCCGGCGGCGACGTTGCGGAGGCCTTCCTTGACGAGTGCCTGGGCCAGGACCGTGGCGGTGGTGGTGCCGTCACCGGCGACGTCGTTCGTCTTGGTGGCGACCTCCTTGGCGAGCTGGGCGCCGAGGTTCTCGTACGGGTCGTCGAGTTCGACCTCGCGGGCGATCGTGACGCCGTCGTTCGTGATCGTGGGGGCGCCCCACTTCTTGTCGAGCACGACGTTGCGTCCGCGGGGGCCCAGCGTCACCTTGACGGTGTTCGCGAGCTTGTCCACGCCGGCCTCGAGGGCACGGCGGGCGGCGTCGTTGAATTCCAACTGCTTTGCCATTTGTTGGTTCCTTTCAGGCTTGTGCAGCGAGAAAAACCCCGGCCACTGCGGGCCGGGGCTTCTCCAATCGGGGGTGTTACTTGACGACGATCGCGAGGACGTCGCGGGCGGAGAGCACGAGGTACTCCTGGCCGCCCTGCTTGATCTCGGTTCCGCCGTACTTCGAGTAGATGACGACGTCGCCCTCGGCGACGTCGACGGGGACGCGGTTGCCGTTGTCATCGACGCGGCCGGGTCCGACTGCTACGACTTCGCCCTCCTGGGGCTTCTCCTTGGCCGTGTCCGGGATGACGAGGCCGGAAGCCGTGGTCTGCTCGGCTTCGAGCGGGCGGACAACAATACGATCCTCAAGAGGCTTGATAGAGACCGACACGGGCTCTCCTTTGCGTTCGATACCAATGGACTGGGGGCCGTCGGGCTGGGCGTGAACCGTCGTCGCGGTGCCGGCGAACGCTTCCCTCGGGATTAGCACCCACCGTGAGCGAGTGCCAACTCCGACTGTATGCAAGCGCTGGCACTCGGTCAAGGCGAGTGCCAATCCGAGTCACATGCGACGCGCTGCGTCGCCTAGGCTGGCAGCATGGGCTCGGACAACATCGCGGACATCCTGACTCCCGAGGGCTGGGAGCTGCTGAACTCGCTCGGCCCCTACACGGAAGCGGACAGCCTGCGCCTCTCCGGGCAGCTGCGCAAGGCCGGCTACTCCCCCGAGGTGATCGCCGCCGCACTCACGCAGTCACGGCTCCGGGCGAAGGCGTCCGCGAAGTTCGGCCCCTTCGCGGCGCGGATGATCTTCACGGCGGCCGGCCTCGAGCAGGCCACGCGCCTGACGGTCGCCGCACGCCACGCCCAGCGCTTCGTCGACGCCGGCCTGGTCCGGATCGCCGACCTCGGCTGCGGGCTCGGTGCCGACAGCATGGCCCTGGCCACCCTCGACCGCGAGGTCACCGCCGTCGAACTCGACGAGACGACCGCCGCGGCCGCGACGATGAACCTGCTCCCCTTCCCCAACGCGCGCGTCGTCAACGCGGATGCCGCCGCCGTGGACACCACGGCGTTCGACGGCGTCTGGCTCGACCCGGCGCGCAGGACGACGACGACGTCGGGCACGTCCCGGATCTTCGACCCGGAGGCGTTCTCGCCCCCGCTGTCCTTCGTCCAGGACCTCGCGGACGGCGGCATGCCGGTGGGCGTGAAGATGGGCCCGGGCATGCCGCACGCCTCCGTCCCGGCGAGCTGCGAGGCGCAGTGGGTCTCCGTCGACGGCGACGTCACGGAGGTGGCCCTCTGGTTCAATGCGCTCCGCAGGGACGGTGTCCGGCGTGCCGCCCTCGTCCTCGGGGCGCAGGGCGCGGCGGAGATGGTGTCCGCGCGGGACTTCGGGGACGGACCGACACCCGCCGTCGGCGAACCGGCCGGCTACCTCTACGAGCCCGACGGCGCCGTGATCCGGGCCGAGCTCGTCGCGGACCTGGCCGCGCAGCTCGGCGGGCACCTGCTGGATCCGATGATCGCGTACATCTGCGCGCCCTCGTTCACGGACACCCCGTTCGCCCGCGCCTACCGGGTGCTCGAGGTCCGACCCTACAACGTGAAGGCGCTGAAGGCCTGGGTCCGCGCGGAGGGGATCGGGGTGCTCGACATCAAGAAGCGCGGCACGTCGGTCACGCCCGAGGAGGTCCGCCGGCAGCTGCTGACCGGATCGGGCAAGGGCCGGAAGAAGGCCACGCTCGTCCTGACCCGCATCGGGGACGACCGCGTCGCGATCGTCGTCGAACCCGTGCCCGCCGTCTGAGGACGGCCACACTTCCCGGCCCCCCGCAACCCCGGGAGGCCGTACGACGCCGGGGCGCGGGCCTTCCTAGACTCGGTCCGAAGCACGTCCATTCCAGCGGAAGGCAGCACATGGCAGACGACACCAGCACAGCGGCGGACACCCGGCACGGAGTGCTGTTCGACGTGGACGGCACCCTCCTTGACTCCAACTACCAGCACACCATGGCCTGGTGGCAGGCCTTCCGCCGGTTCGGCCACGACGTGCCCCTCGCGGAGATCCACCGCGCCATCGGCATGGGCGGCGACAAGCTCGTGGAGCACCTCCTCGGCGAGGACCGCGACGCGGGCCAGGACGCGGAGCTGGACGCCACGCACGGCGCGCTCTTCTCGAGCTACTGGCCGGGCCTGCGCGCCTTCGCGGGCGCCGGCGACCTCGTGCGGCGCTGCGCCGACGACGGGCTGACCGTGGTCCTCGCCTCCTCCTCCTCGCAGCAGGACGTGGAAGTCTCCCGCCGCATCATCGACGCCGACGACGCCATCAGCGCCGCCACCAGCTCCACCGATGCCGAGAACAGCAAGCCGTCGCCGGACATCCTGCAGGCAGCGCTCGACGCCGGCGGGCTCGACGCCGCGAACACCGTGTTCGTCGGCGACTCGGTGTGGGACGTCGAGGCCGCCAACGCCCTGGGGATCCCGACGGTCGGCCTCGCCTCGGGCGGCACGAGCGAGGCGGAGCTGCGGGAGGCCGGCGCGGTGGCGGTCTACAAGGACATCAGCGCCCTGCTCGACGCGTTCGAGGAAGGG
The DNA here is from genome assembly GCF_051172775.1 of Arthrobacter sp. Ld5. Lineage (NCBI taxonomy): Bacteria > Bacillati > Actinomycetota > Actinomycetes > Micrococcales > Micrococcaceae > Arthrobacter > Arthrobacter sp. Ld5. Next base: position 55,394 of record NZ_JBPKBO010000014.1, read on the forward strand.
CCGCTGCACCGACTCGCGGCGTCGTCGGCGGGCGGTCCGGGGGTCGTCTAGTCCTCGCTGGTGAGGAGCCGCCGTCGGGCGCTGAGGAGCTCGATCTCCGGCCGCGCCGCGACGTACCGCTCCACGCGGTCCAGGACGTCCACCACGTGCCGGCGGTCGGCGCCGACCAGGCCGGCCCCGACGACGGCGCGGCGGTGCAGCTCCTGGTGGCCCACCTCGGCGACGGACAGCTCGAACTTCCGCCGGAGGTCGGCCACGAGCGGGCGCACCAGGGAGCGCTTGCCCTTCAGCGAGTGCACGTCGCCGAGCAGCACGTCGAACTCGATGAACCCGATCCATATGGCGTCCTCCTCCTCGGGCGCTCCTCCCCGGGTTGGGCTACGCCGAGTCGCGCCAGACCACGGTCGTGTCGAGCACCTGGACGGCGCTCGGCAGGCCGCGGATCTGGGCCAGCACCAGTTCCGCCGCCGTGCTGCCCAGCAGGTCGGCGGGCTGCCGGACGGTGGAGAGCTGGGGCCTGGTCCTGACGGCCCAGCTGCTATCGTCGAAGCCGACGATCCCGACGTCGTCGGGCACCTTCCGCCCCGACTCCTGGAGGGCGGTCATGGCCCCGGCGGCCACGGCGTCCGAGGCCGCGAAGACGCCGTCGATCCCGGGGCAGCGGCGGAGCAGTTCCTGCATGCCCGCGAGCCCGGCGGCGTAGGTGTAGAGCGGGTACTCGACGACCAGGGCGGCGTCGAACCGGTCCCCCATGGCGTCGCGGAAGCCCGCGAACCTGTCCTGCCCGGAGTCGCGGTCCATGGCGCAGGCGATCATGCCGATCGTGTGGCGTCCGGTCTCCATGAGGCGCCGCGTGATGGCGCGGGCCGCGGCGGCATTGTCGATCGCGACGTACGGCAGGTCCGGCGTCCCGGGCGGGTGGCCCACGAAGGCCGCCGGCACGCCGATGTCGCGCACCGCGGAGGCGATGGGGTCGGACGCCCGGGCCGAGACGATGACCGCGCCGTCCACGAGGCCTCCCCGAAGATAGTCGGCGACCCGGCGGCTGTCCCGGTCGGAGTCGATGATGAGCGAGACGAGCTGGTAGTCCGCCTTCGAGAGGACGGCGTTCGCCCCGAGGAGGATGGACCCGATGTTGGGGTCCTCGAACAGGAGCGAGTGCGGCTCGTGGATGATCAGGGCGATCGCCCGGGACTCCTGGGTGACGAGGTTCCTGGCCGCGGAGTTGCGGACGTAGCCCACCCGCGCGATGGCCTCCTCGACCGCGATGCGGGCTTCCTCGGAGACGTACCGTTCACCGTTGACGACGCGGGACACCGTCCCCCGGGAGAGCCCCGCCGCGGTGGCGACGTCGTTGATGGTCGCCCGGCGGGAACGGGAGCGGATCGGGGGCATATGTGTACTGTAGCCGAGCCTCCACGGGCCTTTTCCGCGTCGACGCCGTAGGCTGGAGGGAGTTGTCTAGAAGATGGCGGCTGTTTCTCCGGTTCCTCTCCTCGGTGCCTGCGCCATCACGCAGGGCACCCGGCAGCGGAGCATCATCCCCGATTGGGGGCGTGAAACCATGAACGACCAGAATGCTCTTCTCCCAGAACCATCCGCGGACGGACTCCTGATCCGCGAGACGCCGACGGCGCAGCACATCGACCGTTTCCTCCAGGCCACCACCACCGTCACCCTCGACGCAGCGCTGGTCTCCCTCGACGAGCTCGAGGGTCTCTACGTGTACTGGTGCTCCCTGAACGATCAGGAGCCCTCCGCCACCCAGGACGTGCTCACGGCCCTCGAGCAGCAGGGCGTGGAGCCGCTCACCCGCGACGGCGTGGAGTACGTCGAGGGGCTCGTCCTGACCGGCGGCGTCGTGACCGAGTTCATCGTCTCGTGCGAGTTCGCCGGCACCTGGGGCGCCCCCTCGGTGGAGGAACTGGTGACGGCGCGGGACGCCGCGGCGGCGTCCTGACGGACCGATGACGCGCGGGGACGGCGGCAGGAGGACGACGGGCTCGCGCAGCACGCCCGCCCTCGCCGCGCTCACCGCTGCGGGTGTGACCTTCGCGGTGCACCCGTACAGCCATGAGGAGGGTGCGCCCTCCTACGGGCTCGAGGCCGCCGCGGCCCTCGGCGTCGAGCCGGAGCGCGTCTTCAAGACCCTCATGGCGAGCGTCGACGGCACCCTGGTGGCCGCCGTCGTCCCTGTCAGCGGTCCCCTCGACCTCAAGGCCCTCGCCTCGGCGCTCGGCCGGCGGAAGGCGGCGATGGCCGACCCGGACGCCGCCGAGCGGCGGACGGGCTACGTGCTCGGCGGGATCTCCCCCGTCGGCCAGCGGCAGGCCTCCCCCGTCGTCGTCGACCGGTCCGCGCTCGACCACGCGAGCGTGTTCGTCTCCGGCGGCCGGCGCGGCCTCGACATCGAACTGGCCCCCGCGGACCTCGTCGCCGTCACGCACGCCCTGGTCGCGCCGATCGCGGGACCGTGACGTCATCGCGCGGGCCGGGCCCCCTTCCGCGGCGACGCACGGTGGATAGGGTGGACCGGTGAGGATCACCGCGGACGACACCCCTGCCCTCGACCGGGCGATCGCGCTCTACGACGCCGTGGGATGGACCGCCTACACGCGGAATTCCGAGCGCCTTGCGCGGAGCCTGGCCGGGTCCCACCTGGTGGTCACGGCGGAGGACGACGACGGCGGCCTGATCGGGCTGGCACGCACCGTCTCGGACGGGGAATCGATCTGCTACATCCAGGACATCCTCGTGCACCCCGCGTTCCAGCGCCGGGGCGTGGCGCGCGCCCTGATGGAGGAGATCCAGCGACGCTACGCCCACTGCATGTTCCTGGCCCTGAGCACGGACGCCGACGGCACGGAGGATGCCGCTCGGTCCCATCCGTTCTACCGCGCCCTGGGCTTCCGGCCGCACACCGACCTCCGCCTGGCAGCGTTCGGCTACCGGCCATGAGCGGGCCCGGAGCCGCGCCGCTTCCCGACTGGCCGGAGGTCGCGCCGGCCTCCGGCGCGGTGACCCTGCGGCGGGTCGAGGACAGGGACGCGGGCATGGTCCGCGACCTGGCCACGGATCCCTACGTGCCCCTCATCGGCACGCTCCCGCCGCGGGCCGGCCGGGAGGAGGCCCTCGACTACATCATGCGCCAGCGCCGGCGGCACCCCGAGGGAGCCGGTTTCTCCTTCGCGATCGCCGACGCCCGCACGGACCAGGCCCTGGGCGTCATCGGCCTGTGGCTGCGCGACTACGGGCTGGGGCGCGGCCAGGCGGGATACGCGGTCGCCCCCAGCGCACGCGGCCGCGGGGTCGCGACCGATGCCCTGCGCGCGCTGGTCCGGTTCGCCTGGACCCTCCCCTGCCTCCACCGCGTGGAACTGCACATCGAGCCGTGGAACGCCGCGTCCATCGGCGTCGCCCGCCGGGCCGGCTTCAGCTACGAGGGGATCCTCGGCAGCTACCTGGAGATCGGCGGTGAGCGGCGCGATCTCGCCTCCTACGCGGTGATCCGCACCGCACCGCCGGAGACCCTCAGCCCCCCGGCCTCGGGGATGCCGACCGTGATCAGTGACGGACGCCCGACGTCGGCACCCTGATGGACGGTGAGGGTCACCGGCGGGACCACCTCGCCGCGGGCCCGGAGGTAGGCGCCGAGGGAGGCCGCCGCGGAACCGGTGGCGGGGTCCTCGCGCACACCGCCCGGCGGGAACGGGTTGCGGACCTCGAAGACCTCCGGCCCGAGCCGGTGGACGACGGCGACGGTCGCACCCCAGCCCTGGGCGGCCATGAGCGCCCGAAGGCCGTCGTAGTCGTAGTCGAGGGCGCGGAGGACCGCGGCGTCGCGCACGGGCACGATCGGGTGGATGTTGCCGGCGAAGGACAGCATGACGGGCAGGTCGGCCGACAGGTCCTCCCCGGTGAGCCGGAGATGGCGCAGCAGGTCCGCCCGGCAGCCGGCGTCGATGCCGTCCACCCATGGCTCGACCGTCTCGAGGGACGCGACGAGGCGACCGTCCACGTGATCCGTCGTGATCGCGAGCACTCCCACCGGCGTCGAGAGGGCCAGGCTCCCCGGCCCCTCGCGTTCGGCGAGCGCGACGCCCGTCGCGATCGTCGCGTGCCCGCAGAAGGGGATCTCGGCCTCGGGGGCGAAGTAGCGGACCGTGGCGCTGCCGGGCAGCCGTCGGGAGAGGAAGGCGCTCTCCGCGTAGCCGAGGTCCGCGGCAACGGCCTGCATCTGCCCGGGGGTCAGGCCGTCGGCGTCGAGCACCACACCGGCGGGGTTCCCGCCATCGGGCCGGTCGGTGAAGGCGGCGTAGCGGAGGATCTCCATGGACCGATGCTAGACCGACCCGGGGCACTCACCCCTCGATGGTCGTCAGGTCACCGGTGGGCGTGTTGGTCCTCCGGTTGACGAGCCAGGTGACGAACCAGAGCACCACGCCGATCACCATGAGGGCCCCGGCGATCTGGTACTGGATGATGTCCCGGCCCACCCACGGCCCGGCGAGGAAGAGGCACAGGATCGCAGCCACCACGGGGAGCGGCCCGGGCGAGGTGAAGAACACCTTCCGATTGACGTCCCGCTTGCGCCGCAGGATCAGGCACGCGATGTTCACCACGGCGAAGACGCACAGGAGCAGGAACGCGGTGGTCCCGGAGAGGTTGGCGACGACGTTGCTGTCCGGGTCGGCGGTCACGTAGAGGATCAGGCCCAGCGCCAGGACCGTCGAGAAGGCGATGCCGGCCCAGGGCGTGCACCGCACCGGGAGCACCTTGCCGAGCGGTCGGGGCAGCACGCCCTGCCGTGCCATCCCGTAGATGAGGCGGCTGGCCATCAGCATGTTGATCAGGGCGGTGTTCGCGACGGCGAACACGGCGAGGAAGGGGAAGACCTGGTCGATGGGGAAATCGGGTGAGCCCTTGTGCACCACCTCGAGCAACGCCGCACCCTCGGCCTCCCGGATGCCCTCCAGCTCGGTGGGGCTCAGCACCGTGACCACCGAGACGGCCACCAGCATGTAGAAGATGACCGCGATCCCGAGCCCGGTCAGCATGGTCCGCGGGAAGATGCGCTCCGGGTTCTTCGTCTCCTCGACCATGTTGACGGAGTCCTCGAAGCCCACCATCGCGAAGAAGGCGATCGAGGTTGCGGCCGTGACCGCCAGGAACAGGCCCTTGTCCTGGTAATCGGTGAAGACGAAGACCTGGCCCACGTTGCCGGTGCCCTGCGCCATGGCGTAGAAGCCCACGCCGATCACGATGCACAGCGCGGCGACCTCGATGAGCGTCAGGACGACGTTGAACTTGACGCTCTCGCCGACACCCCGGAGGTTGATCAGCGCGAGCAGGAGCATGAACCCGAGGGCGACGGCGGTGAGCATCCCCTGCCCCGGCATGTCCGTCCAGCCGTTGACCACGAGGCCGCCGAAGAAGTTCTGCGCCAGCACGTTGGCGGACGTGGCGGCGCTGGTGATGCCGGAACAGACGACGGCGAAGGCCACCAGGAAGGTGACGAAGTGGATGCCGAACGCCTTGTGCGTGTACAGGGCGGCCCCCGCCGCCTGGGGGTACTGCGTCACGAGCTCGAGGTAGGAGAACGCCGTCATGGTCGCGACGATGAAGGCGAGCAGGAACGGGAGCCACACCAGCCCACCGACGGTCCCGGCCATGGTCCCGGTCACCGCGTAGACCCCGGCGCCGAGGATGTCCCCCACGATGAACAGGAGGAGCAGTTTCGGCCCGAGGACCCGCTTGAGCTCGGGCTCCTTCGTGGTGGCGGATGCATCGGACACGCGCTCTGCTGAAGTACTCATGGACGGCCTTCCCCCTTGGTTTCCTCCCTCACTGTGGTACTGATCACCCTGCTTAGCAAGAGGTCGGCCCCCTTCCGGAGCCCGGCCGGCCCCGTCAGCGGCCATGGGGCGCACCGTCGTGCACGGGTTCACCGCTCCCGGAGGCGTGGCGCGGCCGAACCCGCCGGTCCCGGAGGCGCGTCCGCCGGGAGGGGCGGCCACGACGCCACAGCTCCCGCAACAACATTCTCGTCGTTGACACCCCATGTGACGGCAATTACTCTGGGAACGTTCACAGATTCTCGACGGAGAGCACCTCGCACGGTTGTGGGAGCGTTCACAGAACGCGCCCGTACCGTCTCCTGCGGCCCCGGCCCGAGAATCGGCCCCGCAGGATCGAGGAGCAGGTTTGGCACAGACCACCACCGTCGCAGGACTATCGGGCCACGGGCAGTTCGTCTACGGGTGTGACTACAACCCGGAGCAGTGGGATCCCTCCGTCTGGGCGGACGACGTCCGCCTGATGAAGGAGGCCGGCGTCAATCTGGTGGCGGTCAACATCTTCGGCTGGGCGGAGCTGGAGCCCGAGCCGGGCGTCTTCCGGTTCGAGAACCTCGACGCCGTCCTCGACCTCCTCGCCGAGAACGGGATCGGGGTGAACCTGGGCACCGGGACGTCGTCGACCCCCGCCTGGCTCACCACGGCGCACCCCGAGATCCTCCCCCGCGCCGCGGACGGCACGGCCCGATGGCCGGGCGGCCGGCAGGCCTTCTGCCCCAGCTCGCCGGTCTACCGCGAGCACGCCCTCGCGCTCGTCGCGCAGGTCGCCGCCCGCTACGGCAACCACCCGGCGCTGCGCCTGTGGCATGTCTCGAACGAGCTCGGGTGCCACAACTCCCTGTGCTACTGCGACGTCTCGGCCGAGGCGTTCCGCGGGTGGCTGCGTGCCCGCTACGGGACCCTCGAGGCCCTCAACGCGGCCTGGGGTACCGCGTTCTGGAGCCAGCGGTACTCGGGGTGGGAACAGATCCTGCCGCCGCGGCTCACGCTCTCGGCGACCAACCCGACACAGACGCTCGACTTCAACCGCTTCAGCTCCGACGAACTCCTCGCCCACTACGCGGCGGAGGAAGCCGTCCTGCGGGCCGACAGCGCGGCCCCCGTCACCACGAACTTCATGGTCGCCGCGCACATCCGCAACCAGGACTACTGGACCTGGGCGCCCTCGATGGACGTCATCGCCAACGACCACTACCTGGACCATCGCCTCGACGCCCCGCTGGCCGAGCTCGCCTTCGCCGCGGACACCACCCGCGGCCTGGCGCAGGGCCGGCCGTGGCTGCTCATGGAGCACTCGACGGGAGCCGTGAACTGGCAGCCCCGCAACATCGCCAAGGGCCCGGGCGAGATGATCCGCAACTCGCTCACCCACCTCGCCCGCGGCGCGGACGGACTGTGCTTCTTCCAGTGGCGCGCGTCGCTGCAGGGCAGCGAGAAGTTCCACTCCGCGATGGTGCCCCACGCGGGGACGGACTCACAGGTCTGGCGCGACGTCGTCGAGCTCGGCTCCTCCCTCGTGAAGCTGCGCGAACTCGCCGGCACCACCGTGCATGCCGACGTCGCACTGGTCTTCAGCTGGGAGGCCTGGTGGGCGCACGACCAGGAGTCGCACCCCTCCGGCGACGTCCGCTACATCGAGCAGGTGCACGCGGCCTACGGGGCACTGTGGGACGCCGGCATCACGGTCGACGTCGTGGCGCCCGGCGCGGACCTCTCCGCCTACCGCCTCGTGGTGGTCCCGAACCTCTACCTGGTCCGCGACGACCACGCGGCCGTCATCAGCGACTTCGTGGCCGGCGGCGGGTCCGCCGTCGTCACCTTCTTCAGCGGCATCGTCGACGAGAACGAGAGGGTGCGCCCCGGCGGCTACCCCGGAGCGTTCCGGGAGATGCTCGGCCTCCGGTCCGAGGAGTTCTTCCCGCTCGACCCGGCGCAGCCGCTCACCCTCGACAACGGCTCCCCCGCATCGCTCTGGTCCGAGACCGTCCGGCTCACCACCGCCGAGGCTGTCCTGACGTATGCGACCGGCCAGCATTCCGGCGGCCCCGCCGTCACCCGCAACCGCTTCGGTGCGGGCGACGCCTGGTACGTCGGCACGGTGCTCGACGGCGGCGTCCTGAAGGACCTGCTGCTGCGCGCCGCCGTCGCCGCCGGCGTGCCCGTCCCCGAGGTGCAGACCGGCCTCGAGATGGTCACGCGCCGCGGCAGCGGACACGAGTACCTCTTCCTCATCAACCACGGCACCGAGGACCGCAAGCACCGGGTCAGCGGACTGGAACTGCTGACCGCGGAGGCCGTCGCCGACGCCGTCGTCGTTCCCGCGGGCGCAGTACGCGTCGTCCGCACCACCTCATCAACCCCCACCGACGGCTCCGCCCCGGGCCGAAAGGATGCAGGCAATGACCGTCATTAGCACTCCGGCCGAGTCCCCGAAGGCTCCCGCTGTCACGAGGAAGAACCGCTCGTCGGGAGCGCAGCGCCGGGCCGTGGCCCTGTTCATCGCTCCGTTCGCGCTGCTCTTCGTCGCCTTCTACGCCATCCCGATCGTCTACGCGATCATCCAGTCGCTGCTCACCGTGGAGCGGCAGGGCACCTTCGGCAAACCCGAGCAGGTCTTCGGCGGCCTCGTGCAGTATCAGCAGGTCTTCCAGAACACCGCGTTCTGGGAATCGGTGGGCCGGGTCCTCGTGTTCGGCGTCGTGCAGGTGCCGATCATGCTCGGCCTCGCCCTGCTGTTCGCGCTGCTCCTCGACTCGCCGCTGCTGAAGGGTAAGAAGTTCTTCCGCCTGGCGTTCTTCGCTCCGTACGCCGTCCCCGGCGTGATCGCCGCCATCATGTGGGGCTTCCTGTACTCGCCGTCGCTCTCCCCGTTCGGCGCGGTGACCTCGAACGTCGACTTCCTGGGTGCCGAACTCGTGCTGTGGGCCATCGCGAACATCGTGACGTGGGTCTACGTCGGCTACAACATGCTGATCATCTACGCGTCCCTGCTCGCGATCCCCACCGAGATCTACGAGGCGGCGCGGCTCGACGGCGCCAGCAACATCCAGATCGCCTGGCGCATCAAGATCCCACTGGTGGTCCCCGCGATCATCCTCACCGCGGTCTTCTCCATCATCGGGACGCTCCAACTACTCGCCGAACCGCAGACCCTGCGCAGCTTCAGCTCGGCCATCAGCAGCACATACACCCCGAACCTCGCGGTCTACACCACGGCGTCCATCCCCAACTACAACCTGGCCGCCGCGTTCTCCGTGGTCCTGGCCCTCGCCACGTTCATCCTCTCCTTCGTCTTCCTGAAGGCCACCCAGCGGAAGGTCACCCAGTGATGGCAACCCCAGCCACCGCCTCCAAGCGCCCCCGCGGCGGGAGCACGACGGCCAACGACGCCGGGAACCGCGGACGCGGCCCCCGCCAGAGCGTCATGTCCCGCAGTGCCGCGATGCTCATCATGGGTGTCTTCACCCTCTACTTCCTGACCCCCATCTGGTGGCTGCTCACCACCTCGACGAAGACCGGCGGGGAGATCACCTCCACGGCGCCCCTGTGGTTCACCACGAACTCCCTCGGCACGTTCTTCGACAACCTAGGCCGGCTCTTCACCTACGGGGACGGCCTCTTCGGCCGGTGGCTGCTGAACTCCGCCCTCTACGCCGGCGTCGGCGCCCTGATCGGGACGATCATCGCCGCGATGTGCGGCTACGCCCTCGCGAAGTACGAATTCCGGGGACGCGAGGCGATCTTCAACATCGTGCTCAGCGGTGTCCTCGTCCCCGCGACGGCCCTGGCCCTGCCGCTGTTCCTCATCTTCAGCCGGGTGGAGCTCACCAACACCATGCTGGCCGTCTTCCTGCCGAGCCTCGTCAGCCCCTTCGGCGTCTACCTGGCCCGGATCTACGCTGCGGCCAGCGTCCCGGGTGAGCTGCTGGAAGCCGCCCGTCTCGACGGCTCCGGGGAAGTCCGGACGTTCTTCACCGTGTCCACACGGCTCATGGCGCCGGCCCTGGTGACCATCTTCCTGTTCCAGTTCGTCGCGATCTGGAACAACTTCTTCCTGCCGCTGATCATGCTGCGGGACCAGGCGCTCTTCCCCGTGACCCTGGGTCTGTACGCCTGGAACAGCCAGATCAGCCAGATCCCCGAACTGCGGTCCCTCGTCATCGTGGGAGCGCTCGTCTCGATCGTCCCGCTGATCATCGCCTTCCTCGCCCTCCAGCGGTTCTGGAGCAGCGGCCTCGGCGCCGGCAGCGTGAAGTGACCACCCCGACCTCCCCGACCAGCACCACAGGTGCGGGGGCAGCCGCCCCCGCACCGCACTACCACTGATAGGAAAGACAATGCGCGCGCATTACGGAAAAGTCACCGCGGCCTTTGCCATGATCTCTGCGCTGGCTCTCTCCGGCTGTTCAGCCGGCGGAGACAGCTCTGACGCGGGGGGCGAAGCGGCTCCCTGCGAGGCCTCCGACGGGCCCGTGACCCTGCAGTTCACCACCTGGGTTCCCGGGATGGACAAGGTCGTCGAGCTGTGGAACGCGGACAACCCCGACATCCAGGTCGAGGTACAGACCGGGCCCAACGGCAACTCGGGCACGTACCAGAACTTCTTCAACCAGATCCAGGCCGGCAACGCCCCGGACCTCGGACAGATCGAGTACGACGCCCTGCCGAACTTCCGCGTGCAGGACGGCCTGGAGAACCTCGCCGGCTGCGAGGGCGTCGCCGACGCCCAGGACCAGTTCGTCGACTGGACCTGGGGCCAGGTGACCTTCGGCGAGGAGGACGCCGTCTACGCGATCCCGCAGGACAGCGGCCCCATGGCCATGTACTACCGCGCGGATCTCTTCGAGCAGGCCGGCATCGAGGTGCCCACCACCTGGGAGGAGTACGCCGCGGCGGCCGAGCAGATCAAGGCCGAGGGCTCCTACATCACCAACTTCCCGAAGACCGACGTGAACTGGTTCGCCGGCATGGTCTGGCAGAACGGCGGCCAGTGGTTCGCGAACGACGGCGAGAACTGGGACGTCACCCTGACCAGCCCCGAGTCCGAGGAGGTCGCCACCTACTGGCAGGACCTGCTGTCCAAGGACCTCGTCTCCACCCTGCCGTCCTTCTCGGACGAATGGAATGCCTCCTTCAACGAGGGCCAGCAGTGGACCTGGGTCTCCGCGGTGTGGGGCGCGACGACGCTCTCCTCCGGCGCCCCGGACACGGCCGGCAAGTGGGCCGTCGCTCCGATGCCGCAGTGGGAGGACGGCGGCGAGGCCGCCGGTAACTGGGGCGGCTCCTCGACGGCCGTGCTGAAGGGCTCGGACCACCCGGCCGAAGCCGCACAGTTCGCGCTCTGGCTGAACACGGACCCCGAAGCGCTGGCCCTCGCCAACGAGCTCGGCGGCCTGTACCCGGCCGCGAAGTCCGCAGCCGATCTCGAGGCCTTCGCCGGCGGCGTCGAGTACTACGGCGGACAGAAGATCTACGACGTTTTCTCCGAGGCGTCCGCGAACGTGAACCCCGACTTCACCTGGGGCCCGACCATGACGCAGACGTACACGGATGTCTCCGACGGATTCGGTGCCGCCATCGGCGGCTCCGGCACCCTGATGGACGCCCTCGAGAACGGGCAGCAGAAGACCATCGACTCCCTCAAGTCGCAGTCCATCCCCGTCTCGGAGTAGTCCTCCGGCACACCCCGCTCCACCTGAAGCGCCGCGTCCCGGAAAGGGCGCGGCGCTTCGCGCGTCCGGGCGCCGGGAATCCTTCTTCCCTTGAACTCTCCTGCCCGGGATCATCGAGAATTCATTTCCCTCACCTGCCGGGACAGTACCGATCACGCTGCTATTCTTGCGGCTACCCTTCAAGAGATCGGAACAGTATGGCACTCACCTGTGAAGACGTAATTCGCGCCCGATTCACTCCGACTAAGTTCAGGGCAGGGTATTCCCAGGACGAGGTCGACGATTTCCTCGACAAAGTAGTGGTGGAACTTCGGCGACTGAACGACATCATCGCGGATCTCCAGGACGGCAAGGCGGCACCCGCCGACGACCGGAAGTAGACGGCCCGGCCCCTAGCATGCCTGGTCCAGGAACGACGGCGAGCGCCGCGGGCACCGGGACCGGTTACGCATAGGCTTGCAGGATGAGTTCCGCGCACTCCCTCCCCCAGGACCGCATCCGGGCCGAGCTGCCCGCAGCCCGCCGCCCGACGACGTCGGACGCGGACTGGCAGTCCTTCCAGGCGCGCTTCGATGCGGAGTTCCCGCGCCTGCAGGCGCTGTTCCACCGCATCTACGGTCCCGGGGCGGACGGCGAACTGCTGCAGGTCGCGCTCGATGCCGCGGCCTCGTGGCAGGACCGGCCGACGGACCTCAAGGCCCTCGACGCCTCGCGGGCCATGGCACCGGACTGGTTCCGGTCCCACCGGATGCTCGGCGGCGTCTGCTACGTGGACCTCTACGCCGGGGACCTCGCGGGGCTCCGCGCGCGCATCCCCTACTTCCGCGAGCTCGGCCTCACCTACCTGCACCTCATGCCCCTGTTCCGGGCGCCGGAGGAGAACTCCGACGGCGGCTACGCGGTCTCGAGCTACCGCGACGTGGACCCGTCGCTGGGCACCATGGAGGATCTCGCGGACCTCGCCCGGGAACTTCGGGAAGAGGGCATAGCCCTCGTGGTCGACTTCATCTTCAACCACACCTCGAACGAGCACGAATGGGCACGCAAAGCCGTCGCCGGCGACCCCGAATACGCGGACTTCTACCTGATCTACCCCGACCGGCAACTGCCGGACGCCTACGAGCGGACCGTCCGGGAGATCTTCCCCGACGACCACCCGGGCTCCTTCGTGCCGCTGGAGGACGGCCGGTGGGTGTGGGCCACGTTCCACTCCTTCCAGTGGGACCTCAACCACCGCAACCCGCGGGTGTTCAGGGCCATGGCCGGGGAGATGCTCTATCTCGCGAACCAAGGGGTGGGCATCATCCGCATGGATGCCGTCGCCTTCATCTGGAAGCAACTCGGCACCGCCTGCGAGAGCCTGCCCGAGGCGCACCTGCTGCTGCAGGCCTTCAACGCGGTGTGCCGCCTCGCCGCCCCCTCGCTGCTGTTCAAGTCGGAGGCGATCGTGCACCCGGACGAGGTGGTGCAGTACATCGACCGCGGCGAGTGCCAGCTGAGCTACAACCCGCTGCAGATGGCGCTCATCTGGAACTCGCTGGCCACGCGGGAGGTCTCCCTGCTCGCCCAGGCCCTCGAGCACCGGCACGACATCCCGGAGGGCACGGCCTGGGTCAACTACGTGCGCAGCCACGACGACATCGGCTGGACATTCTCCGACGAGGACGCCGCTCAACTCGGCATCAACGGCCACGACCACCGCCGGTTCCTCAACGCCTTCTACGTCGACCGCTTCCCGGACAGCTTCGCCCGGGGCGTGCCCTTCCAGGACAACCCCCGCACCGGGGACTGCAGGATCTCCGGCACCACCGCGTCCCTCGCCGGACTGGAGGCACACGACGACGCCGGCGTCGCGCGGGTCCTCCTCGCGCATTCGATCATCCTCAGCACCGGCGGCATCCCGCTGCTGTACCTCGGCGACGAGGTGGGCCAGCTCAACGACTACGCCTACGCCGCTGATCCCGCGAAGGCCGGGGACAGCCGCTGGGTGGGCCGGCCCTCCTACCCCGCGGACCGCTACGCGGCGCGGACGGACCCGACCACGGACGCCGGGGCGATCTTCGCCGGACTCACCCGGCTCATCGGGGTGCGCCGGCAGGCACCGGAGTTCGCCGGCGGACGCCTCGTACCGTTCCACACGAACAACCCGCACGTCCTCGGCTACCAGCGGCCCGGCCTGCTCGACGGCGAGGAATCCACCGTCGTCGTGTTCGCGAACTTCGCGGAGACCCCGCAGGACCTGGACGCCCGGACGCTCTCGGGCCTGCCGGAGAGCGCCGTGGACCTCATCAGCGGCCGGCCCGAGCTGCTGCGGGCGGGCATCACCCTCGAGCCGCTCGGGGTCCGGTGGTACCGGATCTGACGTCCGGCCGGCCCCGGGGCCCTCAGCCCTCGCGGCGGGAGAACTCCCCCGCCGCGCGGACCTGCTCCGGCGTCGGCCGGATCCCCGTGTAGAGCACGAACTGCTCCTCGGCCTGCAGCGCGACGACCTCCGCGCCCGTGATGACCGGTCGACCCGCCGCGCGGGCGGCGAGGATCAGCGGCGTCTCCGAGGGCGAGGCGACGACGTCGAACACCACCTGCGCGGCGTCGATCGCCGTCTTCGGGAACGCGAGGGCATCGGCGTCGGCGCCTGTCATGCCCAGCGGGGTCACGTTGAGGAGCAGGTCCGCCGTCGAGTCCCCCACCTCCGGCTGCCAGTCGAAGCCGTACAGCCCGGCGAGCGCCCGGCCGGTGCGTTCGTTGCGGGCGACGACGGTGACCCGCGAGAAGCCGGAATCCCTCAGGGCGGCGACGACGGCCTTCGCCATGCCCCCGGAACCCCGCACGAGGACCGAGTGCGTCACCGGCACGGCATGCTCGCGCAGGAGCCGCTCGATCGCGAGGTAGTCGGTGTTGTAGGCGGTGAGGACGCCGTCGTCGTTCACGATGGTGTTGACGGAGTCGATGGCCTGCGCGGAGGGGTCGAGGTGGTCCACGAGGGCGATGACGTCCTCCTTGAACGGCATCGAGACGGCGCACCCACGGATGCCGAGGCCGCGCAGGCCCGCGATGGCCGAGGGCAGGTCGGTGGTGGTGAACGCCTTGTAGATGTAGTTCAGCCCCAGCTCCTCGTAGAGGTAGTTGTGGAAGCGCGTGCCGATGTTGCTGGGCCGCGCGGCCAGGGAGATGCAGAGGGTCATGTCTTTGTTCAGGATGGGCACCTCCCCATCATCCCAGCAGCACCCGGGGGTGCGGCCCCGAACCGCCGCCCTGCGGCCGGGTGGCAGGCACTAATATTGGGACGAGTCTCCCCGCGACGGCGCGTGGTCGAGGCACCGTGTCACACTCCCTTCCCGCACCGCCCCAGGAGCAAGCCCTTGAAGATCGACTTCGCGCAGTCAGCCCAGTCCACGCTCGGCGTCGAATGGGAACTGGCGCTCGTGGACCGCTACAACGGCGAACTCGTCTCCGTGGCGGGCGAGGTGCTGCGGGGGGTCAGCGCGAACCACCCCGAGCTGCAGGACGACGACGAGCACCCGCACATCAAGCAGGAGCTGCTCCTCAACACGGTGGAACTCGTGACGGGCGTCTGCACCTCGGTCGGGGAGGCCAAGGCGGATCTGGCCCGCTCCCTCGCCGCCGTCCGTGAGGTCACCGATCCGATGGGCGTCGAACTCTTCTGCGCCGGCTCGCACCCCTTCAGTGCCCCGAAGGCCCAGCAGGTCACGGACCGGGAGCGGTACGCGAAGCTGATCGACCGCACGCAGTGGTGGGGTCGCCAGATGGTCATCTACGGGGTGCACGTGCATGTGGGGCTCGATTCCCGGGACAAGGCGCTGCCTGTGGTGGACGGCCTGACCAATTACTTCCCGCACTTCCAGGCGCTGTCGGCGTCGTCGCCGTTCTGGGGCGGCGAGGACACTGGCTACGCCTCCCAGCGGTCCCTCATGTTCCAGCAGCTGCCCACCGCGGGCCTGCCCTTCCACTTCGACGACTGGGCTGCCTACGAGTCCTACGTCCAGGACATGTTCACCACCGGGGTGATCGACTCCGTCAGTGAGATCCGGTGGGACATCCGGCCGGTCGGGAACCTCGGCACGGTGGAGATGCGCGTGTGCGACGGCCTCTCGACCCTGCAGGACGTCGGTGCGGTGGCCGCCCTCACCCAGTGCCTCGTCCAGGAGTTCTCCGAGACCCTCGACGCCGGCGGGACCATTCCCACCATGCCGCCGTGGCATATCCAGGAGAACAAGTGGCGGGCGGCCCGCTACGGCCTGGACGCGATCATCATCCTCGACGCCGCGGGCAACGAGCGGCTCGTCACCGACCACCTGGTCGACGTCCTGGACCGCCTCGAGCCGATCGCCGCGAAGCTCGGCTGCAG
Source organism: Arthrobacter sp. Ld5 (assembly GCF_051172775.1). Lineage (NCBI taxonomy): Bacteria > Bacillati > Actinomycetota > Actinomycetes > Micrococcales > Micrococcaceae > Arthrobacter > Arthrobacter sp. Ld5. The sequence continues at coordinate 71,287 of NZ_JBPKBO010000014.1, forward strand.
CAGCGAACTCGCGGACGTCGAGGCGATCCTCCGACGCGGTGCCGGGTACCAGCGCCAGCGCAAGGTCGCGGCGGAGCACGACGGCGACCTCCGCGCCGTCGTCCTCGACATGGTGCAGCAGCTGCGCGAGTAGCGACTACAGTCATCGCGATTCAGCCCTGAGTCCCGTGTGTCTCCACTCGATACAGCACATAGTGAGTCATAAGCCGTTTTCCGACGTATTCCATTGTGATCTGGTTTACTGGTCCCATTGCTGTCCATGGAGGATCGCACGGGGGGAGATCATTGTGACCGTAATGCCTGCTTTGAGCGGGTTCGCGCTGGCAGCAGCCGTACTCTTGAACGCTTCGACGGCTGCAGTAGCCGCGCCGGCTGAGCCTTTTCAAAAGCTTGTTCCCTTCGACCAGGCGACAATCATCGATCGCAACAGCGTTACCGAGGCGGTAGGTGGTCTACTCACGGCGGATGGCACCAACCTGTGTGCTATCAACCCCTATGAGATCGCTTATTCCGACGGCACATATCCCTGCTTCGCTGATTCCGGCAATTTCGGCACTCCCGGCATTCCCTATGCACCTGACCCGCCCCGCCTTGTTCCCTTCGACCGGGCTACTGTCATCGACCCGACCAACGTGAGAATCGTGCCGGGCGGTGTCATAGCCGCTGATGGAACCGATCTGTGCACGGATAATCCCGGCAGCATTGTCTTCCCTGATGGCCGATACCCCTGCTTCATCAACTTCGGCAAGACCCATGGCGCTGATCCGATACCGGAGGACGGTGGCAACGAGACGCCACAGGTGGGGGAACTACCGGTAGGGGGCGTTGATACCGGGGTGCAAAGCCCCGCGCACCGTGGCACCAGCACCCTTTCCGGCGCAGGCCTGCTCGGCATGGTGGTCATCGCCATCGGAACAGCGATCGGGATGCAGGCGCGATCTCGCCACTGAACTCGCGCCTCAAAAGAGCCGGAGCCCCTGATGCCGGGACTTCCGGTTACACGCCGATCCGAGCGATCCATGCGGGTACGCGCATTCCCGCACGGGCTCGCTGACCTTTGATCGTGCGAGTGTGAGGTTCGACGACGTCATGGACCACCGACGTCGGCGCTTCGGGGAAGCTACTCTCTCGCCAGCGGCACGCTGGGGTCACAGGATTACCGAATCGGTGCAGGGATCCTCAGCGCCTTGTTTCGTAGCGGGTCAGGAGCACGCCGTGGGGAAACGCCCGGGTCTCCACCAGGTCCAGACTTACCCAGCCGTCAAGGGATGTGAAGAACGGTGTGCCGCCGCCCACCAGGACGGGGTGGGTGAGGAGCACGTACTCGTCGATCAGCCCGGCCCGCATCGCCGATGCGGCGAGGGTGGCGCCGCAGATATCCATGGGGCCGCCGTCGTCGGCCTTGAGCCGGGTGATCTCGGCGACCGCGTCCCCGGTGATCAGGCGGGCGTTCCAGTCGACCGCGGTGGTCCCCGCCGAGAACACCAGCTTCGGCATCTCCTGCCAGCGGTGGGCGTACTGGATGTGCGCCGGAGTAACACCGGGCTGCTGGTCCGCCGTCGACCAGTGCGAGCTCATGGCCTCCCACAGTTTCCGCCCGTACAGTGCCAGTTCCGTCGCCTCGACCCGGTCTGACCACCACTGGAACAGCTCGTCGTCGGGCACGCTCCAGCCGAGGTCGCCGCCAGGCGCGGCGGTGTAGCCGTCAAGGCTCAAGTTCATGGCGAAGGTCAGTTTCCGCATGGCGCCAGTGTCCCGCGGTCGGGCGCCGGCGTACAGGGCGTCATGTCCCGACGACGCTACCGACGGACAGTGCGGGGAGGCGGCACAAGCACCGTCACCGATCGGACGGAAGGCCCGTCGGCGTCCGGCACGGGAAGACTCAAGAACCGGCAGGTTCGAGCGCCCGGGCGGCGAGTTCTGCCAGGTGGTCCTGCAGGATGCCGTCGGGCTCGACGGCACTCGTGGATTGCGCGGACACGATGACGCCATTGCCGCGGGCCGTGACGGCAAGCGTATGGACGGGCTCCTCTGCTCCCTCCTCCTCGGCGGTCGTGAGAAGGGCGTAAGCCTCCTCACCGATGAGGTCCTGCGGTAGTTCATGCGATATGAGGGTCGTCGTCGTTCCGCCGACAGTAAGTGCCAGCGGTGAGCACCCTGCCAGTCGCTCGCGATCGGCGGAGAATATCCGGCTGACGGATTCCTGGGCGGAGTCATCGAGGATCACCAGCAACAGAACGCCACCGGCGTCATCCGCTTCACCCGTTCCCATCACTCCTGCCGTCGCTTTCGTCCGGGCCACGGCCAGACCGTCGGCGACCATACCGATGCATTCAGCGGGTCTGATATCCGCGCCCTCGAAGAACTTCTCGGTCGCTTCCACGCCGACCTCCGCATCCTCCGGGGAGACGATCCGCAACGGACTGCCGAACACGTCCGTCAAACGGGAGACCCGCGCCTCGAGCTCCACTTTCCTGGAGCCATCCGCTACCGGAGCAGAAGCCGCCGGGGAGACCGGGGCATCGCCGGAGGCAGCACCGCAGCCGGTAAGGAGCAGCGCTGCTCCGATGCCACAGGATGCGAGCAGAGCCAATTTCACCATTCAGTCCCCCAACCCGGATGCGGCAGTCTGCTCGCACAAGGAAAACAGTAGAGGAGCGAGGCACCGCGCGCATCGCGGTTCTGGCCGGTGGTCTGGCTTGCCTATCGGCTCCTACATTTCGCTGTCGCTATGCTGGTGCTCCCGGCATCCTTCACCGTCGCGTGGATCAGCACGGCGGCCGCGGCGGACGTGACCGGGCTCTGGTTGGTGGGCGCTGTTCTCGTCGCCGTCGGCAGCGTGACGGGAGCGGCTCTGATGCTCGGCATGGCTGCCGCCGTCGATGCCACGCGCCGGCGACAACGTGCCTCCGCGGCGGACGCTGCGCCCCACCCCTAGGAACGACGACCGCCGGGGCTGGACGTGCGGTAGCGGCGGTTGCGGGGCGCAGCAGCGAAATCAGGTTTCCCGCGGTGGCAGCAGGAGGCGGGCGGGTCAGATCGACTCGACGACCGCCCGGGCATCGGTGAACGCACGGGCATTGCCGGCGCCGATGCCGGCTGCCCGCTCCACGAGGTTCCGGGCGATGTCGCTGACCTTCCGGTTCGTGTCCTGGCTGTGCTGGCTGAGAAGGCGGAAGGCCTGATCGGCGGTCACACCGGTCTGTCCCATCAGGATCCCCTTGGCCTGCTCGATCACGCCGCGCGCCGCCGCTGACGCTGCCACCGCTTCCCGGGCGAATCGGTCGGAATCGGTACGGACCGGCTCGGAGACATCGACCATGATGCCCCACACACCGACAACGCCCCCGTCCTGGAGGATCTGATCCCCCACGATCAGCACCTGACGCTGCGCCCCCTGCGCATTCTGCAACGTGAGATAGGTGGACAGGGGCCCGCCGAACGTCCGGACCTCATGCCAGTACGCGGCCGCCTGATCGCGCACCCCGTCCGGGAAGTGGCTGAGCCCGACCTCCAGGGAGGGCGAGATCTGGCCTGGTTCATAGCCGTGAAGAGCGAACATCTCGTCCGACCAATGGAAGCTGTCCGTATCGAAGTAGTACTCGAACGTCCCGGTAGGAGCGGTGTCGAAGAACCGTGACCGGGCATCGGCGCCCGGGATCGTGGAAGAAGCCTCATCGGAAGGCGTCGGCATGTGCGGTAGCACCCATTCGTCGCGTGCCTGTACGGTGCTGGCTGCATAACACCGTTCAGCAGAATCCTAGCAACCATGAACCGGCAGGGCGGTCCGGTCGCCGGCCGACCGTGGCGGGCACGAGCGAACCGGGCTATCCGATCCGGACCCTGCGGGCCAGATGCGGGGAGTCGACCACGAAGCCGTTCGCGTCGACGGTCAGCTCGGCGGTGAAATCGCCGCCAAGGCTCGCATAGCGGACGGTACCCGGTGTCACCGCTCCGGCGGTCCCATAGACCTGGTCACTGCGGAGCACCCGCAGGGACGGCGTCACCGAGACACCGTGAGCGCTCATGCTGTCCTGAGCAAGGGAGACGGATGCATGGTCGATGCGGTCCGGGTCGTCGGTCCCCCGCTAGGTCAGCGATGAAGGCATCATCCCAGCATGCTGTGGCGCCTGCAGGGCGGCAATACTGGCTGGTTCGCCCGTGCCCGACTCGACCCTGCGGGGCCTCGACCCGATGACTGCCGGCCTGAATCAATCGGCATACTTCCCATTTCTATTGATTGGCGATACTTTGACGTCACCGTTCGGACGAAGGAGATGTCATGGGAAGACTGACGGTGGCTGCACTGCGGGTGGTCCTGGCGATGATGTTCGCAGGGTCGATCTTCATTCAGGTGGCGGTGCTCTCCCTGCTCGCGCGGGATATCGGGGAGGCGGATCCCGACGTCGCGATGATCGTCCTGCCCATGGTGGTCCTGACCGTCCTGGCGATCCTCGCGGGCCAGGTAGCGGTGGTCTGCGTCTGGGGGCTGCTGACGATGGCACGGCGAGGAACGGTGTTCTCGACCGGCGCTTTCCGCCTGGTCCACCTTGTGATCGGTGCTTTCGCCGTCGCGTCGCTGCTGACCTTCGGGCTCGGCGTGGCACTCGCCCCCGGGGAGGCGGTTGCACCCGGCGTCGTTCTGCTGATCGGAGGGGTCGCGGTCATGCTGGCGGCCGTCGCACTGATCGTCCTGGTGTTGAAGGCGCTGCTGGCGCAGGCCGTGGCGCGCGATGCCGAAGCGCGTGACCTCCGCACCGAGCTCGACGAGGTGATCTGATGCCCATCGTCGTGCGCATCGACGTGGAGCTGGCCCGACGGAAGATGAGCGTCGGGGAGTTCGCCGATCGGGTCGGCCTGACGCCGGCAAACGTAGCCGTCCTCAAGAACGGGCGCGCCAAAGCGGTCCGGTTCAGCACACTGGAAGCCATGTGCCGGGTCCTCGACTGCCAGCCGGGTGACCTTCTCGAATGGGTCGACGAGGTGACGGTGGACGGTCTCTCGCAGTCGGCCTCGCGGGCCGTCCGGGGCACTGAGCCTTCATGACGCGCTATCCGGTGGAGGACCGGACATGACGAGGCTGGTGCCGATACTGCTGGTGACGGTCGGGATCGCCCTCGTGGTCGGACAGGTCCATGCAGAGAGTGAACCCGGCGCCATTCCACTGGCCCTGATCGTGCTCGGTCTTGGCGCGCACGCCATGATGCGCGCTCGACATCGCCGGATCGAAGGCCGGTGAGCACCGACGCCGATTCCGGAACGAGCCCTTCGCCCCTTCCTGTAGGCGGACGAATCGCGTCAGGATCGGGTCCCCGGTCTCCGACCAGCATAGGGAGTCACCATGGATGCGGCCTCTGACCCACCCCGCCCGGCAACCTGGACCGGGACTTCGGTGTGAGTACCACCGTGACTCCTGGAAGCCGATCATCGTTGGCCATGACGGATCCGAAACCTCGCGACGAGCAGTCCTGTGGGCTGTCCACCATGCCGCTGCAACCGAGCTCTCCTTGGTCGTCCTGCATTTCTGGATGAACATGTTCCACCCGAAGGAGCTCGGCTATGTTCCCGATGCCAGGGACGATGCCCGGCGGCCAGCGCCTCCTGCCCGATCGCCGTGGTGAGCAGGGACCGACCGCGGAGAAGGGGCATCCTCGTGGCCCTCGACGGGTCGCCCGAGAGCATCAAGGCCCTGCACGTGGCCGCGGACATGGCACGGGCGCGATACGTTCCCGTGCAGCTGCTTCATGTCCGGCCCTACAGCAGATACGCCATCACGCGACCACCCGTCTCGGCGTCGAAGCACGATCCGGTGATCGAACAGGCCCTGGACCTCCTGCCCGAAGACGTCGTCGTCGTCGTCGAAGACTCGATCGCAGGCCCTACCGTGCCGCGGATCATCGTTCTCCATGCGCGGAGCGCTCCTGCGTGGTGCTCGGGGCCAGGGGACGCAATACCCTCGTTGCCCGGCTCGGCTCCACTGTGCACGCGGTCCTGCACTACGCCCAGGGGACCACCGTCATCGTCCGGTGAGGAAGCGGTCGTCCTCCGCAGACCGCTGCCCCGTGCCCCCCACCGGCGTGTCAGCGGTGAGCACCAGGGCATAGCCGAACGGCTGCAGGATGACACCCCGGACGTCACCGCTACCGAGCGCATCCTCCCCCTGCACGTCGATTGCGACCGTCGCGTCGCCGTGGTTGATGAGCGTCAGCAACGGCCCGCGGCGGATGGCCTCCACCATCGGCGGCAGACCCGGATGCACCGGTTCCGCGCCGGCCGCCGCGAACAGGTGGTCGAGGACCTGCCGCGCGCCGTCGTCATCGGGCACGGTGGCGAGGTAGTACGCCGACCCGGCGCCGTGGGCTCGCGCGGTCAGTGCCGGCCGACCATGCTGGCGCCCGCCCTCGAACCGCGCCAGGACCCGGGCGTCGACGGCATGGGCCTCCTCGGCGAGGATCGACCCGACGAACGCGAAGCCCGGGCCCGCGACCGGCGCCTGCTGCTCGCCCGGACCCTCGGAACCGGCATCCGCGAGCGCCCCGAAGTCCTCCACGGCAACACCCAGCAGGTGCCTGAGCTGCGTGCCGAAACCGCCGGGGCGGAAGCGGTCGTACTCGTCGACCACATCGCTGAACGCGGTGACGAGCAGATGCCCGCCCTGCTCCACGAAGCCGGCCAGATTCGCGGCGGCCGGTTCCGTGAGGAGGTACAGGTGCGGGGCGAGGACCACGGCATAGGGCGAGAGGTCCGCCGTCGGCGGGAGGATGTCCACCTGCACGTGCAGGCGGTGGGCGGCGTCGTACCAGCCGCGCACCAGGGACAGGTAGTCGAGCGAGGTGGGGTGGTCGGGGTTCTCGATGGCCCACCAGTTCTCCCAGTCGAACAGGAGCGCGACCCGGGCGGCGCCGTCGTCGGCCGGCAGGTCCGGCAGCAGGCCGAGGGCATCGCCGAGGGATACGACCTCGCGCCACGTGCGGGTCTCCGTGCCCGCGTGCGGGAGCATGGCGGAGTGGAACTTCTCCGCTCCGGCCCTGGACTGCCGCCACTGGAAGAACAGGATGGCGTCCGCCCCCCGGGCCACGGCCTGCATGCTCTGCGCGGCGAGCTGGCCCGGTGCCTTCGGGGCGTTGGTGGGCCGCCAGTTCACCGCGTTGGTGGCCTGCTCCATGAGGAGCCATGGCGTCCCGGGCTTGAGCGAGCGCATCAGGTCGCCGTGGAACGCACCCTCCCGGAAACCCTCCGGATCGTTGGGATCCGGGTAGAGGTCGTCGCTGATGACGTCGAGTTCCTCGGCCCACCGGGCGTAGTCCGCGGGTTTGAACGCGCCCATGAAGTTGGTGGTGATGGGCTGGAGGGCCCCGGCCGCACGGATGATGTCGCGCTCCATCCGGTAGCACTCCAGGAGCATGTCCGAGGTGAACCGCCGGTAGTCCAGCAGCTGCCCCGGGTTGTGGCTGTAGGGGGCGTGCCGGGGCGGGAAGACCTCGGCGAAGGACCCGTAGCGCTGCGACCAGAACATGGTGCCCCAGGCCTCGTTCACGGCGTCGATCGACCCGTAGCGGTGGGCCAGCCAGGCCCGGAAGGCGTCGCGGGCGGCGTCGGAGTAGTCCACGGCGAGATGGCAGCCGTATTCGTTGTTCACATGCCAGAGCACGACGGCGGGATGCCCGGCATAGCGCTCGGCCAACCTCCGCACGAGTGCCGCAGCCAGTGACCGGTAGGCGGGCGACGACGGCGCGTAGTGCTGGCGGCTGCCGTGCCAGTAGGCGCTTCCGTGCTCGTCGGCGGCCAGCATCTCCGGATAGGCGATCGTCGCCCAGGGCGGGGGCGACGCCGTCGCCGTGGCGAGATCCACGGCGATCCCGGCGTCGTGCAGGAGGCCGATCACCCGGTCCAGCCAGTCGAAATCGAACGCGTGCTCCGAGGGCTGGATGCGTGCCCAGGCGAAGATCCCGAGGCTCACCATCGTCACGCCGGCCTCGCGCATGCGGGCCACGTCCTCGGGCCACACCTCCTCGGGCCACTGTTCCGGATTGTAGTCGGCGCCGTAGTGCAAGGGGTCTCCTTGGGGTTGGTGCGGAAGGTGGCAGCGCAGGTCAGGTGCGGGGCCGGCGCTCGCGCACCGACGTCGCGAAGGCCGCGAAGACGAGGCAGCCGACCCCGGGGATGATCAGGGGCGGCAGCTGCCAGGCCACCATCGCGGTGAGCACGACGGCGGCGACGAGCCAGAGGACGCCCGCGGGGTCCTCTCGCGCCTCGCGGAGCCACAGGCGTCCTGCCGCCCGCCAGGACCGGACGTCCTGCCAGCGAGCGGTGACCCCCGCCAGTCCTGCCAGGAGTCCCACGAGCAGGACGATCCCGGCGGCCAGGACGAGCTGCCAGCCCGGCAGGGACCGCGAACCGGCCACCACGATGTCGAGAAGGAGGAGCACGACGGCGGCGGCCACACCGAGGCCAACCAGCCATCCTGTCCGGAGCGCGGCCGCGAAGTCGGCGGCGAAGTGCCGGACGGTGGAGGCCTCCGCGCGCAGGAAACGGTGCAGATGCGCGGACCCGGCGGCAAGGGACGCCGGAATGGTGAGGATCCCGAGACCGCCCACGCAGCAGAGCACGCCCACCCAGAGAACCTCCCCGAACAGTGCGAACTTCGCCGTGCCGCCGGGCCAGCGCAGGGTACTGCCATCATGGACGGCGGCCTGCCGCCCGCGGTCGGCCGCATCGCGCCGGCGCGGGCTCATCCCTTCAGGCCCTGTGTGGCCACGCCGTCCACGAGGAAGCGCTGGAAGATGATGAAGAACAGCATCACCGGCAGCAGCGCCAGCACGGAGATCGCGATGGTCGCACCGTAGTCCGAGGTGCTCGTCTGGTCGTTGAAGATGCGCAGCGCGAGGGGCAGGGGATACTTGTCCGGCGAATTCAGATACAGCAGCGGCCCGAGGAAGTCGTTCCAGCTCCAGATGAACGCGAAGATCGACGACGTGATGAGGGCGGGCTTGATCAGCGGCAACGTGATCGAGAAGAAGATGCGGCCGTGGCCGCAGCCGTCGATGCGCGCCGCCTCGTCGAGTTCCCGCGGCAGGTTACGGATGAACTGCACCATGAGGAAGACGAAGAAGGCCTCCGTGGCCAGGAACTTGCCCGCCAGCAGCGGCCAGAAGGTGTCGATCAGCCCGAGGTTCCGGAAGATCACGTACTGCGGGATGATCAGCACATGGAACGGCAGCAGCAGGGTTCCGATCATCGCCGCGAAGAGGATCTTGCTGCCACGGAAGTTGATACGGGAGAAGGCGTAGGCCGCCATCGACGAGGAGATCACGGTGCCGATCACAGCGCCGATGCCCAGCAACAGCGAGTTGAGGAAGAACTTCCACGTGGGGATGCCGGCGATGCCCTGCATCACCTTGACAAAGTTGTCCAGGGTGGGGTTCTCGGGGAGGAACCCCTGGTTGCTGCCGAACTCGGAGTTCGGCTTCAGGGACGCCGAGACCATCCACAGGAGCGGATAGAGCACGATCGCCGTGAGGGCGACGATCCCCACGATCCAGAGCGCGGTGGGCAGGTGCCGACGCATCGGTCGACGTCGCAGCCGGGGCTGGATGCCACCGTCCGGCGCCTGTGGGACCGGGACGGCAGGGTTCGATTCGATGGTGGTCACTTGGAGTCTCCTGCGTAGTGGACCCAGCTCTTCGAGGTGCGGAAGAGGATGAGGGCGAGCACCCCCACGGCGAGCAGCAACACCCAGGCCATCGCGGAGGCGTAGCCCATCTGGTTGTTGGCGAATGCCCTGGTGTAGAGGTAGACGGTGTAGAAGTTCGTGGCGCCGCCGGGGCCGCCCGTCCCGGACCCGATGATGTATGCCGAGGCGAAGACCTGGAAGGCGTTGATCATCTCGAGCAGCAGGTTGAAGAAGATGACGGGCGAGAGCATGGGCACTGTGACGCTGAGGAACTTGCGCAGGGGGCTCGCACCGTCCACGGAGGCGGCCTCGTAGAGTTCGGCCGGGACGCCCTTGAGCCCGGCCAGGAAGATGACCATGGGAGCGCCGAACTGCCAGACCGCGAGCAGGATCATCATCGGCATGATCAGCGAGGGGTTCCCGATCCAGCCCCCGAGGTTGATGCCGAACAGGTTCAGCGCGCCGTCCACGGGGCCGTCCGTGGAGAACATGGCCCGCCAGACGATCGCGATGCTGACGCTGGCTCCGATCAGGCTCGGAGCATAGAACGCGGAGCGGAAGAACCCGGTGCCCTTCGCCCGGTAGTTCAGGAGCATGGCCACTGCGAGCGCCGCGGCGAGCTTGATGGGCGTACCCACCAGCACGTAGATGAGCGTGATCCGTACCGAGCCCCAGAACTTCTCGTCGTCGGCCATGCGGCTGAGGTTCTCGAGCCCGGTCCACTCGGGAGCGGTGAACAGGTTGTAGTCGGTGAAGGCGAGGTAGAGCGACGCCAGCATGGGGCCGAGCGTGAGTCCCACGAAGCCCAGGAGCCAGGGTGAGAGGAAGACGTACCCGGCCAGGGAGTCGCCGTGAGGGCGGCGGGGCCGGGGCCTGCCCGTCCGGCGGCTGTCCGCCGGACGGGCACCGGATGCGGCGGTGCGGGGTGACGCTGGCGCGTGCGCCGAGTCCGTGCTCACGATCTGACTCCTTCGTCCTGCTGGATACCTGACGTCCTGCTAGTTACCGAGCGTGACGGAGGCTTCGTCGAAGAACTGCTGCGCGGCGTCCTCGGGGGTCACGGTGCCCAGGCCGATCGACTTGCCGAGGTCCCAGAACGTCTGCTCGATGGCACCGAAGCCGGCCACGGGCGCTGCCGGGGCCTCGCCCATGCGGTCCTCGATGGAGTCGAGGTAGTCCTTGACGGCCTTGTCCGGTCCTTCGAGATTCGCTCCCTCGAGCTGCGTACCGGAGGCGGGGATGCCCAGCGTCGCTCCGAAGATCCCGCCCACCTCGGGGCTGTTGATGAGGAAGTCGACGAAGGCGGCCGCAGCCTCGGGGTGCTCGGTCGAGGCGGACGCCGCCTGCATGAGGCCCACCTTGCGGTAGAGGTCCTTCTCGTCCGGATTGCTGGTGGGCGGGGCGACGATGGTGATCTCCTCGGCACCGGAGTCACCGAGGTAGGTTCCGAGGAAGTTGCTCCAGCTCATCTCGCTGGTGGTCAGGCTGCCGCCGAACCCCGACACGGGGTTGATCTCCTCGAGCTTGCTCTGCGGCACCGTGACGGTCTCCCGGTTCTCCTGGCCCTCCGCCCAGTGCTCGGCGAGCTCCTCCTGGGTGAAATTGAGTTCGCCCTCCTCGGTGAAGAGCTGCCGTCCGTCCTGACGCAGCTTCAGCTCGAGGTCCTGGATGCGCTGTGTGGTGTCGGTACCGCCGTACACGTCGCCGCCGCCCGCCTCGGTGACGGACGCCATGTAGGCGTCGTAGTCGTCCCAGCTCGTGCCGCCCTCGTAGGGCTCGACGCCGGTCTCGGCCAGCAGGCCCGGATTCTGGAACACGGACCAGGCACTGTAGCCGGTGGGGATGGCGAACGTGCCGTCCTCGAGCGTACCGGTGGACAGCAGGCTCTCGTCGATGGCGTCGGTGGTGATCCCGTTGCCGAAGTAGTCCTCGAGGTTCAGCAGGAGGCCGTTGTCGCCGTACTGGCGGAGATAGGTGTAGTCGAACTGCATCACATCGGGAAGCCCGCCACCGGCGGCCTCCGTCTGACGCTTCTCCCAGTAGGAGGGGTAGTCGGTGAACGTGTCGTTGATCGTGATGTTCGGGTACTCCTCCTCGAACGCCGCGATGGCCTCGTCGTACCGAGCCGCACGATCGTCGTTGCCCCAGAACGTGTAGTTGAGCGTGATCTGCTCGTCGGTGTCGACGGCTGCGGGCTCGCCTCCGCCGCCACCGCATCCGGTGAGGACCAGTCCGGTGGCGGCCAGGGCCGCAACCCCTGTCAGCGTGCGTCGTGAGAGTGTGCGGAACATCGTTGTCCTCCTGGGAAACTTCGTTGTCAGCCATTGCGGGCGCCTTGGGAAAGCGTTATCCCACAGCGTAGATTGAATCGTATCAATGGTCAACAGCCTGCTCCGGGCAGAAGAGTTCGAACACTATCCTCGCTCATCCACTGCGTGAAAGGATGCACCTCATGCCCCATTTCGACCGCCCCCTGTCCGAGCTGCGCCGGTATCTGCCCGAGCGCGACGAACCCGCCGACTACGACGCCTTCTGGGACCGCACGCTGTCCGAACAGCGCAGGCATGCAGCCCCTCCCCTGGTCGAGGAGATCCGGGCGGGCTACTCCCAGTTGGTCACGGAGGACGTCACCTTCGCCGGCTACGGCGGGGATCCGATCAAGGCCTGGCTGCTGCGGCCTCGGCACCTCGCGGGCGAGCTCCCCACCGTCGTCACCTTCATCGGCTACGGCGGCGGGCGCGGGCTCCTCGGCGAATGGACCGCGTTACCCAGTGCCGGCATTGCACACTTCGTCATGGACCTCCGCGGCCAGGGCTCCGGCCACCGACCCGGTGACACGGCGGACGGCGCGTTCACGGGCCCGCACGCGGGCGGTTTCATGACGCTCGGCATCGAGAGTCCGGACACGTACTACTACCGGCGCCTCTTCGTCGACGCCGTGCACGCGGTCGAGGCCGCCCAGGCGCACCCCGCCGTCGACGCCGCCCGCGTGGTGGTCTCGGGCGGGAGCCAGGGCGGCGGGATCACCCTCGCCGCAGCAGCCCTTGTCCCACGGGTGAACGACACCCCGCCCGTCGGGGCCATCGTCGACGTACCGTTCCTCGCGCACATGCGGCACGCCACGGAAACGGTGGACACCGCCCCCTACTCCGAGATCGTGAGGTACCTGGGCACGCGCCGGAACGACATCGAGGGCGTCTTCAGGACCCTCAGCTACTTCGACGGCCTCAACTTCGCGGCGCGCAGCACCATCCCCGCGATGTTCTCCGTCGGACTGCTCGACGACGTCTGCCCGCCGTCGTGCGTCTTCGCGGCCCACAACCACTACGCGGGACCGAAGCGCATGAAGGTCTACCCCTACAACGGGCACGAGCAGGGCGGCGCCTTCCAGGACATCGAGCATCTGGGGTTCGTGCGCGAGCTGCTCGCCCTCGAGCAGGACGACCTCGTGCGCCCGTGAGCCGACACGCGAGGGCCGGTACACGGGGCCCTCGTTCCGACCGAAGGCCGGGCGGCCGCGCCGGGCATCCGGCCCGCGTCGGGCACAGGACCGGCAGGATCCCACGCCCGTCCGCGTGTGATCCTGCCGGGGATTCCGGTCTCGAGGCTGCTACCTCAGCATGGTGAGGATGGCCGATCCGGCGTGGCCGAGCTGGTCCCGGGCCGAGTCCGTCACCGTGCCGGGCTTGTTCCGTCCGAGCCGGTCCACGAACTTCTCCACCGCCCGCGCCGCGGTGCCGGCCTGGTCCCGCTCGATCGCCCGCTGTGCCTGCTCGAGGGACGACCGCAACTGCTGTGCCGCGGGGCCGGAGACGCCGCCTGAGCCGACGAGCTGCTCGAGCTGCCGTTGCAGGGCGGGAAGCGCACCGGGGAGGAATGCGTTCGGTACGGGCACCTGGGTGAAGTCGGTGTCCGCGGCCAGGTAGAACCCCGTGTAGGCGGGCTGGTTGTACGCGGTGTTCTGCCGGGCGGTCTCCGCGCGGTACTGCGGATCGTGCATCAGCGTGTACAGCTTGCGGTCGGTCACCTCGGTGCTGGTGAAGATACGGATGGCCGAGCTGTCGGTGGTCCGCACGAGCATCTCCTCCCGCCAGTCGCCGAACACGTCCGCGACGAGCGACGGATTACCCTTGGTCCCGTTGTTCGTCCTCGTGCCGGTGGCGGTCAGCAGGCGCCCTCGCTGCGCGTCATCGATCCTGACGTCCTGGTTCCCCGAACCGTTGACGATCTGCGTGGAGCCGTCCGCCGCCCATCGGATGCTCATGTTCGTGCCCGGCCCGTTGCCGGGAAGCAGATCCCCGCCCGCAGAACGGAGCCCGACGGCCCAGTTCTCCAGCCCTCGAACCGCCGGATCGATGTCGCCGATCATCCCGCGGCCGGTGTCCTTGCCCGTGTAGCCGCCGAAGAGCACTTTCCCGTCGGCGGCGTCGCGCATCACCCATCCGTACGGCGCATACGCTCCGCCCTCGTGGACGGAGAAGATCTCGAGGCCGGGCCGGTCGGGATCGATATCGGCCACGTGCATGGCGTCACCGTGCCCGAGCTTCGCCTCGGTACCGGGCGCGGCGCTGCCGGCCGGAAGGGTGTCGAAGGAGCTGTAGAGCAGCGACCCGTCGTCGTCGATCGTCGCGCTTCCGTAGACGATCTCGTGCTTGCCGTCGCCGTCCACATCGGCTGCGCTCAGGGAGTGGAATCCCTGCCCGGCGAGCGTTCCGAACTCCTCACTGGAGCCCGTCCCGCCGTGCGGGCCGTCGTTGAAGGGGTTGGTCATGGGGACGTGCCCCGAGTCCACGTTCCAGTCCTGCGTCAGCCGGCTGCCGTCCCAGCTGTAGGCCACGATCGTGGCCCGCGTGTAGTAGCCGCGGGCGAAGACGGCCGAGGGGTTCTCGCCGTCGAGGTAGGCCACGCCGGCGAGGAAACGGTCCACCCTGTTGCCCGGCTCGATGCGCGCCATGGCGTAGTCGCCCCACAGCAGGCCGTCGTCCCCGCGTCCCGGCTCGTACGGGACCGTCTCGAGCTCGCGTCCCGTCTCGCCGTCGAACACGCTGAGGTATTCGGGACCGTCCACCACGAAGCCCTCGAACCCCCTGAGGTTGTTGCGGGCGCTCCGCGACGGGGCGTACTCGTCCACGAAGTAGTCCGCCATGGCGCGGGCATCGGCCTCGGTCAGCGGATACTCGTACCGCCGTTCGATCCCGAATGCCTCCTCGAGGGTGGTGGGCCAGTTTCCGGCGACCACTTCCGGATGATCCTGCCACCCCTGGAACATGTCGACGACGTGCTCGAAGTAGTCGTCCGCGCTCAGGCGGTAGTCGTCGGAGTGCTGCACTCCGGCGGCGACGTCGGACTCCGGCAGGGTCACGTACTCCTCCGCGACCACCTCTCCGCCCGGGCCGTAGGTGGTGGTCTTCGTGCCGGGCGCCGTCTTCATCATCATCTCCGAGCGGCCGTCACCGTCGAAGTCCGAGACCATGAACTGCGTGTAGTGCGCGCCCGATCGGATGTTGACACCCAGATCCACGCGATTGAGGAGGCGACCGTCGAGCGTGTAGGTGTCGATGAAGGTGTTTCCCGTGTAGCCGACCTGCGAGACGTCCTTCGAGTTCGACGGATCCCACTTGACGACGAATTCGTAAGAGCCGTCGCCGGTGACGTCACCGACGCTCATGTCGTTGGCCGCGTAGGTGTAGGGCTCCCCCGCCGGAGTGACGCCGTCGGCCGGTTTGACCAGGGGCAGATCGATGGAGGCCTGCGCCCATGGCGAGGTCTCCGCGCTGCGTTCCACCTCCACGCCATCGACGACGGTGCCGATGCTGTACCCGGCGGCGGGTGCCCCGGTGCCGCCGGCCGCGGAGGTGTCGAGGTAGTTCGTGCTGTCCGTGACGGTGGCGATGGGTTCCCCGTCGCGATACACCGTGAAGTCCGCACCGGTGAGCCCTGCGGCCGTCGCTCCGGTGGCGTCGGTGGCCAGGAATCGCCAGCTGAGGAAGACGCCCTCCGGGGTGGCGGCGGCGACGACGCCACGGTCGAGGTACTCGAGCTGGACTCCCCCGATCGGCGCCGCGTTGGCCGTGCCCTGGGCCATCGCCGGGACGGACAGTCCCGAGAGTGTGAGGAGTGCGCCGGTGGCGAGTGCCACGCAGGCGGAGGTTGCTGTTTTCTGTGCCGAACTCATCATTGAATCCCTTGTTTGGAAAACGCTTTCCTTAACAACCTAGAATTCAGTGCACTGTTCGTCAAGAGCCGCTGGTTCGCGAACGGAGAAAGGGAGCAGCCGACGCTGCTCCCTTTCTCCGCTTTCGGGCCCTGCCGTTCTGCCTATCCGGCGGGGTGCACCGGCGCGTGTTGCTCGATCAGGCCCAGTACCGACGGGTACAGCGGATGGTCCGCCTCGAGGCCAGTGATCGACGTCGTCGCCTCGGACGGTTCCTGGGTGGCGAGGATCTCGGCCAGCGCGGCGACCTCGGGATCGCCTTGCACCGAGAAGGACAGCGCGGCCCGCATCGCCTCGAGCAGCGCGACGGGATGCGTACCGCGTTCGGCGAGCTCGGCGGCCGGTCCCACGAAGCGTTCCCTGCGGCTCAGCTTCCGCTGCGGCGCCCTGCCCACGCGCACCACCGTGTCCGGGAGGTGCCGGTTCGAGAAGCGCAGCAGGATCTTCTGCACATAGGCCTCCTGCTCCGCCGGGTCGAACCCGTGCTTGGCCACGAGCAGCTGCTTCGTCTCGTCCAGGACGGCCCTGACCCTGGCCGCGACGGCGTCGTCCGCCATGGCATCTGCGATCTTCTCCGCGCCGGCCGCGGAGCCGAAGTAGGCAGCGGCCGCGTGGCCCGTGTTGACGGTGAACAGCTTCCGCTCGATGTACGGCCCGAGGTCGTCGACGTACGTGGCGCCCGGGATCTGCGGCGCACGGCCCTCGAACGGCGTGCGATCGATGACCCACTCGAAGAACGTCTCCACCGTGACGTCGAGGCCCTGCCCGGCCGCCTGGTCCGGGACGATGCGGTCCACCGCCGTGTTGGCGAAGACCGCCCGTGCCGCGAGGTCGGAGGCCTCGCCGTCGTACGCCCGCTCGACTTCACGGCGCAGGATGTCCGTGGCGTTGATGGCGTTCTCACAGGCCATGACCTGCAGCGGGGCCAGGCCCGCTCCGCGCCGGGCGATCCCCTGGGCGATGACCGGCGCGAGGAACCGCAGGACGTTCGGGCCCACCGCCGTGGTGACGATGTCCGCGTCGGCGATCTCCGCGACGACCTGCTCCTCGTGGGAGCGGGAGTTCAGCGCGCGGTAGTTGTCCACCGTCTTCACGGCCGGTTCCTCACCGACCTCGTGGACGGCGTAGCTGGGGGTCGAGGCCAACTCGTCGATCAGGCCGTCCGCGACGTCGGCGAAGACCACCTCGTACCCGGCTTCGTGGAGCAGGAGCCCCACGAAGCCCCGGCCGATGTTGCCGGCGCCGAAATGGACGGCCTTCACGAGGCGTTCACCTTTCCGAAGAGGGCGAGGACCTCGTCCACCGTGGTGGCCTCGTCGAGCCGGGCGACCTGCGCCTTGTCCGAGAAGACGCGGGCAATCGCGGACAGGATGGACAGGTGCTCGTTGTTCCGGCCGGCGACGCCGACCACGAACTTCACCTGCTTGCCGTTCCAGTCGATGCCCTCCGGGTAGCGCACGATCGACACGGCCGAGCGCCTGATGAGGTCCTTCGCGGCGTTGGTGCCGTGCGGGATCGCGAGGAAGTTCCCCATGTAGGTGGGAACGGACCGCTCGCGCTCGTGCATCGCTGCGACGTAGGTGGAGTCGACGGCCCCGCGGGCGACCAGCAGCCGGCCGGCCTCGTCGATGGCGTCCTCCTGCGTGGTGGCGGTGCCGTTCAGCACGACGCTCTCCTCCGCGAGGACGTCCCCGGCGTCGGTGGTGGCGGCGTCGTCGCGCGTGGCCGCCGCTGACGCGACGGCGGCGGGTGCCGGCTCCTCGAGATCGACGCCGGCGCTGTCGCCGGCCCGGACGAGATCGACGATCTCGTCGTAGCGCGGACTGTTCATGAAGTTGTCGACCGCCACGTGCGTGGCGCGCGGCGTCAGGGGTTCGGCGCGGTCGGCGAGATCCTGGTGCGTGACGACGACGTCGTAGTCGTCCTTCAGGCTGGAGATGGCGAGATTGGTGACCTTCACATCCGGGAACCCTGCCGCCCGGATCTTGTTGCGGAGCACGGAGGCGCCCATGGCCGAGGATCCCATCCCCGCGTCGCAGGCGAACACGATGCTGCGGATGGGGCCGTCGGTGGCCCGCTCCGAGCGGAAGTTCCCGGCCACGGAGCTCTTCCTGCCCTTGAGGCTCTCCATCCTGGCGGCGGCTGCCGCAAGGTCCTCTTCCTGGTCCTTGCCGGCCTTCAGGATGACCGACGCGACGAGGAAGGACACCGCCGTGGCCAGCACGACGGACAGGGTGACGCCGAAGTAGCTGTCCCGGGCGGTCTGGGCGAGGACCGCGATGATCGATCCGGGGGCAGCGGGGGCCACGAGTCCGGCGTTCGTGATGCTCAGCGTGGCGATGCCGGTCATACCCCCGGCGATCGCGGCGAGGATCAGCAGCGGGCGCATCAGCACGTAGGGGAAGTAGATCTCGTGGATACCGCCGACGAACTGGATGATGGCGGCACCGGGTGCGGAGGCCTTGGCGAGGCCTCGACCGAAGAACGAGTACGCCAGCAGGATGCCGAGGCCGGGACCGGGGTTGGCCTCGAGCAGGAACAGGATGGACTTCCCCTGCTCCAGCGACTGCTGGACACCGAGCGGGGTCAGGACGCCGTGGTTGATGGCGTTGTTGAGGAAGAGCACCTTCGCCGGTTCGATGAAGATACTCGTCAGCGGCAGCAGCCCGTTGTCGACCAGCCACTGGACCACGTTGCCTGCGCCCGTGCTGAACGCGGTGACCAGCGGCGAGACGCCGTAGAAGCCGATCAGTGCCAGCAGGGCGCCCCAGATGCCCGCCGAGAAGTTGTTGACGAGCATCTCGAAGCCGGGCTTGATCCGGCCTTCCCAGACCGCGTCGAGCCTCTTCATGGTCCAAGCGCCGAGCGGTCCCATGATCATGGCACCGATGAACATCGGGATGCCGGCCCCGACGATCACGCCCATCGTCGCGATCGAGCCGACCACGCCGCCGCGGACGTCGTAGACCATCCGGCCGCCCGTGTAGGCGATCAGGAGCGGCAGCAGATAGGTGATCATCGGCCCGACGAGACCGACGTTGGCGACGCCGTCGGTCTCCCCGAAACCGCCCAGCTGCGGTACGGGCAGCCAGCCCTTCTCGATGAACAGCGCCGTGACGATGCCCCAGGCGATGAACGCGCCGATGTTGGGCATGATCATCCCGGACAGGAACGTCCCGAACTTCTGCACGCGGACCCGGGCGCTCGTCCCGGACCGTGCTTCTACTTGTGTAGCCACATTCATTCCTTACCGTTGGCCCCGCAACACTGCGGAGGATGGCGTTGATCGGGAAGCGTCAGCTCCCCGATCGGCTGGATATTCTCTGGAGCCATTCGAGGAAGAGCTTCAGCTCCGAGCTGGAAAGCTGATCGGGGTGCGAGGACTGCAGCGCTGCATTCAGGGCGATCGCCGCCACCACCACGGACGGCGTCCCTTCGGTGTCGGTCACGGGATCCGCTTCGGAATCCGTGGCCACCGCCGAGATGACCGCCTCGCGCGTCATCGCGGAGAGTTCGAGGTTGCGCTTCGCCGCGGGCTCCGCGATCAGCATCAGGGTGACGCCGATGTTGGCGGCCAGCATGCTGCGCGCGGCTTCGTGCGGTGAGACCACGAGACGGGCCGCCGCGGCGGCCCGCGCGAGCACCTCCTCGAGGAACGCCTCCGCGCTGGCGACCATGGAGGGACGGCGCTCGGGCCGGATGTTGCCGAACATCACCAGGTAGAGGTGGGGGTGATCGAGGCCGAACCGCACGTGGTTGTCCCAGTGCATGCGGAGGTCCTCGATCGGCTGGCCCGACGTCGGGATGTTCCGCTCGGCCTCCAGGTACGCGGAGAAACCCTCCGCGACGACGGCGTCGAAGAGCCCCTCCTTGTCCCCGAAGTGGTGGTACAGGGTGGGAGCGGTCACGCCGGCGGCCTCGGTGATCTGCCGTGTCGAGACGGGCTCCCCGTCGGACTCCGCGAGCAGTGCCGCGGCAGCCCGGAGGAGCCTGGTCTTCGGCGCCGGTTCACTCCCCTTTTTCATGACTGCTACCGTAGCAGGTATAGCAGCGTTATATGAACTGGGTCACACCCTAGAATGGTCGTGCACACCACAATGGTGGTGGCACCGGATTCACCGGCAAGGAAACGAGGACGTTCAATGGAGAATTTCGCAGGTGTCGGAGTCAGCCCCGGACGCGTGATCGGCCCGGTCCGGCACATGCCGCCGTCGGTCGGTGAACCACCGGCGGACGAACGCCACGGCGCCGACGCACCGGACGAGGCGGTCGCCGCCGTGAAGTCCGCCGCGAAGACCGTGCAGGAGGAACTCAAGCGCAGGGCCGGCCTCGCCAAGGGCGACGCCAAGGCCGTCCTGCAGGCCACCTCCCTGATGGCGACGGACCCACTGCTCCTGAAGACCGCGGCGAAGCTCATCAAGAACGGCACCTCTCCGGCGCGCGCCGTGTGGGAAGCGGGCGCCTCCGTGGCGGAGATGCTGCACAATCTGGGCGGCTACATGGCCGAGCGCACCGCCGACGTCCTCGATGTCCGCTCGCGGATCGTGGCCGAACTGCGCGGGCTCCCCGCACCGGGCATCCCGACGTCGGACACGCCCTTCATCCTGGTCGCCGAGGACCTCGCCCCGGCGGACACCGCCACCCTGGACCCCGCGGTGGTCCTCGCCCTCGTCACCTCAGGCGGCGGCCCGCAGTCCCACACGGCCATCATCGCGCGCGCCCTCGGACTGCCCGCCGTGGTGGCCGCCTCCGGCGTGGACGCCATCGACGAGGGCACCCCTGCCTTCGTGGACGG
Source organism: Arthrobacter sp. Ld5 (assembly GCF_051172775.1). Taxonomy (NCBI): domain Bacteria; kingdom Bacillati; phylum Actinomycetota; class Actinomycetes; order Micrococcales; family Micrococcaceae; genus Arthrobacter; species Arthrobacter sp. Ld5. Next base: position 91,969 of record NZ_JBPKBO010000014.1, read on the forward strand.
TGCCGCCGGGACCATCACCCTCCACCCCGGGGCCGAGGAGGAAGCGGCGGCCGAGGCCTATGCCGCGGCAGCGGCGGCACTGGCGGTGTTCGACGGCGTGGGCGTGACCGCGGACGGCCACGAGGTACCCCTGCTGGCCAATGTCGGCGGGGCGCCCGACGCGGTGAAGGCGGCCGAGGCGCAGGCCCAGGGCGTGGGACTGCTCCGGACGGAGTTCTGCTTCCTCGGACGCGACGCGGAACCGACGGCCCAGGAGCAGATCGAGGCGTACAAGGGCGTCTTCGACGCCTTCCCTGGCAAGAAGGTGGTGGTCCGCACGCTGGACGCCGGGGCGGACAAGCCGCTGCCCTTCCTGACGGACACGTCCGAACCCAACCCTGCCCTCGGTGTCCGCGGCTACCGCACCGACCTCACCTCGCCGGGCGTCCTGGAACGGCAGCTCAAGGCCATCGCCGACGCCGCCGCCCAGGCGAGTGCGGACGTCTGGGTCATGGCGCCGATGATCTCGACGGCGGAGGAGGCCGCGGACTTCGCGAAGCTCTGCAGCAACGCCGGCCTGCAGACACCCGGCGTGATGGTCGAGGTCCCCTCGGCGGCCGTCATGGCCGAGTCGATCCTCGGCGAGGTGTCCTTCGCCAGCCTGGGCACCAACGACCTCACGCAGTACACGATGGCGGCCGACCGGCAGCTGGGGTCCCTTGCCACCCTCAACAACTCCTGGCAGCCCGCCGTCCTCCGGATGGTGAAGCTGACCGTGGAGGGCTCGGCCGCCGAGGGGAACGCGAAGCCGGTCGGGGTGTGCGGCGAGGCCGCGGCGGATCCCGCGCTCGCCGTCGTGCTGGTGGGGCTCGGCATCTCGACGTTGTCGATGACTCCGCGGGCCCTCGCCGGGGTCGGCGCCGTCCTGAACAGCGTCACGCTGGCCGATGCGCAGCGGATCGCCGGGCTCGCCGTGGCCGCGCCGACCGCGGCCGAGGCGAGGTCCAGGGTGCGCGCCGAGCTGCCCGTGCTCGAGTCCCTCGGCCTGTAGAGGTCCGGGCCGCGTGATGCCGGGTCCGGAGCACGGCCGCGTGCTTCGGACCCGTGTTCAGTGGCGACGTCGCGGAGCGGCGGGCGTCACGTCGTCGGTCGGGGCGGGCGCCCCATCCCGGATGCCGTGAGCTGAGGCGTGAGGGCCGACGCGGCGCGGACGGCAGCGGCGAACCCGCCCTCCTTCACGGCGCCGTCCGCGACCAGCAGCGACCACTCCCAGTCGAGTACGGCGTCGCGGTCGAGCTGCAGCTTTTCGTGGAAGAAGGGCGCCGCGCACAGCATGGGCGTGCCGGTGCTGCGCACGAACCAGGGGGATACCCCTCCCGGGTTGCCCGTCGGCGCGGTCATGAGGACGGATGCGCCGCCGGACCGCAGGCCCAGCCACGGGCGCGCTCCCCCCATGGCGTCGCCCTCGCCGATCCGGCGGGCGTCGCCGTCCGAGGGGGCGATGATCGCACTGCCGTCGAAGGACGGCGCGAGGCGCAGGAAGAATCCTCCGTATCCGGCGTTCGGACGGCCCGCCGTCGTCGGGCTGCCGAAGGCCAGCGGACCGTCGCCGGCATTCACCCACCGGCTCCGCACAGTGATCCGGAACCACTCGATGTCAGCGGCCCGGACGACATCCGCGCCACACGCCCGCTCCTCCTGCAGGAACACGCTCCCATCCGCAGCGCTCCAGTCGATCCGCTGCACTGCCGTGCGGCCTGCATCGCGGCGGGCCAGCACACGCTGCGAGCCGTTATTGGGGAGCTGGACGTAGCCTTGCGCGCCGCGGTAGGTCGGCCCGCCCCAGAGGTTGACCGGCACTTCCTGGCCCGGGACGTCGATCGTGGACACCGCGATGCCGAGCCCCCCGTGCCAGGGGTGATCGGCCGGCGCGATATCGCTGACGGACCGTCCCCCCGGGGTGAGGACGGGGTGGAGGAAGGGTCGCGGCGCGTGCAGGGCAGGCTTGTCCCGGCCGTCACGTAGCACTCCGGCCAGCCGGCCATCCCGGACCGACAGCGGCTCGGTTGCGCTCATCCCGCGGGGGGTCCGGCTGGGGTCCCCGGGCGGCCGTCGATGACCGGTGCGGCCAGGCCGCCCCGCAGGGCCGGATCGGTGAGATCCGCCCGGGAGACCCAGCGCCCCTCGCGCGCCGAGACGTACATGCCGGTGATGATCTCGAGCGCGCGGGCGGGATGGGCCACGAGGCCGGGCATGCCCCTGCCGGCGATAAGCGAGGGATGGATCTCGGCGAACAGGGCGTCGTGGCCGCTCGGGATCTCCTGCTCGGGCAGATCCCAGGACGCCGAGGTCTCCTCGTCGACACCCGGCGCGGGGGTGATCCGCCAGTGGGCGTGCCCATGCCCGTAGAGGTGCTCCAGCTCGATCGTCGCCCGCTCCGTATCGATGCGGAGCAGGCTCGACTCGCGAGGGGCGAGGACCGTCGACACCACCGAGGCCACCGCGCCCGAGGCGAAGACCAGGGACCCGTGGGAGAGGTCCTCTGTCTCGACGTCGTGCTGCTGTCGCCACATCGTGGCGTGCACAGCCGACCATTCGCCGAGCAGGTAGGCCAGCAGATCGATCTGGTGGCTCCCATGGCTGAGCGTGGTCCCCCCGCCCTCGGTGGCCCACGTACCGCGCCAGGGTACGGCGAAGTACTCCGCCGTCCGGTACCAGTGCGTCTGGCAAAGGGCGGACAGCGGGCGGCCGAGGGCTCCGGAATCGAGCAGCGCCTTCACGTGGGCCGCGGCGGTGCCCGAGCGCTGCTGGAAGACGACGGCGAGGCCGCGCCCGGCGGCGCCAGCCGCCCGGGTCATCGTGTCGAGCGCGGTGAGGCTGAGCGCGGCGGGCTTTTCGACGACGACATGTGCTCCTGCGGCAAAGGCCGCGATCGACTGATCCGCATGCCCGCCGGGTGGGGTGCAGACGTGCAGGACGTCGATGGGCTGGGCGGCGAGCAGTTCCTCGAGGGTGGTGTAGCGGAACGGGACCGCATGGGCCTCCGCGAACGCGGCGAGGTGCTCGGCGGAAGGATCCGCGGCCGCGACGAGCTCCACCCCGGACAGCGAGCGCAGGGCCGCGGCGTGGAGATGTGCAACGCCCCCGGTCCCGAGGATTGCCGCACGGAGCAGCGGCGCCGTCCGCTCGGCAGGGGCAGTGCCTCGCTGGGCGGAGCGCTTCTCCACGGGACTCGACAGGGACACGGTTCCTCCAACGTGGACAAGGGATCACAGTTCGGAAAACCCTAGCAGAGAAAGCGCTTACCGACCGGAGGTGAGGGGCCGCGTCGCCCTGTCCGGCCGTGCGACAATAGCCCTTTCGATGGAACGCGCCGGGCGGTGGCCGCAGCGGCCGACGCCCGGACCCCAGGAGTGGAAGCAATGTCGGCACCGGCGAGCAAGAGTCCCGCGACACTGCATGACGTGGCCCGGGAAGCGGGCGTCTCGCTCGCCACGGCGTCGAGGTCGTTGAACGGAAGCGCCCGCAAGGTCAACGAGGCCTACCGGCAGCGGGTCATCGAGGCCGCCCAGCGGCTCGGCTACACCACGAACCTCTTTGCGCAGGCGGTGGCCAGGGGGAGCACCACCACGGTGGCGCTGCTCGTGGCGGACATCGCGGACCCGTACTTCTCCGGCATCGCGGCCGGGGTCATCGACGCCGCGAGCGAGGAGGGGCTCGTGGTGACGATCGCCGTGACCGGTCGCAACGCCCAGCGGGAACTGGACACGGTGCGGGCATTGCGCGGGCAGCGCCCCCGCGTCATGATCCTCGCGGGCTCCAGGACCACCGGTTCGGCTTTCGAGGAGCCGTTGCGCGGTGAGCTGACCTCCTTCGAGGACACCGGCGGGAAGGTGGCCTTCATCAGCCAGGATGCAGCGCCGTTCGCCACCGTACTGCTCGACAACCGCGGCGGGGCCCGCGACCTGGCCCTGGCCCTCGCCTCGCTCGGCTACCGGGACGTCGCGGTCATCACCGGGCCACCCGAGATCAGGACGGCCGAGGAGAGACTCGAAGGTTTCACCGCGGGGCTGGCCGAGCGCGGCATCTCCCTGCCGCCCGAGCGCATCGTCCACGCCGACTTCACCCGTGAGGGCGGCTACCGCGGCACCCGGGAACTGCTGGCCTCGGGGGTGTCGGTGGATCTCGTGTTCGCCGTCAACGACGTCATGGCGGTCGGCGTGGTCTCGGCTCTGAGGGAAGCCGGGATCACGCCCGGCACGGAGATCGGCGTGGCCGGTTATGACGACATACCGACCGTGCAGGACATCACGCCCGCCCTGACGACGGTCCGGATCCCCCTGGAGGACGTGGGCCGGCGCGCCCTCCGGCTCGCCACGGGAACCGCTCACGACGATGCGGCATCCGCGCCCGGCAATCCACCGGTCATCAGGACGGAGACGATCATCCGGGGCAGCACGCCCCGCCGGTGATCCCGCCCGACACATCCCGAGCGCTCGGCGCCGGTCGCCGGCACCGCGTGGTCGGCACCGCATGGTCGGTGCCGGCGGCGCGCGGCAGGCACCGCGCCGACCCGCCCTCAGTAGGTCTGGACGGCCTCGGGACCGGCGGCGTCGTGTGCGGCAAGCTTCGCGATGTCGTGCACGGGGAGTTCCGCCACCTCGGCCACGGCCGTGATGTCCTCCCCGTGGCTCATCGCTTCGGCCACCGCTTCCTGCAGGATCAGTTCGGCGCGATCGAGCTCGAACTGGATGTCCTCCTTGTCGGCGGCAGCGACAAGAATCTTCTGCAGACGGTCGTTCGTCATGGCGTATCAATACCTCACATCGTGGTCGAGCGGCGTGACGTCGGCGTTCCGATCCGCGGAGGGCCTGCACGAGGATGCGGTGATGGTGCCGCCGTCGCGATCATCCTAGCCAGACACGGCCCGGCGCGGAATGGATCTGCAGCAAGCAGTACCGGGATCTGCGGCGGCCTCCGGCCACGGTGTCGGATGTGCGGCGTACCCTCGTCGCATGACAGGAAGACCGGGGTGGCACGGCATCCCACCGAGTGCCGACCGGTACGTGGCCCCGCTGCAGCTCGAGGCGCCCACGGGCGGCATCACCGAGCCACCCCGATCCCCCGCACTGTGGGTGGAGCTGGAGTATTCCGACGGTACCCGACGCACCATGAAGGGGTTCGCGATGGCGTGGACGGGCTCCGCCGTCCGGGCGCAGTGGATCGAGTACTCCCGGGCACGCGAGGCCTGGGTGGATGCCGCGCATTGCCGCCGTCGGACCGTGGGGCCGCCCTCGGCGCACAAGGCCTGACACCGGCCACCCGGCGTCGGGGTCGACGGTATACCCCCCCACTCCGCTTCGGCGGCACCTCGTAGAGTGGTGGCATGGACCAGCCAGCGCCGTGCGCCATCCCCTGGGCGGGTCTGCGTGGCTGACGCCGCCGGATGGCACGGGCCCCCGCCGACGACGCACCGGTTCGTCCCTCCCCTGCAGGTGGAACCGCCGACCGAAGGCATCACGGAGTCCGTCTCCCCCGCACCCGCGCTCTGGGTGGACCTCGAGTATCCGAACGGCTCACGCCAGACGGTCCGCGGTTTCGCCATGGCCTGGACGAGGTCGGCGGTCCTCGCGCAGTGGATCGAGTTCTCCACCGCCCGCAATGCATGGGTGCGCCCCGAGCAGTGTACGCGGCGGTCGATCCCCGGTCGCTGAGGCGCTTCGGGCGAGCCGGATCCTTCGTGATTGCCCCTCCCCCCTTCTTCCCCTACACTCGCGGTAAGCGTTTTCCCACACGGCGGCACAGCCGGACGAAGGAGTAGGAATGTCAACGAGGACAATCGGGATCATCATGAACGGCGCCACCGGGCGCATGGGGTATCGGCAGCACCTGGTGCGCTCGATCCTTGCGATCCGCGACCAGGGCGGGGTGCTCCTGTCCGACGGCACGCGCGTCCAGGTGGAACCGATGCTCGTGGGCCGCAACGAGGTGAAGCTCGCCGAGCTCGCCGCCCGGCACGGCATCGAGCACTACTCGACCGATCTCGACAGCGTACTGGCGGACCCCACCTGGGAGATCTACGCCGATTTCCTCGTGACCAAGGCCCGCTCGGCGGCCATCCGCAAGGCCATCGCCGCCGGCAAGGCCGTCTACACCGAGAAGCCCACCGCGGAGACCGCGGCGGACGCCCTCGAACTCGCCGACCTGGCGGAAGCGGCCGGGATCAAGAACGGCGTCGTCCACGACAAGCTGTACCTGCCGGGCATGCAGAAGCTGAAGCGCCTCGTCGATTCGGGCTTCTTCGGGCGGATCCTCTCCGTCCGTGGGGAGTTCGGGTACTGGGTCTTCGAAGGCGGCTGGCAGGACGCCCAGCGCCCCAGCTGGAACTACCGGGCGGAGGACGGCGGGGGGATCGTCGTCGACATGTTCCCGCACTGGAGCTACGTGCTCGAGAACCTGTTCGGCCGGGTCGAATCCGTGTACGCGCGGGCCGTCACCCACATCGACGAGCGCGTCGACGAGAAGGGCAACCGCTACCGCGCGAGCGCAGACGACGCCGCGTATGCCGTGTTCGAACTGGAGGGCGGCATCGTCGCGCAGCTCAACTCGAGCTGGACGGTCCGCGTGAACCGTGACGAACTCGTGCAGTTCCAGGTGGACGGCACTCACGGCTCCGCCGTCGTCGGGCTGTTCGGCTGCAAGATCCAGCCACGCAACGCCACGCCCAAACCCGTCTGGAACCCCGATCTCGAGGACACCCACGACTACGACGCCGACTGGATCGACGTCCCCACCAACGAGGTGTTCGAGAACGGTTTCAAGACCCAGTGGGAGGACTTCCTCCGGCACGTCCTGGAGGACGCCCCACACCCCTACGATTTCCTCGCGGGCGCCCGCGGAATGTACCTCGCCGAGCAGGGCCTCGAGAGTTCGCGGTCCGGGCGCCGCCTCGACCTGCAGGACGTCCGCAGCACCGCCCTGCCTCGCCGGGAAGCGATGCCACTGGCATGATCACCCTCGTCGATGCGGCGGGCAGGACCTCCGCCGTCGAACTGAACCACGCGCCGTCCTTCACGAAGCCGACGGCGCCGCTCGCCAGCCGCACGGTCTATGCCGCCGCCCACGTGGTGCCGCGGACCACGGCGGACAACGTGCCGGGGGCTCCCGCCGACATCGACTGGGACTCGACGCTGGCCTTCCGGCACCATCTGTGGTCCTGGGGCTTGGGCGTCGCCGACGCCATGGACACCGCGCAGCGGAACATGGGGCTCGACGCCACCGCGACGAGGGAACTCATCACCCGCAGTGCGGCGGAGGCACGCTCGGTCGGCGGGGCACTGGTGGTCGGCGTCAACACCGATCATGTCGAGGACGCCGTCATCTCCCTCGACGCCGTCATCGACGCCTACAAGCACCAGTTGCATCTGACCGAGGACGCGGGCGCCTCCGTGGTCCTGATGGCCAGCCGGCACCTGGCCCGAGCGGCCACTTCCGCGGAGGACTACCAGCGCGTGTACGCGGAGGTGCTGGCCGCAGCCGGTACGCCGGTGATCCTGCACTGGCTCGGCAGCGCCTTCGACCCCGAGCTCGGCACCTACTTCGGTTCCACCGACACGGATGCGGCGTCGTCGACCCTGCTCACGATCATCGCGAACTCACCCGGGAAGGTGGCCGGCGTGAAGATGAGCCTGCTCGACGCCGCGTCCGAGCGGGCCGTCCGTGCCCAGCTGATCGCGCCGGCGCGGATGTTCACCGGCGACGACTTCAACTACGTCTCCCTGATGGGAGGGGACTCCTCGGGGTACTCGGACGCACTCCTCGGCGCCTTCGCGGCCCTCGGTCCGCACGCCTCGGCAGCTGTCCAGGCGTTGGATGCCGACGATCACGACTCCTATCAGCGCATCCTCGGGCCCACGGAAGCGCTGTCCCGCCAGATCTTCGCCGCGCCCACGTTCTACTACAAGACGGGCGTTGCGTTCCTCAGCTGGCTCAACGGCCACCAACCCGGCGTCGGCATGGTTGGCGGCCTGCACGCGGCCCGTAGCCTGCCGCACCTGTCGGAGATCGTGCGCCTCGCCAATGCGTGCGGCGCGCTGGAGCAACCGGATCTCGCCCGGGAGCGCTGGCATGCGATGTTGCGGGTGAGCGGGGTGACCGCGTGAGTACTCCGCACGCCCGCCTGTCGATCAACCAGGCCACCCTGAAATATGCGTCCCTGCCCGAAGCACTGGAGGTAACGGCTGATGCCGGCATCACGAGCATCGGCCTGTGGCGCGACTCGGTGCAGGCCCAGACCCTGCCGGAGGCGGCGCGGCTCCTCGCAGGCTCGGGGCTGCGTTTTTCGAGTCTCTGCCGCGGCGGCTTCTTCACCGTCCCGGAAGGCGCTGCCCGTCGTGCAGCCATGGATGACAATCGGCGGGCCATCGCCGAGACCGCGACGCTCGCGGCAGCCGGCGCGGCGGGGTCCGCCCCGGTCCTGGTGATGGTGGCCGGTGGCCTTCCGCAGGGTTCGCGGGACATCGCCGGTGCCCGCGTCAGGGTGCAGGAGGCCCTGGCCGAGCTGGCTCCGGAGGCCCTGGCCGCCGGGGTGACCCTGGCGCTCGAACCCCTGCATCCCATGTACGCCTCGGACCGCGCCGTCCTCTCGACCCTGAAGCAGGCACTGGACCTGGCCTCCGACTTCTCCCCCGCCGCCGTCGGCGTCGTCATCGACACCTTCCACGTGTGGTGGGATCCCGACCTTCAGGCGCAGATCGTCCGGGCGGGGGCGGAAGGCCGGATCGCGAGCTACCAGGTGTGCGACTGGAGGACGCCGCTGGCCGCGGACGTCCTGCTCTCGCGCCATTACCCCGGGGCCGGGATCATCGACTTCGAAGCCATCACCAGGGCGGTCCAGGACGCCGGCTATGCAGGCGACGTCGAGGTGGAGATCTTCAACCAGGAGATCTGGGACACAGCGCCGGCCGAGGTAGTGACCCAGACCGTCGAGAGCTTCGACGACCATGTGGCCGCGCACCTGCGGACGGGCATCCGACGGTAGCATCGGCCCATGGAATCCATCGAGGTTGTCCGGCGCTACTGGTCGTCGGTGTGGAGCAGGGACTGGACGGCGGTCGGGCAGGTGTTCGCGGAAGACGTGGAGGTGTTCTGGCCCGTCACCCGCGAGGTCATCCGCGGCAGGGACAACATGGTCGCGGTGAACTCCGGGCGCCCGAACGGCTGGAGCATCGACGTGCTCGAGGTCTACGACGCCGGCGGGGTGGTGGTGTCCGAGGTGCAGGTTCCCCAGGAGGACGTGGGGATCTTCCGCGTGGTGTCGATCTGGACGGTGTCCGGCGGCGAGATCGTCTCGGGCCGGGAGTACTGGACCGTGTACGGCGGCGAGGAGGGCGCCGACTGGCGCCGGAAGTACACCAGCGTCGGAGACCTCCCGGCCTGAGCGCAGCGCCTACCGCCCGGCGCAGGGTGAACGGCAGCCGCGTCGTGGCCGACCGTGACCGCGTCGGGCGGACCTGCCGACCTAGATCGCGACGAGGCTGCGGTACTGGGGGTTGTCCGCCAGGAAGGCCTGCACCTGGTCGCAGTAGGGCACGGCGGCGAGGCGCCGTTTGTGGGCGTCGAGCAGGACTTTCCGGATGAGCACGCCCTCCAGTCCCGACCCCTCGAAGGCCCCCGCGACGACGGTGCGATGAAGCTGCAGCGTGCCGGCCCGCAGCGAGTAGGTGACGTAGCCCGCGAGCATGCCGTCCTGGAAGAGCTCGAAGCGGTGGTTCATGGGGTTGTCGCGGAAGGCGCCGGGACGCTCGGCCCCGCCGGAGCCCTCGCGGGCCTCGGCCGCGCGCCGCTCCAGTTCGTCGGCCAGGCGGTCGTAGTCCTCCTGGGCGCCGTAGGGCGGGAAGTCGGCGTCGAGCGCCTTGTACATCTGGTTGACCAGGCGCCGGAGCTGCCGTGTCGTGGTCCCGGTGAGGTCGTACGGCAGGACCAGCGGTTCTGCCGCCTGCCGGGCCGTGGCGAGTTGGCCGGTCGCCATCCCGGGCCAGGCGTCGAAATCGCTGTCGTGGCCGGCGGGCTGGACGGGGGCTGCATCGTCATCGGTGCGAGCGGGAATCTGGGGTGTGATTGTCATGGCTTGACCTTCAGGTCAGAAAGGGGCAGGCCGTTTTCTTGACCTGCCCCTAATCTAGCTGTCCACTAGGGGTCTGTAAAGCTAGTCTGTCTAGCAATCAGCACACTTACGCGCCGGCCAGGGCGATGCGGGTGACGGGGAGGGACGGATCGGTCCCGAACGCGATCCCGCTGGGGCTGCCCCCGGCCAGTACGATCTGCGCCCCGAGCGCGGCGACCATGGCGCCGTTGTCCGTGCACAGCGAGGGCGCCGGGACCGTCAGGGTGATGCCCGCGTGCGCGCACCTCTCGCCCGCCAGCTGCCGGAGGCGCCGGTTGGCGGCCACACCCCCGCCCAGCAGCAGGTGGGTGATGCCGTGCTCGCGGCAGGCGAGGACGGCCTTCGACGTGATGATGTCCACCACGGCCTCCTGGAAGGACGCCGCAATGTCCGCCACGGGCACCTCCAGCCCGGCCGCCTCGTACTGCTCCACCGAGCGGGCGACGGCGGTCTTGAGGCCGCTGAAGGACCAGTCGTACCGGTGGGGCCCGGGCTCCTCGGCGCTGCCCATGTACTTCGGCTGCGAGAGCCCGCGCGGGAAGCGGATGGCCCGCGGATCGCCCTGCCGCGCCAGCCGGTCGATGGCGGGCCCGCCGGGGTATCCGAGGCCCAGGATCCGCGCCGTCTTGTCGTAGGCCTCGCCGGCGGCGTCGTCGATGGTTGACCCGAGCAGTTCGACCTCGTCGGCGATGCTGCCGACACGGAGGATCTCGGTGTGCCCGCCCGAGACGAGCAGCGCGCCCAGGTTTGCCGGCAGGCCGTCGCTGAACGTGCCGCCCAGCACGCCGACGCCGACGTGCGCCACGAGGTGGTTGATCGCGTAGAGCGGCTTGCCCGTGGCGACGGCGAGCGCCTTCGCCGCGGAGACGCCGACCATGAGGGCACCGGAAAGCCCGGGACCGGCCGTGACGGCGATCGCGTCGAGCTCGTCGAGCGTCACGCCGGCGTCGTCGAGCGCCGCCCGGAGGGTCGGGACGAAGGCCTCGAGGTGCGCGCGCGAGGCGATCTCGGGGATGACGCCGCCGAAGCGGACGTGCTCGTCCATCGAGGAGGACACGGTGTTGGTCAGCAGTTCGGTGCCGCGGACGATCCCGATGCCGGTCTCGTCGCACGAGGATTCGATGCCGAGGACCAGGGGCCGGTCGGTGGTCATGGTGTCCTTTCTCCGTCCGAGGCCAGGCCGAGCCGCATCACCCAGGCGTCCACCCCGTCGCGGTAGTACTTCTTCCGGGTGTGGATCCTCCGGAAGCCGAACCGTTCGTAGAGCGCCTGGGCGCGGGGATTGTCGGCCCGGACCTCGAGCATCACGTTGTCGGCACCGCGCCGGCGCGCCTCGTGGAGCAGCTCGGTGAGCAGTGCCCGCCCGATGCCCCGGCCCTCGAAGCGCGGCAGCACGCCGATGGTCTGGATGTCGGCCGTCGTGTCGATCACCATGAGGCCCGCGTAGCCGACGGCGTCGCCGTCCACCTCGGCCACCAGGTAGCGCCGCGTGTCCGGCTGGAAGAACTCCGTGTAGAACATCTCCAGCGGCCAGGCGTCGGTGGGGAACAGCTCGTTCTCGAGCCGGCCGATGGCCTCGATGTCCTCGAAGGCCAGGTCCCGGAGGAGGAAGCTCACGCCGTCGCCCGCTTCCTCGGCCCGGGTACCTGCGCGTCCGACTCGCGCAGGTACAGCGGCGAGGTGTCCCGCAGGGATGCGCCCGCGAGCAGTCGTCGGTGGGCCACCCGGGCCAGGGAGGCGGCGTCGGGGTCCGACGCCGCGAAGGCCGGGACGCCGTCGACGGCGTCGGGGTACAGGCTCGCGGCCCTCCCGACCAGCGGCCGGCCCCCGGGCAGCGCGGCGGCGGCGCCCACGTGCGGACCGTCGACGAGGTCGGGAAGGTCACCCGACCGCGACGGCGCCCGGTACGCCGCCCAGTACACCTCGCCCCGGCGGGCGTCGGTCCCCACGAGGAACCCGCTGCCGGCCGGCACCGCACCGCCCGTCACGGCGTCGAAGGCGAGGGCGTCCAGGCTCATGACCCCGTGCAGCGGTACGCCCCACACGAAACCGAGGGTCCGGGCGGTCACGAGACCGGCGCGCAGTCCGGTGAACGGCCCGGGGCCCACACCGGCGACGACGGCGTCGAGGTCGGTCCCCGCCACCCCGGCCTCGGACAGGATGCGGCGCACCGCCGGGGCGAGGACCTCCGCGTGCGAGCGGGTGTCGGCGCTGGCGAACCGGCCGACGACGACGTCGTCGCGCAGGAGCGCCACAGTGGCCGCGGCGGAGGTGTCGAGGGCGAGGAGAAGCACCCGACAATCCTAGTCGAGCGGCAGCGCGGGCGGCCCTCCGGCCCAGCGCGGACCGGCGCCCGAGAGCGTGACGGTGCGCACCTCGTCCTCGCCGTCGTCGGCGAAGTCCGTGACGGGTCCGGCTCCGGGCCCGTCCGGGCCGGCGCCGCCGAGCGGTCGGATGATCTCCACGCGGAGCCAGCTGTCGGCGAGGTGCTCCACGCGTCCGGCACCCCACTCGATGACCGTGACGTTGGCGTCCAGGGTCGCCTCGAGGTCGAGGTCGTCGACGGCGGCGGCGCTCTCGAGCCGGTAGGCGTCCACGTGGACGAGTCCCGGCCGACCGTCGCGCGCGGGGTGCTGGCGGACGAGCACGAAGGTGGGCGAGATGATGCGGTCCTGGACGGCGAGGCCGCGCCCTAGGCCCTGCGTGAATGTGGTCTTGCCGGCACCCAGCTCACCCGAGAGGACCAGCAGGTCCCCCGCCCGGAGGTGCCCGGCGAGGACGGCGGCGAGCGCCTGGAGCTCGGCGGCCGACCCGACGTCGTACGACACCGTCCACTCAGGCACCGGTGTCATCGCCGCCCTCCCGGGGTGCCTCGAGGTACACCCGTTCCACGCGGTCGCTGATGCGGGTGACCACCTCGTAGTTGATGGTCTGCGCGGCGGCGGCCCAGTCCTCGACGGGCGGGGCGTCCCGACCGCCGAACAGGACCGCACGCTGGCCCAGGGGGCTCGCCGGGGTGTCCGCCAGGCCGGTGGCCCCGAAGTCGATGACGAGCTGGTCCATCGCGATCCGACCGACCACGGGGTAGACGCGCCCGCCCACCAGGACCGGCGCCCCGGTGGCGATGCGGGGAACCCCGTCCGCGTACCCGACGGGGATGAGCCCGAGCGTGGTGGCCTTGCGGGTGCGGTACGCGTACCCGTAGGAGACGCCCTGGCCGGCGGGTACCTCCTTGCAGTTCGCCACCGTGGTGCTGAACGTCATGACGGGCCGCAGCCCCAGGTCCTCGGGCCCCTGGTCGGCGAAGGGTGAGAGCCCGTAGATGCCCAGGCCCACGCGCACCAGGTCGAAGTGGCAGTCGGGGCGCGAGAACGTGGCGGGGGTGTTCGCGAGGTGCCGCACCTCGACGTCGAGCCCGGCGTTCTCCGCGGCGGCGACGGCGTCGCGGAACGCCCGGACCTGCAGGTCCGTCTCCGGCCGGGCGGGCTCGTCGGCGACGGCCAGGTGGGAGAAGACGCCGACCACGCGGATGAGGCCCTCCTCCTGGTAGGCGACGGCGCGGCCGAGCAGGGCGTCCCACTGCTCCGGCGGGCAGCCGTTGCGGCCCAGCCCGGTGTCGATCTTCAGGTGCACGATGGCGGGACGCTCGAGCTCGCGCGCGGCGGCGACCACGTGCTCGAGCTCCCACCCGGAGATCCCGAGGTCCAGTCCGTGCTCCACGCCGGCGGCGAAGTCGGTGCGGGAGGTGTGCAGCCAGGCGAGGATGGGCGCCTCGATACCGGCCTCCCTCAGGGCGACGCCCTCGCTGACATGGGCCACGCCGAGCCAGGCCGCCCCCGCCTCGAGGGCGGCGCGGGCCACGGGCAGTGCGCCGTGACCGTAGGCGTCGGCCTTCACGACCGCCATCACGCGCGCGGGGTGGGCCACGTCGCGGAGGTGGCGGATGTTGTGCCGCAGCGCATCGAGGTCGATCTCTGCGGCGCGTTCGGGGAAAGTCACCCGGCCCATTCTGCCAGTTCCGTCTGGACGCCCGCCGACCGCGGGGTGCGCGGGCGGCGGGCTTGCGCCCGGTGGCACCGGCCGGGAGGATCGAAGACATGTTCGATTCGGACGAGGCCGGCCCTACCTGCGAACTCCGCCGGGAGGACGGCCTGCCCTGCGGTGGAGCCGCGGTCGGCGCTTCCGTGCCCGTGTGCCGCGCCCACGCGGCGATGATCGGCGACTGGGTCGCTGCCGAGTACGGCGTGACCGACGTCCTGCCCGGCGCCTGCCGCGCCTGCGGCTCCCGCCTCGGTGTTCGGTATCCCTCCGGCTGGGTGTGCGCGGCCTGCGAGTGGCGGGTCGGCGATGTCCTCGACGACGGCCTGCCGCCGCCGCGCGTGGACATCGTGTACTACCTCCGCTTCGGGGATCGGATCAAGATCGGCACGACGGCGAACCCCCGGCAGCGGTTCGCCCGCCTGTGGCATGACGAGGTGCTGGCGTTCGAGAAGGGCGACCGGCTGCTCGAGCATCGTCGCCATCAGGAGTTCGCCGCGTTCCGCCTCGGCCGCTCGGAGTGGTTCGCCGCGTCACCCGCCCTCGAGGAGCACGTCCGTGGCCTCGCGGCCGGGGTGGAGGACCCGTGGGCCCGGTACGCCCGGTGGCTGGGCGAGGCGGCGGCGCTGCGGGGCTGAGCGGCGTGTCCCGGAAAAGCAGGACGTCGGTGGACGGAGTGCCGTGACCATGACGGGCCCCTGATGCATTAGAACTGTCTGATGAAGTCCGCGCCCCCGACGACGGGGCATGCCCCCTCCACACTGTTCCGCCTCCCCTTCGCGGTGGCGGCTGCCTTCGCCGTCCTCACGGCCGTGGTGGCCGTCGCCTCCGGCCTACCCCTGCGCGATCCCGACGGTTTCCTCGGCCCGAGCTACGTCCGCCTGCCCCTGCTCCTGGCGGCCCTGATCCTGGTCGACATGATCCCCTCCATGCTGCGCCGGCGGACCGCCCAGGGAGGCATGCTGCCCGCGGCGATCCAGGAACTGCGGCGACGCTGGCCTGCGCCGCGGCTGGTGGCGACCTCCGTGGGCCTGCTGACCTTCTACCTGGCGTACGTCTCGTACCGGAACATGAAGAGCTTCCTGCCGTTCGTCCGCGACCGCGTGACGGACCCGCTCCTGCAGGCGAGTGACCGCTGGCTCCTGGGCGGCGACCACCCCGGCGACGTGCTCCAGCAGGTCCTCGGCACGGGGACGAGCGCGCACCTCCTGGCGGCCGTCTACGTGTCCTACCTCGTGTTCGTGCCCGTGTCCGTGGCGGCGGCGCTCGTCTGGTCGCGGCGGCTCTCGCACGGGGCCTGGTACGTCACCGCGCTGTCCTTCAACTGGATCCTCGGGGCGCTCAGCTACTACGCCCTGCCCTCCCTCGGCCCCATCTACGTGGAGCCCCGACACTTCTCGGATCTGCCGGACACCGCGGTCACCGCCCTGCAGGAAGCCCTCTACCGCAACCGGGTGCGGGTCCTGGCCGACCCCCACGCCACGCAGTCGGTGCACGGCATCGCGGCGTTTGCCTCCCTGCACGTCTCGGTCGTCTTCACGGCCGCCGTCATGGCGCACCTGCTCCGCCTGCCGCGCGTGATCAGGGCGGCGCTCTGGGCCTACACGCTGCTCACTGCCCTCGCGACCGTCTACTTCGGCTGGCACTACGTCGTCGACGTCGCCGCCGGGGCCGCCCTCGGTGCCCTCGCGATCTGGCTCGCGGCACTCGCCACGCGGTCCGTGGGGGCGGCGACTCCAGGGCCGGCGCCCGTCCTGGCGACGGCCGGCAGCGTGTGAGGACCCGTCACCGGGTGTCCGGCGCCTCCGGGCCGCCCTCGCAGGGGCGGATCGACGGCGAGGCGTCGGAGTGCCGGGCGATCGTCGCCGTCGCCCTGCGGGAGGCCTGGCCAGGAACATCGGAGACCAGGCCCTCCAGGAACGCGTAGCGTCGCCGCAGCTGCTTCTGCACCGCGTCACCCCCGGCGCTGACCCGGTGCCACCAGTCCGCGATGTCGCCCCATCCGGGCGCGGCCAGCGAACCGCCGACGTGCTGCACGGACAACGACGCGCAGAGATTCGCGAACGCCAGGCGGTCGGCGAGCCGGAACCCCGCGAGGTCGGCCATGACGAAGGCGGCGCTGAAGCAGTCCCCCGCTCCGGTGGGATCATGGGCGGACACGGGCAGGGCCGGCATCCACTCCTCCTCCCCCGTGAGCGAGTCGATGGCGATGGCACCGTGCTGCCCGACCGTGACGACGGCGACCGGCACCCGGTCCGCCAGCGAGTACAGCGCGGCCCACGGGTCGTCGGTGCGCGTGTACGCCATGGCTTCGACGGCGTTGGGCAGGAAGGCGTAGAAGGCGTCGAGGGAGGCGAGCGCCTCGGGCGCCCATTCCCCGTCCGGGTCCCACCCCACGTTGCCGAAGAGCTTCGTGCCGCGGCCCGCCGCGGCATCCGCCCACGGCTCCATCTCCCGCTCCACACCGACGACGGCGGCACGGCAGGACGGCGGCACCCCGATGAGCTCGGTGGCGCGCAGCGGCGCAGCGTGGCCGTGCGTCACCATCGACCGGTCCTGGTGCACCGAGAGGGAGACCGTGACCGGGGAGTGCCACTGCCCGAAGACGCGGGAGCGGGAGAGGTCCACGTGTTCCTGGTCCTGCAGCACGTCCCAGTTGAACTGGCCGTAGCCGTCGTCGCCGAACGCCGCGGCGAGCGTGGTGCGCAGTCCGAGGCGGCTGGCGGCGATGGCCTGGTTCGCGATCCCTCCGGGACCGGAGCCCATGCCGTCGGTCCAGACCTCCGTCCCGGGCGCCGGCAGCTGCTCCAGCCCCGTGAAGACGATGTCGAAGAACACCTGCCCGGTGAGCAGCAGGTCGAACTCGGGCCCGTCCGGGCCCCGCGTGGCTGCCAGGGGATCGAAGCGGTGCTGTTGGACCATGTACGGCACCTTACTGCTCCGGCGCGGGGTCGGCGGCCCCCGGGAGTGCCCGGTCCGTCGAATCACCCCGGGGGGCGAGCTTCCGGCCCGTCTTCCGTAGGCTGGGGTCATGGCAGGGACACCATGACCCGGGACACGACCAGGGACACCGACAGCACCGGGGACGACGACGGCTCGTCCCGGCGTCCGTCCGGCGCCCCTCCGTTGCTGCCCATCGGAGCCCGCATCCTGGTGGGCGTGGCGGCCGTGGTCTTCGCCGTCTCGCTCGGCTTCGTCCTCGCGTACACGACGTCGGTGCCGGTGGTGCTGTGCGTGCTCATCGGCCTCGCGCTCGCCGGTACGCAGGTGTACGCGCTGCGCCGCGCCCTGTTCCGCGGCGGCCGATGAGCGCCGGCGCAACCCTGGTCGTCGTGGGCGGCGGGGGCTTCCGCGTGCCCCTGGTGCACCGCGCGCTGTCCTCCGCACCGTTCGCCGGGCTCGTGTCCGACGTCGTCCTGGTGGACACCCTGCCCGACCGCGCCCGCGCCATCGCCCGGGTGCTCGCCGCACTGCCGCCGGGGGGACTGCCGGCGCCGACGGTCCGCGTGGCGTCCCGGTTGGAGGAGGCACTGCCCGGCGCCGATCTCGTGTTCGCTGCGGTGCGCAGCGGCGGGGCGGAGGGGCGCATCCTCGACGAACGCGTGGCCCTGGCCTGCGGGCTCCTCGGCCAGGAGACCGTGGGGGCCGGCGGCATCTCCTACGCCCTGCGGTCCATCCCGGACATGATGCGGGTGGCCACGCTGATGCGGGACCTGGCGCCCGACGCGTGGCTCGTCAACTTCACCAACCCGGCCGGCATGGTCACCGAGGCCCTCGCCGCGGTCCTGGGCCACCGGGTGATCGGCATCTGCGACTCGGCGTCGGGCCTCGTCACCCGGGCGGCCCGCGCCGCGGGCGTGGAACTCGGCGGGTCCCTCACCGGGGTCGACTACGTGGGCCTCAACCACCTGGGCTGGCTGCGCCGGCTCGACGTGCACGGCGGCGGGCGCGACCGCCTCCCGGAGCTGCTCGCCGACGCCCCGCGCCTGGCGGGCTTCGAGGAGGGGCGCCTCTTCGGCCCGGACCTCCTCCGGGTCCTCGGGGCGGTGCCCAACGAGTACCTGTTCTACTACTACTTCCACCGCGAGGCCCTGCGCTCCATCCGGGGTGCGGACAGGACCCGCGGCGAGACGCTCCGCGACCAGCAGGCGGGCCTCTTCCCCCGGCTCCTCGCGTCCGCGGATCCGCTCGCGGTCTGGGAAGCCGCCCGGCGTGAACGGGAGTCCGGCTACCTGGCCGAGGCCCGGACGGCGGGAGAG
Source organism: Arthrobacter sp. Ld5 (assembly GCF_051172775.1). Lineage (NCBI taxonomy): Bacteria > Bacillati > Actinomycetota > Actinomycetes > Micrococcales > Micrococcaceae > Arthrobacter > Arthrobacter sp. Ld5. Next base: position 110,410 of record NZ_JBPKBO010000014.1, read on the forward strand.
GAGCGCGACGAGGCGGACCTCGCCGGGGGCGGGTACGAGCGCGTGGCCCTCCGGGTCATGCGCGCCCTGCTCACCGGCCGGCGCGCGGAGCTGATCCTCAACGTCCGCAACGGGGGGACGTTCGGGCAGCTGCCCCCGGACGCCGTCGTCGAGGTGCCGTCCGTGGTGGACGCCGACGGCGCGCGGCCCCTGCCGGCGGCCCCGCTGGACCTCCACCAGCTGGGGCTCATGGCCTCGGTGAAGGCCGTCGAGCAGGATACGATCCGCGCCGCGGTCCAGGGGGACCGCGATGCCGCCCTGCGTGCATTCGCAGGGCATCCCCTCGTGGACTCCTTCCACGCCGCCACGCGCGTGCTCGCGGGCTACGAAGAGGCGTTCCCGCGGCTGAAGGCGTCCTGGTCCGGCTGACCCGACCGGCCCGCGCCGGTCCCCTACAGGACGCGGTGCATGATGTGGAGGCCCGTCGGTCCCACCCCGGGATGGCGGAACGCGCCCGGGACGGTGCCGACGATCGTGAAGCCGAGCGAGGACCAGAGGGCGAGGGCCCGTTCGTTCGTCTGGACCACGGCGTTGAACTGCATCGCCGTGTAGCCCGCCGCCCGCGCCTCCTCGAGCACATGACCGGCGAGGGCCCGGCCCACGCCCCGCCCTCCGGCGTCGGCCGCGACCAGGAAGGAGGCGTTCGCGACGTGGGCGCCGTTCCCGCCCCGGTTGGCGTGCAGCTGGGCGGTACCCACCACGCGGCCGTCGGCCTCGTCGACGGCGACGACGACGCGCAGGCTCGGATCGGTCCCGGCCGGACCGGGGAACCACTCGAGGCGCCCCGCCGCCTCGTCCATCGTGGTGTCCCAGCAGTAGGTCTCGCCGGCACGGGCCACCGGCTCCAGGATGGACCAGATGGCCGGCCAGTCCTCCGGCTCGGCCTGCCGGAACCGCAGCATCAGGCCTTGAGGGCGTTGGCCCAGAGGTTGATGTCCGACTCCACGGCGAACTCGTCGATGCGCGTCAGTTCCTCGGCCGTGAAGTCCAGGCGCCCGATCGCCACCAGGCTGTCCTCGAGCTGACCCACACTGGAGGCCCCGATCAGCGCCGACGTCACCGCCGTGCCCCTGGACCGGTCCCGCAGCACCCAGGCGATCGCCAGCTGCGCCAGCGACTGCCCCCGCCCCTCCGCGATCGCGTGCAGACCCCGGATCCGCTCCAGGTTCTCCGCACTGAGCTGACCGGTGTCCAGCGACTTCCCCGCCGCGGCCCGCGAGTCCCCGGGCACCCCGTGCAGGTACCGGTCCGTCAGCAGGCCCTGCGCCAGCGGCGAGAACGCGATCGACCCCGCCCCCACCTGCTCCAAGGCCTCGAACAGATTCGGGGACCCGTTCTCCGTCCACCGGTTCAGCATCGAATACGACGGCTGATGGATCACCAGCGGCGTCCCCAGGTCCTTCAGGATCGCCGCCGCCTCCACGGTCCGCTCCGCCGAGTACGAGGAGATCCCCGCGTACAGGGCCCGCCCCGAGCGCACCGCCGTGTCCAGGGCTCCCATCGTCTCCTCCAGCGGGGTGCCCGGATCCGGCCGGTGGCTGTAGAAGATGTCCACGTACTCCAGACCCATCCGCTCCAACGACTGGTCCAGGCTCGCCAGCAGGTACTTCCTCGAGCCGAAATTCCCGTACGGACCCGGCCACATGTCGTACCCGGCCTTCGTGGAGATCACCAGCTCGTCCCGGAACGGCCGGAAATCGTCCTTCAGGTGCCGGCCGAAGTTCGTTTCGGCACTGCCGTACGGCGGACCGTAGTTGTTCGCCAGATCGAAGTGCGTCACGCCCAGGTCGAACGCCCGCCGCAGGATCTCCCGCTGCACCCCGAACGCCCTGTCGTCGCCGAAGTTGTGCCACAGGCCCAGCGACACCGCCGGCAGATGCAGCCCGCTCGCCCCCACCCGGCGGTACGGCATCGACTCATAACGGTTCTCGGCAGGGTGATAGGTCATTCCCTCATCGTAGGGGACCGCACGCCGTCACGCGGGGGAACCGACCTCCGGAGTCCACCCGACCCGCACCGCGGGGAGTGCCTCGAACGCGGGCTTCGCGAACCAGTAGCCCTGGAACAGACGGATGCCGCTCTCCTTCAGGAACACGTATTCGGCCTCCGTCTCGATGCCCTCCGCGAGCACCGTGATGCCGAGGTCCCGAGCGATGCCCACGATCCCGGTGACGACGGCCTGGCGGGCCGGACTGCTGTCCACTCCCCGGACGAGCAGCATGTCGATCTTGATGAGATCGGGCTGGAACTGGACCAGAAGCCCCAACCCCGCGTGGCCGGCCCCGAAGTCGTCAATGGCAGTGGTGAAGCCGTGCCTGCGGTACTCGGTGATGATGTTCGTGAGGTGGGCGGTGTCCGTGACCTCCTCGTTCTCCGTGAACTCGAACATGATCGACGACGTCGGGAAGCTGCACCGCGCGGCGGTGACCAGCGTGGCGCGGAGGCAGGCCGCTGGTTCGTAGACCGCGTTCGGCATGAAGTTGATGGACAGCTTCAGCTGCTCCTCCGCGGGGAACAGCCGGGACGCCAGTTCGATGGCCTTGATCCGGCAGTCCTGGTCGAAGCGGTATTTCTGCTCCGGCGAGACCCTCGACAGGACCTCGTAGGCACCCTCGCCGGACACGCCGCGCACCAGCGCCTCGTAGCCCCACACGCGGTCGTCCGCCGCGTCGTAGATCGGCTGGAAGGCCATGCTGAAGTCGACGTCGAGTCCTGACGGTGCCGTGCAGCCGGTGCATGCCATGCTGAGTGTCCCCTTTCTGATCCCGTCCACCCTAGGCCACCCGTGGGGCGGGGCGGCTCTGCCACGCCCGCGTCCCTCTGCGCGTGCCGCGGGAGGGGAACGGCGACCCGTCCGCCACCGCGCGCTCTTCCTCGTGGGGAGTTCGCCGCTGCCCATGAGGTGGTCGGCGACGCTCCGACCGGGCGAGCTCACTATGGTGCTCGCCACGACGCTCCGATACCCGGGTAGCGGAACGTCCTCCGGCTACCCGGTGCGGGCCCCGACGGCGTCGTCGGGGGACTCCGGGAAGGGTCCGCCGCCCGGGTCCGCCGGGCCGACGGCCTGGACGGCCCTGTCCCGCCCTCCGGCTTTCGCCGCATAGAGCGCGCGGTCGGCGGCCGCGATCGACGCGTCCAGGTCGTAGCCGCACGCCCCGATCGAGGAGATGCCGAAGCTGACCGTCGGCGTGGCGAAACCGCCCGGCGTGGGCTGGACCCGCAGCGCCAGGCTCACGTCCCGCGTGATGTCCTCGGCCCGGGCGGCCGAGGCACCGGGCAGCAGGAAGATGAACTCCTCGCCGCCGTAGCGGCCCACGAGATCCGTGGTCCGGACGGTCTCCGTACAGGCCTGCGCGAACGCCTCCAGCACCCTGTCACCCGCCGCGTGGCCGTGGGTGTCGTTGACGGCCTTGAAGAAGTCGAGGTCGGCGAGGATCAGAGCGCCGGGCCGTTCCGTCCGTGCCAGCCGGTCGACGTGCAGGTGTGCGAGATCGAGGAATCCCGTCCGGTTCAGGAGCCCCGTCAACCCGTCACGATCGGCCCGCGCCCGCAGGTCCGAGGCGATCTGTTCCGCACTCAGCGCCGCAGCGCTGAAGGACACGACGACCAGGAGGACAAGGGTCACCAGTGCCGTGATGCTGGATCCGAAGAAGGTCCTGAACAGGTAGCCGTCGGGGCCTCCCGCGACGAAGGCGATGCATCGCGCGAGATACAGCACCGCGACCGCCCCGGACGCGGCCGCGAGGGGTGCCTGCACCCTGCTGTAGCTGCCGGGCAGGCGCCACAGCTCCCAGGAGGCGAGTCCGATGGTCACGGACATCATGCCCAGAAGTACCGGCCCGCCGGACCACTCATTCGTCGCCGGGCTGTCCAACGCCGACGCCAGGAGCGTGAGCAGCGGCGCCACCGACAGCTGGAGCCAGCCGGGTCTGCTCGACCGCAGGGTCCGCGCCCCTGCCCAGACACTGACCGTGCCCAGCACCGACAGGGTGTTGGCCGCCGGGTTAGCCCAGACCTGGTGCTGCGTGCCGTCGAGCAGGTAGCCCGACGACCCGGCGCAGAAGAACAGGATGGCCGCACACCACCACGCGCTGTAGGCGGAGCGGGTCTGGCGGAACGCCACGGTGTAGAACAGCACCAGGAGGGTGATCGCGACGGCGCCGAAGGCCACCCGCAGTGTGGTGATGTCCAGGGTCATGGTGTTCCTGCCGCCTCGTTCTCCCGGGCCCGTCCAGGGCGCTCAGGGGGTCTCGTCTCCCGTGCGGGAGAACCTCCGGCCAGTATGCCGGAGTCCACCGACCCTTCGGCCGGCGGACTCCCGCTCCTGTCGAAACCCTTGCAGAGTCCTGACCTATGCCCCGTTCAGGTCGAGGACCAGGGACGCGTGCGCGGGCAACTGCACCGAGTCCTCGAGCAGCCCCACGCCGTCCACCGTGGAGAGCAGCACCTCCGCGGTGCTGCCGGCGACCGGGACGGTCACCATGGCGTCGCCCAGATTGAGGACGACGGCGGTGGTGCCCCGGTGCAGGACGATCCAGCGGTCGGCCTCGTCGTAGTCCACCGAGACGCTGCGGAAGTCGGGGTCGCGCAGTTCCGGCCGTGACCGGCGCAGGCGGATGAGCTCGCGGTAGGTGGACAGGAGTTCGGCGTGGTGTCCCTGCTCCGCTTCCGCCCAGTCCAGTTTCGCGGAGGCGAAGGTGGCCGGGTCCTGCGGGTTGGGGACGTCCTCCGGACGCCAGCCCATGCGCTCGAACTCCCTGAGGCGTCCCTCCGCGGTGGCCTTGCCGAGCTCCGGCTCGGGATGGGAGGTGAAGAACGGCCAGGGCGTCGACGCCCCGTACTCCTCGCCCATGAACAGCATCGGCGTGAACGGGCCGAGGATGTTCAGGACGGCGGCCTGCGCGAGCTGCGCCGGGTTCAGCGTCGCGCTGATGCGGTCGCCCGCGGCCCGGTTGCCGATCTGGTCGTGGTTCTGGGTCGCGACGACCAGCTGGAGGGGGCTGATCTCGGCCGGGTCGATCGCACGGCCGTGGTGGCGTTCCCTGAAGGACGAGTAGGTCCCGTTGTGGAAAAAGCCCTTCTCGAGCACCTTGGCGAGCGCTCCGACCGAGTCGAAGTCGAGGTAGTACCCCTCGGTCTCCCCCGTGAGGTTGACGTGCACCGCGTGGTGGAAGTCGTCGCTCCACTGTCCGGCGAGTCCGTAGCCCCCGACGTCGCGGCCCCGGATGAGGCGCGGATCGTTGAGGTCCGATTCGGCGATGAGGAACAGCGGCTTGCCGAGCTCCGCCGCGCACTCGTCCGTGCGGGCGGAGAACTCCTCGAGGATGTGCACCGCGCGCTCGTCGTGCAGCGCGTGCACGGCATCGAGGCGGAGCCCGTCCACGTGGTAGTCCCTGAACCACATGAGCAGGTTGTCGACGACGTAGTTGCGGACCTCGTCCGACTGCGGGCCGTCGAGGTTCAGGGAGTCGCCCCAGGTGTTGGACAGGCCCTCGGTGAGGTAGGGGCCGAAGAGCCCGAGGTAGTTGCCGCTGGGGCCGAGGTGGTTGTGGACGACGTCCTGGATGACGCCCAGGCCCGCCTGGTGCGCGGCGTCGACGAAGCGCTGGTAGGCGGCGGGGCCGCCGTAGGTCTCCTGGACCGCGTACCAGAGGACGCCGTCGTAGCCCCAGTTGTGCGTGCCGTTGAACGCGTTGACGGGCAGCAGCTCCACGTACTGCACGCCGAGGTCCACCAGGTGCCCGAGCTTGCCGATGGCGGCGTCGAGCGTCCCCTCGGGGGTGAACGTGCCGAGGTGCATCTCGTAGATGACGCCGCCGTTCATCCCCGGGGACTGCCACGAGCCGTCCTGCCACTGGTGGGCGGCGGGGTCGAAGGTCCGGGAGAGCCCGTGGACGCCGTCGGGCTGGCGCCGCGACCGGGGGTCGGGCACGGGGGTCTCGGAGCCGTCGACGAGATAGCCGTAGGACACGTCCCCGGTGTCGGTGGGAGCGTCCGGGGCATGCCACCAGCCGCCGCCACCCTGCGTCATGGGGTAGCGGGCGCCATCGGCGACGAGGGTGAGGGAGGTGGCGCGGGGCGCCCAGACCTCGAAGAGCGAACTCATGCTGCGTCCTCCTGGACCAGTAGCGCTGCGGGGAAGGTGGAGAAGAGGTCGGCGGCCCGGACGGTCCCGCCGCTCACCGAGGTGCCCGTGAGGGCGCAGGTGTAGCGGCCCTCGGGGAGCTCGAGCGTGGTGTCGCCCCAGCCCTCCCCCTGCGCGAGCCCGTAGGGCAGGCGCGTGATGAGGGTGATGGCCCCTCCCCGGTCGAACGCGAAGACGTGGTCGGCCGCCGCGCCGGAGGACGTGACCGCGGTGTAGCCGGTGAACAGTTCCGGGCGGTCACGGCGCAGCCTGAGGGCACGGGAGACGACGAGCAGCTTCGCGTGGGCGTCCGCGTCCACCGGGGGCAGTGCCCCGAAGTCGATGTCCGTCAGCACCTGCCGGCGCGCGTCGTAGTCCACCTCGCGGCGGTTGTCGGGATCCACGAGGGAGGTGTCCCAGAACTCGGTGCCCTGGTACACGTCCGGCACCCCCGGCATGGTGAGCTGGAGCAGCTTCAGGCCGATCGAGTTGGACCAGCCCGCCTGCTGGATCCGCGCGACGAGACCCGAGATGAGCGACGCCACGGCGTCGTCGTCGAAGGCGGCGTCGACGGCGTCGTGCATGCCGCGCTCGAACCCCTCGTCCGGCGCGGTCCAGTGCGTGCTGAGATCGGCTTCACGCGACGCCTTCTCGGCGTAGGCGTGGGCCCGTTCCCGGCTGATGGGCCAGGCCCCGACGAGCGACTGCCACAGCAGCGGCGCGAACGTCGGATCCTTGATGGGGGCCAGTTCCTCGAGCTGGTCGAGGATGCCCGTCCACTCGCCGGCGAGCTCGGACAGGACCGAGATCCGCGACCGCGTGTCCTCGCTGCGCTTGGTGTCGTGCGTGCTGAGGGTCGTCATGGCCAGCGGGCTCTCGGCCTGCCGTTCGAGCAGGCGCCGGTGCAGTTCCAGCGGGTCGATCGCGAAGATGGAGGGGTCCGCACCCACCTCGTTCAGCGACACGAGGCGCGAGTACCGGTAGAACGCGGTGTCCTCCACGCCCTTGGCCATGACCATGCCGGAGGTCTGCTGGAAGCGGCGGGCGAGTTCGGTGAGCTCACCCTCGCCCTCGAGGTACGGGTTGAGCAGCGGGTGGAGCGCGGCGATGGTGTCCGCGAGGTCGGGACGGCGCACCTGGGCGTCGCGCACCGCGTCGGCGAGGTGGTCGGCGCCGCCGGGCAGGTAGCTGCGGTAGACGGGGAAACAGGTCAGCAGTTCCGCGATCGCGTCGGCCGCCGCCCCGGCGTCGAGCCCCGCCCCGGACGGGACGAGCCGCGCGAGCCGCAGTACCTCGGAGCGGAGGATGCCGTCGGCGATGCCGCGCTTGGTCCCGTGGATCATCTCGTGGAACGGCGGCACGGGCACGGACTGCGTGAGCGCGTGCTCCCCCGCGGGGTCGGTGAACAGCCGGTCGATGTCCGCCAGGGCGTCGTACCCGGTGGTGCCCTCGGTCGCCCAGTCGGTCGGGAGCTTCTCGCCCGGCTCGAGGATCTTCTCGACGAGCACGTAGGCGCCGCCCGTCAGGGTGCGGAGGTCCTCCAGGTAGCCCTTCGGGTCGGCGAGCCCGTCGGGGTGGTCGATGCGCAGGCCGTCGACGAGCCCCTCGTCGAACCACCGCTTCACCTCGCTGTGGCTCTCCTGGAACACCCACGGGACCTCGACGCGCAGGCCGGCGAGCGTGTTGACGCCGAAGAACCGGCGGTAGTTGAGCTCCGCGTCGGCCCGGCGCCAGTTCACGAGTTCGTAGTGCTGGCGGGCGTGGACCTCCGCTCCCGTGTCACCGGGGTGGGCCGTGCCGTCCGCGATGGGGAACCGGTTGTCGTAGTAGCGCAGTTCGCCGTCGACGACCGCGAGCCGGTCCAGCTCGTCGTCGCCGTCGCCGAGGACCGGGACGCGGAGGCGCCCGTCGTTGGCGTCCCAGTCGACGTCGAACGCCTCCGCCATGCGCGAGCCGCGGCCCTCCCTAAGGAGCTGCCACCACCAGGCGTTGTCCGCGGGGGTCTCGATGCCCATGTGGTTGGGGACGATGTCCACGAGCACACCCAGGCCCGCGGCCCGGGCGGCCTCGCTGAGGGCAGCGAGGCCGTCCGGACCGCCGCGGTCGGGGTCCACGGTGGTGGGGTCCGTGACGTCGTAGCCATGCCCGGACCCCTTCTCCGCCGTGAGGATCGGCGACAGGTACACCCAGTCCACCCCGAGGTCGTGCAAGTACGGCACCAGGGCCGCGGCCCGGTGCAGGTCGAACTCGCTCCGGATCTGCAGCCGGTAGGTCGATTTCGGTGTCAACACGTGGGGGTCCTCCTCGGACGGTGGGTGGGTGTGCCTGTCGGGACGGGTGATGCTAGGGGGTGCCGGTCTTGGCGGTGACCTCGTTGGCGAGGATCGCCAGCGACGCCGCGACCGAGTGGTCGAGGTCCTCGACCTCCGTGTGGGCCCGCAGGACCACCATGGACTTCCCCTCGACCGAGACCGTGGCACCGGCCGGGATGGCAGCGGAGTCGGCGTACTTGCCGGCCGTGTCGATCACTTCGTCCCAGGACGTGCCGTACTCGTCGGACGGGATGGTGAAGTCGACGGCCTCGTCGTGCGCGTTGAAGTACAGCAGGAAGTTGGCGTCGAGGATCCGCTGACCGCGGGCGTCACGTCCCTGGATGCCCTGGCCGTTGAGGAACACACCGATCGACCGGCCGAAGCCGCTGTTCCAGTCCTCGGGCGCCATGAGCTCGCCGGCGGTGTCCAGCCAGACGATGTCGGGCAGCACCTCGCCCTCACCGCGGCGCACGGGCCGTCCGTCGAAGAACCGGCGCCGGCGGAACGTGGGGTGCTCCGAGCGCAGGCGGTTGACGGCGGCGGTGAACTCGAGCAGGGGCTGGTCCATCTTGTCCCAGTGCACCCAGCTGATCTCGGAGTCCTGGCAGTAGGTGTTGTTGTTGCCGTCCTGCGTGCGGCCGATCTCGTCGCCGTGCAGCAGCATCGGCACGCCCTGCGAGAGCAGGAGCGTCGCGATGAAGTTCCGCTGCTGGCGGGCACGGAGCGCGAGCACCTCGGCGTCGTCGGTGGGCCCCTCCGCCCCGCCGTTCCACGAACGGTTGTGCGATTCGCCGTCGTTGTTGTCCTCGCCGTTGGCCTCGTTGTGCTTCTCGTTGTAGGACACGAGGTCGCGCAGCGTGAAGCCGTCGTGGGCGGTGACGAAGTTGATCGACGCGACGGGGCGGCGCATGCTGTGCTCGTAGAGGTCCGCGGACCCCGTGAGGCGGGAGGCGAACTCGCCGATGCTGGAGGGCTCGCCCCGCCAGAAGTCGCGGACCGTGTCGCGGTACTTGCCGTTCCACTCGGTCCACTGCGGCGGGAAGTTGCCCACCTGGTAGCCGCCGGGTCCGACGTCCCAGGGCTCGGCGATGAGCTTGACCTGCGAGACGATCGGGTCCTGCTGCACGAGTTCGAAGAAGGCCGACAGGCGGTCAACCTCGTAGAACTCGCGGGCGAGGGCCGAGGCGAGGTCGAAGCGGAAGCCGTCGACGTGCATCTCGGTCACCCAGTAGCGCAGGGAGTCCATGAGCAGCTGCAGGGAGTGCGGGTTCCCGACATTGAGGGAGTTGCCGGTGCCCGTGGTGTCCATGTAGTACTGCTTGTCGTCCTCCACCAGGCGGTAGTAGGACGCGTTGTCGATGCCGCGCATGGAGATGGTGGGGCCCATGTGGTTTCCCTCGGCGGTGTGGTTGTACACCACGTCGAGGATGACCTCGATGCCCGCAAGGTGCAGTTCCCGCACCATGGCCTTGAACTCCTGGACCTGTTCGCCCTGGTCGCCGCTGGAGTTGTACTTGTTGTGCGGGGCGAAGAAGCCGATGGTGTTGTAGCCCCAGTAGTTCGAGAGGCCCTTCTCCTGGAGCGTGCTGTCGTTCACGAACTGGTGCACGGGCATGAGTTCGATCGCCGTGACGCCGAGCTTCTGCAGGTGGGCGATCACCGACGGGTGGGCGATGCCGGCGTAGGTGCCGCGCTGCTCCTCGGGGATGTCCGGGTGCAGCTGGGTGAGGCCCTTGACGTGCGCCTCGTAGATGACGGACTGGTGGTAGGGCGTGCGCGGCATGCGGTCGCCGTCCCAGTTGAAGAACGGGTTGACGACGACGCCGAGCATCATGTGCGCGGCGGAGTCCTCGTCGTTGACGGAGTGCTCGTCACCGAAGTTGTAGCCGAACAGCGCCTGGTCCCAGCCGAGATCGCCGGAGATGGCCTTCGCGTAGGGGTCGAGGAGGAGCTTGTTCGGGTTGCAGCGGTGTCCCTCGGCCGGGTTGTGCGGGCCGTGGACCCGGTAGCCGTACTTCTGCCCGGGAGAGACCTGCGGGAGGTACCCGTGCCAGACGTAGCCGTCGACCTCCTTGAGCTCGATGCGCGTCTCCGTGCCGTCGTCGTCGAAGAGGCACAGGACCACGAGGTCCGCGACCTCGCTGTAGAGCGCGAAGTTCGTCCCGGTGCCATCGTAGGTGGCTCCCAGGGGGTAAGCGTCGCCGGGCCAAAGTTCCATGAGTTCTCCTTGTATCTTCTGCCGTGCCCGCCTCCATGGGCGGTCACGGTGTACTCGCAGGCGGCGGGACATCGGTGCCCCGCGTGCCTGCTCCATGCATAACGCATTCTCTTGTCGGCGCGGTGGACCGCGTCGGTCAGCTCAGGGGGTTGCGGCCAGGCGGCGCTCCTCCACGAGATCCGCGACCACCGCGCGGACGGAATCCGGCAGGTCCGACACGACCACCGGTCCGGACCGCGCGGCGCGCCGCCCCGCCCGTCCGTGGATCAGTGCGCCCGCGGCTGCGGTCGCCGCCCAGAGGTCCGCGGGGGCGACGCCCACGCGGTCGGCGGCGCCGTCGTCCTCGGCCAGCGTGGCCGCGAGGGCCCCGATGATCCCGGAGAGCGTGTCCCCGGAGCCAGCGGTGGAGAGCCAGGGTGTCGCGTCGGCCTGGACGAACAGGGCGCCGGACGGGGCGGCGATCACGCTCGTGTACCCCTTGAGCAACACCGTCGCTCCCGTGATCGCGGCGGCCTGCCGGGCGAACCGCGCGGGCTCGGCCTCGATCTCGGCCCGCTCGACGTCGACCCCGCGGGCCGCCAGCAGCTCGCGGAGTTCCCCCGCGTGGGGCGTGAGGAGGACCTGCGGGCCCACGCGGGCGGGCACGGCGGCCAGCGCGCCGGCGTCGACGACGACGGGGAGTCCCGAGGCCATGGCGTCGACCGCGCGCTGCCGTTGGTCGTCGTCGTCCACGGCTCCGGGACCCACGAGCCAGGCCTGCGACCGCGCCTCGGCGATCGTGCCGGTCGATGCGACCACTTCGGGGTTCCGCTGGTGCACGAGGGACACGACGGCCTCGGGTCCGAGGTAGCGGACCATCCCGACGCCGGTGGCCAGGGCCGCACCGACGGCGAGGGCGGCGGCCCCCGGGTAGCGGGCCGAGCCGGCAGCGACGCCGATCACCCCGCGCGAGTACTTCTGGTCGTGCGGCTCGGGGAGGCGCAGGAGGGCCGCGGCGTCGGCTCCCTGGAGGCTGCGCGCCGCCGGGAGGAAGCCGGAGAAGTCCAGGCCGATGTCGACGACGTTCAGCTGGCCGGCGGCCACCGCGCCGTCCCCGATCAGGAGGCCGGCTTTCGCGGCCCCGAACGTGACGGTCGCGTCCGCGGAGAGGACGGGCCCGTCCACTCGGCCGGTGTCCACGCCGATGCCGCTCGGCAGGTCGCAGGCGACGACGAGCGTGGACCGGGCGGCGCGCGGGCCGGCGGCGGCGTCGAAGACCCGGACGAAGTCCGCGGCGGGACCGCGCAGGCCGCCGCTGGCACCGGTGCCGAGGATCCCGTCCAGCAGGACGTCGGCGGACGCCGCATGGGCTGCCAGCGCCGCGAGGTCCGGGGCGTCGGCCAGCCGGACGCTCGTCCCGCCGGCGCGTGTGAAGGCGTCCAGGGCGGCCTCGTGGGCCCGGTCCGCGGTGAGGATCGCCGTGGCACCGACACCCCGCCGCAGGAGCCGCTCCCCCGCGTACAGTGCGTCCGCACCGTTGTTCCCGCTCCCGGCCAGCACGACGGCGGTGGCCCCGTAGGTGCCGCGGCCGGCGTCGCGGAGGAGACCGAGGACGACGCCGAACAGGGCATGGGCAGCCCGCTGCATCAGGGCGTCCCCCTGGCCGGCGTCGAGGAGTGGTGCCTCCGCAGCGCGGACGTCACCACCGGAAAATGCTTGAAGCATATGGTCGAGCTTAGCGGTAAGCCGAGCGACAATCAGCACGGTTACTATTCTCGGCCCATCAGTGGGCTGCCCTCGGCCACCACCATGGCGGTGGCGAGGCCGCCGTCGTGGCTGATGGACAGGTGCCAGGTCTGGACGCCGCGGGCCCGGGCGGCCTCCGCCACGGTCCCGTCGACGACCACCGACGGCGCCCCGGTCTCGTCGACCGCGATGGTGCAGTGCTGCCAGTTCATGCCCACGGGGGCCCCGACCGCCTTCGCGACGGCCTCCTTGGCCGCGAACCGCGCAGCGAGGGACCGCGTGTTCAGCGCGCGCTCGGCCGGCACGAACAGCCGCTCGAGGAGCGCCGGGGTGCGTTCGAGCTGCTGCCGGAAGCGTTCGACGTCCACCACGTCGACGCCGATGCCGACGATCACGCCCGCCCCCGGCCGGGGGCCGCTGCGGGGGTCCGCAGCGGCCCCTGGAGGGGACTACTCAACCGTGACCGACTTCGCCAGGTTCCGGGGCTGGTCGACGTCGTAGCCCTTGGCGCTGGCGAGGGCCAGGGCGAAGATCTGCAGCGGCACCGTGGTCAGCAGCGGGGCGAGCAGCGTCGGTGTCGCCGGCACGTAGAACACGTGCTCCGAGTAGGCCTCGACCGTGGTGTCCCCCTCCTCGGCGATGACGATCGTCACGGCGCCGCGCGCGCGGATCTCCTGGACGTTGGAGACCACCTTGGCGTGCAGGGAATTGCGGCTGCTGGGGGACGGCATGACCACGACGACGGGCTGGCCCTCCTCGATCAGCGCGATCGGCCCGTGCTTGAGCTCGCCCGCGGCGAAGCCCTCCGCGTGGATGTACGCCAGCTCCTTGAGCTTCAGGGCCCCCTCCATCGCCACGGGGAAGCCCACGTGGCGGCCGAGGAACAGCACGGACTTGGCGTTGGCCATGTCGGTGCCGAGCTGCTTGATCTTGTCGGCGTCGTCGAGGATGGACTGGATCTTGCCCGGAATGGTCGAGAGGTCGGCGAGGACGTCGGCGATCTCGTCGCGGTACTTGTTGCCGCGCAGCTGCGCGAGGTACAGGCCCAGCAGGTAGGCGGCGGTGATCTGCGCGAGGAAGGCCTTCGTCGAGGCGACGGCGATCTCCGGGCCTGCGTGCGTGTACAGCACGGCGTCGGACTCGCGCGGGATGGTGGAGCCGTTGGTGTTGCAGATCGCCACGACCTTGGCGCCCTGCTCCCGCGCGTACCGGACCGCCATGAGGGTGTCCATGGTCTCCCCGGACTGCGAGATCGCGACGACGAGGGTCTTCTCGTTCACGATGGGGTCGCGGTACCGGAACTCGTGGGACAGCTCCACCTCGGTGGGGATGCGGCACCAGTGCTCGATGGCGTACTTGGCCACCTGGCCGGCGTAGGCGGACGTGCCGCACGCGAGCACCACGATCTTGTCGACGGAGCGCAGGATCGCCTCGTCGATGCGCAGTTCGTCGAGCATCAGGTTGCCGTCGACGCCGGAGCGGCCGAGGAGGGTCTGGCCGACGGCGTCGGGCTGGTCGTGGATCTCCTTCTCCATGAAGGAGTCGAAGCCGCCCTTCTCGGCGGCGGCGGCGTCCCAGCTGACGTGGAACTCGGTGCCCTCGGCGGGGGCCCCGAAGAAGTCGGTGATGGTGACGTCGTCGGGCGTGATGGTGACGATCTGGTCCTGGCCGAGCTCCACGGCGCGGCGCGTGAAGTCGATGAAGCCGGAGACGTCGGAGCCGAGGAAGTTCTCGCCGTCGCCGAGCCCCACCACGAGCGGGGAGTTGCGGCGGCCGGCGGCGACGACGCCGGGCTGGTCCTGGTGGATGGCGAGGAGCGTGAAGGCGCCTTCGAGGCGCTGGCAGGCCTGCTGCAGGGCGAGGGTCAGGAGATCGCCCTCGGTGCCGCTGTCGACGAGTCCGCGGTACAGCTGGCCCAGGAGCCCGGCCGCGACCTCGGTGTCGGTGTCGGAGATGAAGGACAGCCCCTCACCGGTCAGCTCGGCCTTGAGCTCGGCGTAGTTCTCGATGATGCCGTTGTGGATCACCGCGAGCCTGCCGTCGTCGGCGAGGTGCGGATGCGCGTTCTGGTCGGTCGGGCCGCCGTGGGTCGCCCACCGCGTGTGCCCGATCCCGGTCAGGGAGCGCGGCAGCGGGTCGGCCTCGAGCTCGGCGACGAGGTTGGTCAGCTTGCCCGCCTTCTTCCGCGACTCGATGCCGCCGGGGGTGATCACCGCCACCCCGGCCGAGTCGTACCCGCGGTACTCGAGGCGCCGGAGGCCCTCCATCACGACGTCGAGGGCGCCGTGCTGCGCTTCGGACGCCTCCCGATCGAACGCCGGGGCGACAGAGTCGAGCACCGATGATCCCTGGCCGTTGTCCCGGCCCACATATCCAACGATTCCACACATGACATCCAGAGTACCTGCGGCTGTGTTTGTTAATGCGCAGACCAGCGGGCAGAATCATCGGGTGAGCGACAGAGGCATGGGGACGCAGCAGGCCGTCAGCGCCGAATCCTTCACCCCCTTCGTGGAACTCGACCGCCAGACGTGGTCCCGCTTGTCCCACGAGATGAAGAGTCCGTTGAACTTCGAGGACGTCCAGCGGCTGCGGGGCCTGGGCGACGCGCTGAACCTCGACGAGGTGCGGGAGGTCTACCTCCCCCTCTCCCGCCTGCTGAACCTCTACACGGCCGCGGCCGACCAGCTGCACGCCGCCACCAACACGTTCCTCGGTGAGCGCACCACCCGCACGCCCTTCGTGATCGGCGTCGCCGGGTCCGTGGCGGTGGGCAAGTCGACGACGGCGAGGGTGCTGCGCGAGCTCCTGCGGCGCTGGCCCGACACCCCCGATGTGGCCCTGATCACCACGGACGGGTTCCTCTACCCGAATGCGGAACTCCACCGCCGGGGCCTCATGCAGCGCAAGGGGTTCCCCGAGTCCTACGACCGCCGGCGGCTCCTGCGCTTCGTCAGCGAGGTCAAGAGCGGTGCCGCCGAGGTCCGCGCCCCCTCGTACTCGCACCTCACCTACGACATCGTGCCGGGCCGTGAGATCGTGGTCCGCCGTCCCGACGTCCTCATCGTCGAGGGGCTGAACGTCCTCGCCCCGGCGCGGCCGCGGCCCGACGGCATCACCGGACTCGCGCTGAGCGACTTCTTCGACTTCTCCATCTACGTGGACGCGAAGACCGCCTATATCAAGGAGTGGTACATCCACCGCTTCCAGTCCCTGCGCTCCGGTGCGTTCGCCAACCCGGAGTCCTACTTCCACCGGTACGCGGACCTCAGCGACGAGGAGGCCCGCCGGACGGCGACCGGTATCTGGGAGCGCATCAACGAGCCCAATCTCGTGGCCAACGTCCTGCCCACACGCGGCAGGGCCCAGCTGGTGCTCACTAAGGACGCCGACCACTCGGTGCGGCGTATGCTCCTGCGGAAGACCTGAGCGTGCGCGTCCTGCCGTGGGTGGTCCTCGTCGTGATGCTCTCTGCCTGCTCCGGGCCAAACCCGGCGTCCGAGGCTTCCCCCGGCCCCGCGTCGGGGACCACCGCCTCGTCGGGGACCACTGCGGGGTCGGGCCCGATGCCCTCCGGGGACCTGCCCGCCCCGCCCCAGCGCGCACCCCCCCCAGCGCGCACCCCGTCCCGCCGCGAGCGCACCGGCAGCAACGGTCGCCGCGACCCCCGCCCCGGCCGCGCACACGGACCCCGCTGCCGTCGACGTCGTCGTGAACAAACGCAGGCCCCTGACGCCCCTGGACTACGCGCCCGCCGACCTGCGCCGGCCCGACGTCGCCACCCCCACCGGCTTCGACCTCCTGCGCCCCGACGCGGCGACGGCGGTGGAGGAGATGTTCGCGGCGGCGGCGGCCGACGGCGTGGACCTGACCATGGTCAGCGGGTACCGATCGTTCGCGGACCAGGAATCGACCTACGCGTACTGGGTGGGCCAGTACGGCGGCCCGGCCGGCGCGGACACCGTGTCCGCCCGTCCGGGCTACTCGGAGCACCAGACCGGCCTCGCCTTCGACATCGCGCAGGCCGACGGCGCCTGCACCCTGGTGCTCTGCTTCAAGGACACGCCCGCTGCGCAGTGGGCGGCGGGGAACGCGGCCGAGTTCGGGTTCATCCTGCGCTACCCGCTCGGGTTCCACGAGATCACGGGCTTCTCGGCGGAATCCTGGCACTTCCGCTATGTGGGCAGGGACGTCGCCCTGGCCATGAAGGCGGCCGGGACGGAGACCCTCGAGGAGCACTTCGGCCTCCCGCCGGCGCCGTCCTACTGAAGCGCTCCCCTCGTCCTGAGCGGCTCGAGGGGTCAGCGGCTCCCGGGCAGCGGGACGCCCGTCTCCTTTGCCAGGGCGTCGAGCAGCCGGTCCTGGAACTCGAGGTCGTGCACGGCGGCGTGGGGTTGCCGCCGGGCACGGTGGAACCAGTATTCACCGGTCACGAGTGCCTCGGGGTCCTCGGCCGTCGCGAGCCACACCTGGGTCCGGTGACCGAGGTCGAGGTCGTCGGGCGCGTCGGGGCCGCCCATCCGTGTGGGGACCCAGCCCGGATCCACCGCGTTGCTCAGGACGTCGGGGCGCAGGCGGGCCAGTGCCGCGGAGAACGTGGTGAGGAAGAGCTTGCTGTCCCCGTAGCGTCCCGGCATGCGGCCCCGCCAGTCCACGCCGTGCAGGGACGGACGCCCGCTGTAGTGCGAGCCGCTGCTCAGGTACACGTGGCGTCGCGGGCCCTCGAGCAGTGCGGTCAGGAGGTAGGGGGCGATCACGTTGACGGGCATGACCGCTGGTCCGCTCCAGAGTCCCGCGTTGTGGATGACGGCGTCGGGCGACTCGCCCTCGTTCAACTCGGCAGCGATCCGGAGGACCGCCCTGCGGTCCCCGAAGTCCCCCACCACGAGCCCCGCACCCTGTGCCGTGAGCGGTGCCAGTGCGCCGGCCCGCTCCCCGGTGCGGGCATGCACGACGACGTCGTGCCCCTGCCGCAGGAGGTCCTCCGCGGCCGCCCGTCCGAGCCCTTCCGTGGATCCGGTGACAAGGACCCTCATGGTCGTCCTCCTTCGTGGGATCGGGTGTCCGCTCCGCGGCGTGCACCCGAGACCTCACGGTACCGGCCCGGCGTGGATAGGTGAACGTCACGGAGCGTTTACGCGGCACGCGGGGGACGGAAACGCGCGCTCGCTAGCGTCGGGGGAAGCAGCCGCACCAGCCCCTGGAGGACTTCCGTGAGCATCGACGAAGCAGCATCTGCCGCCCTGGCGACAGCGTCTCCCGCACCGGCGACGAGCGCGCCCGCGCTGGTCCACCGGCCCGGCCGGTGGATCGACAACTGGGACGCCGAGGACACCCTCCAGTGGAACAGTGGCGGCAAGGCCATCGCGCGGCGCAACCTGCAGTGGTCCATCGCCTGCGAGTTCCTCGGATTCGTGGTCTGGCAGCTGTGGTCGATCGTCGTGGTGTACCTGCCGGCGGCGGGCTTCACCTTCTCCACCTCGCAGATCTTCTGGCTGATCTCCATGCCGTCCCTCGTCGGAGCGACGCTGCGCATCCCCTACACGTTCATGGTGCCGAGGCTGGGGGGCCGGAACTGGACCATCATCTCCGCCCTGCTCCTGCTGATCCCGACCATCGGACTCGGACTGTGCGTCTCGAACCCCGAGACCCCGTTCGGGGTGATGCTCGCCGTGGCAGCGCTGGCGGGCTTCGGCGGCGGCAACTTCGCGAGCTCGATGGCGAACATCACGTTCTTCTTCCCCGCACGGGAGAAGGGGTGGGCGCTCGGCCTGAACGCGGCGGGCGGGAACCTCGGCGCCGCCGTCGCCCAACTGGTGGTGCCCATCGCCGTCGCCCTGGGTGCCGCCGCGACCCTGGACCTCCCCCTCGCCGGCTGGATCTGGGTGCCCCTGATCCTCGCCGCCGCCTTCGGCGCCTGGAAGTTCATGGACAACCTCTCCAGCGCCCGAAGCGACCTCGCCGGGTCCCTGGCCGCCGTCCGTGAACCGCACCTGTGGATCATGGCGCTGCTCTACATCGGGACGTTCGGCTCGTTCATCGGGTTCGCCGGAGTCTTCCCGAAGCTGATCGTCGATTCCTTCCCCGCCTTCTCGACGATCGCCATGGGACCGGCGACACTGTCCCTCGCGTTCCTCGGCCCCCTGGTGGGGTCCCTCGCGCGGCCCTTCGGCGGCCGCATGGCGGACCGCTTCGGCGGAGCAGCGATCACCGTGTGCGCCTTCGCGGTCATGGCCGCGGTCGCCCTGGCCGTCGTCTGGACACTCCCCCTGGCCGACTTCTGGCTCTTCCTCGGCCTGTTCCTCGTCCTCTTCGCGGCGGCCGGTGCGGGCAACGGGGCGACCTACCGGATGATCCCCGTCATCTTCGCCCGGCGCGGCGCCGCAGCAGGGTCCGAACTCCGGGAGTCGGTGAGCACCGGCCGCAAGTCCGCCGCGGCCCTCGGACTGATCTCGGCGGTCGGCGCGTACGGCGGCTTCCTGATCCCGCAGGTGCTCAACGCCTCGAAGGGCGCCTCGGGCAGCTACGACGGTGCGTTCTACGGCTTCGTCGGAGGGTACGTCCTCATGCTCGCCGTCACCTGGTTCTTCTACCTCCGCCGCTCCTCGACCCTCGGCAAGGTCTGACCGATGCAGCAGGCAGGGACCGGGCAGCACACGCACTGCCCCTACTGCGCCCTCCAGTGCGCCATGACGGTCACCGCGTCCGTGACACACGGCGGCGGGGCCCGCGTGGAGGGCCGCAACTTCCCCACCAGCCGGGGCGGGCTGTGCCGCAAGGGATGGTCCGCGGCGGAACTGCTCCAGCATCCCGACCGCCTCACCGCGCCGCTGCTCCGCGACGCCGACGGCGTCCTCCGGGAAACCGCGTGGGACACCGTGCTGGACCTCATCCGCGACCGCGTCCTGGGCATCCAGGCCGGACACGGCCGGGACGCCGTCGCGGTGTTCGGTGGCGGCGGACTCACCAACGAGAAGGCCTACACGCTCGGCAAGTTCGCCCGCCTCGCGCTGCGCACGTCCCGCATCGACTACAACGGCCGGTTCTGCATGTCCTCGGCGGCCGCCGCCGGCAACCGGGCCTTCGGTCTCGACCGCGGCCTCCCCTTCCCCCTCGAGGACCTCGCAGACGCGTCCGTGGTCCTGCTTCTCGGCTCGAACGCCGCCGACACCATGCCTCCCTTCGTCCAGCACCTGGCAGGGGCCCAGGCCGCGGGCGGCCTGGTCGTCGTCGACCCTCGGCGGTCGGCGACCGCCCGGCTGACCGACCAGGGCAGGGGGATCCACCTGCAGCCCACCCCCGGTACGGACCTCGCCCTGCTCCTGGGCCTGGCCCACATCGTGGTGGCGGAGGGCTTGACCGACGACCGCTTCCTCGAGGCCCGGACCAGCGGGTACGACGGCGTCGTCCGTGGCCTCGCGCAATGGTGGCCGGAACGCGTGCAGGGCATCACGGGCGTCCCTGCGGCGGCCCTGCGTGCCGTCGCGCGGCTCCTCGCAGCGGGGGCCAGGCGCGGCTCCGACGGCAGCCACGGCGCCTACATCCTGACCGGCCGGGGCATCGAGCAGCACGCCGACGGCACGGACACGACCACGGCCGCCATCAACCTCGCGCTGCTCCTCGGACTCCCGGGCACGGCCCACAGCGGCTACGGGACGCTCACGGGCCAGGGCAACGGGCAGGGCGGTCGGGAGCACGGGCAGAAAGCCGACCAGCTCCCCGGCTACCGGAAGATCACCGATCCGGCGGCGCGGGCCCACGTCGCCGCCGTCTGGGACGTCCCGGAGGAGCTGATCCCCGGGCCGGGCCTGCCCGCCGTCGAACTCCTCGCCTCGCTCGGGAAGCCCGGCGGCACGCGCTGCCTCTTCGTGCACGGCGCGAACGTCGCCGTCTCCGCGCCCGACGCCGCCACGGTCATCGCGGGCCTGCGCTCCCTCGACCTCCTCGTGGTGTCCGACTTCTTCCTGTCGGAGACCGCGGCGCTCGCGGACGTCGTCCTGCCGGTCCTGCAGTGGGCCGAGGAGGACGGCACGGTGACGAACCTGGAGGGCAGGATCCTGCGGAGGCGCCGGGCCGTCGACCCGCCCCCGGGTGCCCGGAGCGAGCTGTGGATCATGCGGGAGCTCGCGCGTCGGCTGGACGCGCCCTCCCGGTTCAGCGAGGACCCGTCCACCATGTTCGACGAGCTCGCCCGCGCCAGCGCCGGCGGCCCCGCGGACTACTCGGGTCTGGACTACGACGTGCTCGACGCCGGCGCCCCCGCGTACTGGCCGTACCCGGCGGGCAGCACCGGGACACCGCGGCTTTTCGTCGACGCCTTCGCGCACGCCGACGGCCGTGCCGTGCTGGTCCCCGTCGTCCCGCGGACCGCCACGACGGCGGCACGTCGGCCGCGCCCGCTGCTCCTGGCCACGGGCCGGCTCCTCGAGCACTACCAGTCCGGCACCCAGACCCGGCGCGTCCCGGCGCTGCTCGCGGCACAACCGGCCCCGCGGCTGCAACTCCATCCCTCCACGGCCCAGGACCTCGGCATCGCGCAGGACGAGCGCGTGGTCGTGACGAGCCCCCACGGCGAGGCCCGGGCGCTGGCGGACCTCACCCCCGACATCCGCCAGGACACGGTCTTCCTGGCCTTCCACTTCGCGGACGCCGGGTCGGCGAACCGGCTGACGGGCGGCAGCACGGACCCGGTGTCGGGCATGCCGGAGTTCAAGACGACTCCCGTCCGCGTGGCACGTCCGGGTCCGCGGGACGACAGCGTCCGCGCGGACGGGCCGGAGGTCGTCGCATGAGACCGCCGGAATGCTCCATCCCGTGCCGCGTCGTCGTCGTCGGGTTCGGACCCGTCGCGGCGCGGCTCGTCGAACACCTCGAACCCCTCGTCGCCGCGGGGCTGGTCGCCCTGACCGTGATCGGCCAGGAGGCCGACGCCGCCTACAACCGGGTGCTCGTGGCCGATGTCGCCGTCGGCCGCACCCCTGAAGCGGCCATCCGGCTCGCCGACGCGGACACGCTCCGGTCCTCGGGCATCGACGTGCGCCTGGGCGCCTCCGTGGCACGCATCGACCGGCCGTTCCGCCGTGTGCTGCTGACCGGCGGCGAGGCCATCGACTACGACCGGCTGGTCCTCGCGACCGGCTCCCGCCCCGTCCGCCCGAAGCTGAAGGGCCTGGACGGGCCCGAGACCTCGCCGCTCCCACCCGGGGTCAGCTTCCTCCGCGACCTCCGCGACGCCCGGGCGGTGGCCACCGCGCTCACCGCACAGCAGCGGATCGTCGTGCTGGGCGGCGGCATCCTCGGGATCGAGGCCGCTCTCGCCGCGGCCGAGGAGGGTGGGCGCATCACCCTCGTCCACCACGGCCGCTCCCCCATGGAACGGCTCCTAGGGGACGGCGCACGGGTGTTGGCGGCCGCATTGCGGCACGCCGGCATCAACGTGGTGGCCGGGACGACCACGGGGATCGAGCTGGAGGACGGGCGATTCGCGGGGGTCGGCCTGGACGGCGGGACACGCGTCCACGGCAGCGCGCTCGTGCTCGCGTGCGGCGTGCGTCCGCGGACGGAGCTCGCCGAGGGCAGCGACCTGGCGGTCGCGGACGGCATCCTCGTGGACCATTCGCTGCGTGCGGTCGGCACGGAGGACATCTGGGCCATCGGCGACTGCGCGGAGGTGTGCTGCCTCCGCCTCTCCTGCGCGGCGTGCGCGGGCGTCACCGCACCCCAGGGCCTCATCGGGCCGGGGTGGCAGCAGGCGGATGCCCTCGGGGAAGCCTTCGCCGCGGAACTGTCCGGGGACGCCCGCGGGCCGGGCGACTGGCCGGGCGACGGGTCCGGCGGAGGTCCGGGCGCTGGTGCTGCCGGACGCCGTGATGCCGTCGTCGTGCTGAAGGCCCGCGGCGTCGACGCCGTGGTCGCGGGTGAGACGGACGTGGACCCCTGGACCGTGGAGCCGGGCCTCGCGGTGGCTGAGTGGGCGGACCCGGGGCACGGACGCTACGCGAGGATGGTCACGCGCGACGGCGTCCTCACCGGCCTCGTGTGCGTGGGGATGCCGCGTACGGGAGCCGAACTGGTCCTGCTGTTCGAGCGCGGCAGCGAACTCCCGGCGGATCGCTCCAGCCTGCTGCGGCTCGACAGCGCGGAGGGGCTGCCGGCCGCCTCGCCTCCTGGTCCGGCGGCCACGCTGTGCCGCTGTGCCGGCGTCACCCGCGGGTCGGTGCAGGAGTCCGTGGCCGCCGGGTGCGCCTCCGTGCAGGACGTCTCGACTGCCACACGGGCCGGGACGGGGTGCGGCGGATGCCACGACGACATCCGGGCCGTCATCGAGGGGCACTTCGCCGCGGCGGTCGCGTCGTGAGGCGGTGCCGGTCCGGATCCCGGGGTGGGGCCGGTCAGAGGTGCAGACGGTACCCGCGCTTGACGACCGTCTCGATCAGGGTCGGGTCCGGCAGGGACTTCCGCAGGCGGTTGACGCTCATGTCCAGTGCATGCGGCGCGCCGGCCGGGGTGAGGAGGTTGGTCAGTGCCTCCCGGCTGAGGACGGCGCCGCGGGCCGCCAGCAGGGCCTTGAGGAGTGCCAGCTGGGCGGGGGCGAGATCAACCCGGACGCCGTCCACCCGCACGGCCCGGCCGCGCACCTCGACGTGGCCGGAGCGCGTGGAGAGCTGCTCCACGTGGTGCTCGGCCAGCTGGTCGCAGACCAGTCGGATCAGCGCACCCATGCGGAACCGCTCGGGGACGATGGGCGTGATCCCGGCGTCGAGCAGGGGCTGCGCCGTCACCGGCCCGACGGCGGCCGCGAGGACGCCGTGCCGGAACCGGTGCACGAGGTCCTCCTGCATGCCCTGCTCGGCCGCGGTGCTGAACAGGGCGTCGACCGCCGGTGCGCTCGTGAACGTGACGCAGTCGAGCTGCCCGGCGCACACGGCCTCGATGAGCCGCGGCAGCCGTTCGGAACCCTCCGGCTTGATCCACCGGTAGGGCGTGACGGTGAGCAGCGTGGCGCCCGCGGCCCGGAGCCGTTCGAGCTGGTGCTCGTCGGCGTAGGCGTGCAGCTGGACGGCGATCGTGAGGCCCCTGAGGTCCTCCCGGAGGATCTGGTCCACGAGGGTCGCCGTCGTCTCGTCGGAGCTGATGCCGACGTCGTCCAGCCCGGCCGCGCGCACCGCTCCCCTGGCCTTCGGCCCCCGGACGTGGATCCGGCCGTTCCCGAGCACGTCGAGCAGGTCGTCGCCCAGCCCCGCGGCATCGGCCGCTTCGAACCAGCGGCGCATCCCGTACGCGGTCGTGATGATGAAGAGGTCCGGGCGGGCGGACACCACCGCGGCGGTGTCCGCGAGGAGTGCCACATCCTCCGCGATCGGTGCGATCTTCAGTGCCGGTGCGTGGAACACCGAGGCGCCCCGCCGCTCGAGGGCGTCGATCAGGTCACCGGACCGGCGGTCCGAGGTCACACCGATGCGGAATCCGGCGAGCTGGCCGGCGGAACCGTCGGAACGGATGGCGTCGTTCATGACGCCAGCGACTCCGTCAGACGCGCGAGGTGCGCGGCGCTACCCTGCAGCTGGAGCCCCACCCGCACCACCTCGCCGATGACCAGGACCGCGGGCGACTGGCAGCGTGCGGCACCCGCGGCGGTGACGATCGTCGACAGCGTCCCCGACGTCGTCCGCTGTGATGCGCTGTAGCCGCGCTCGACGACGGCGACCGGCATGTCGGGGCGCATCCCGGCCCTGCCGAGACCCGCGACGAGCTGGGGCAGCGTCGAGACGCCCATGAGGATCACGATGGTCCCGCCGAGGCCGGCGAGGTGACGGTGTTCGTCGTCGGTCAGCGGTGCGTGCCCGGAGACCACGGTGAACAGGTGGCTGACGCCGCGGTGCGTGACGGGGATCCCCGCGGCCGCCGGGACGGCGATCGACGAGCTGATGCCCGGCAGCACGGTGCAGGGCACCCGCGCCTCGAGGCACGCGGCGAGCTCCTCGCTCCCGCGCCCGAACACGAAGGGGTCGCCGCCCTTCAGCCGCACCACGTGCCGTCCGGCGAGGGCGTGCTGCACCAGGAGGGCGTTGATACCGGCCTGCGGTACGCGGTGATGGCCGGGCAGTTTCCCGACGTCGACGAGCTCCGCCGAGGGTGCCAGCTCCGCCAGGGACTCCGTGGGCCCGAGCCGGTCGTAGAGGACGACGTCGGCGTCCCTGAGAGCGGCGGCCGCGTCGAGGGTCAGGAGTCCCCGGGCGCCCGGTCCGCCGCCGACCAGGCTCACGTGCCCGGTGTCCGAGGCCGCCGGTTCCCGGGTCAGGAGCACGCCGGCGTCCCTGCACCGCTGCCGCAGGACGCCGTCCTGCGCAGACCCCTGCGGTGGTGCCGCAGCTGCGCCGTCCACCCGGACCACCAGAGTGGCGCCGTCGAGTTCGTCGACGGCGGAGGCGACCGTGTCGAAACGATCGACGTCGGCTCCGGCAGCCTGGTACCGGGTGACGATCCGCCGCGCCTCCCGCGCGTGGCCGACGACCACCACGCGGTGTCCGTTCAGATCGATCTCCAGCTGCACCGGTCAGCCCTCCTGAGTCTCTGCTGCTGCCGGTCCCGTCGGGACGCGGACGGGGATCACTGCGCCCAGACCCACGCGGGCGGCTCCGGCGTCGATCTCCGCCTGGGTGGCGGGGCGGCGCTGGCCGCGCTCCTCGACGAGGACGATCGACTGGTCGGCGGCGTCGGGTGCGTTGACGAAGGACCTGAAACGGCGGAGCCTGTCCGGGTCCTTGAGGGTGGCGGCCCATTCGTCCTCGTAGTGCTCGACGTGCCTGGCCATCGCGGCCTCGAGGTCCGCAGCGATGCCGAGGGAGTCCCCGATGACGACGTCGCGCACGTGATCGAGGCCCCCGTCGAGATCGTCCATCCACCGCGCGGTGCGCTGCATGCGGTCGGCGGTGCGGATGTAGTACATGAGGTAGCGGTCGATGTAGCGGACGAGGGTCTCGCCGTCGAGGTCCTGGGCGAGGAGTTGCGCGTGCGCGGGCTGGAAGCCGCCGTTCCCCCCGACGTAGAGGTTCCAGCCCTGGTCGGTGGCGATCACGCCGACGTCCTTGCTCCGGGCCTCCGCGCACTCGCGCGCGCACCCCGACACGCCCATCTTGAACTTGTGCGGGGCCCGCAGCCCGCGGTACCGCAGCTCCAGGTCGATGGCCATCGCCACGGAGTCCTGCACACCGAACCGGCACCAGGTGGACCCCACACAGGACTTCACGTTCCGCAGCGCCTTGCCGTAGGCCTGCCCGGATTCGAACCCGGCCTCCACGAGGATCTTCCAGATCTCCGGCAGCTGCTCCAGCCGGGCTCCGAAGAGGTCGATCCGCAGCGCGCCGGTCAGCTTCACGTACAGGCCGAACTGCTCGGCGACCTGCGCGATGACCGCGAGCTTCTGCGGCGTGATCTCCCCACCGGGGATGCGGGGCACCACGGAGTAGGTGCCGTTGCGCTGCATGTTCGCGAGCGCGCGGTCGTTGGTGTCCTGCAGGGTCCCGCGTCCGCCGTCGAGCACGTATTCCCCGCGCTGCGTGGCGAGGATGGAGCCGATGGCCGGCTTGCAGATGTCGCAGCCGTACCCGGTCCTCGCCTCCTCGGAGACACCGAAACGCCGGATGATCTCCTGGAAGGACGCGAGGTCGAGGGCCTGGATGGCTTCGAAGAGTTCGGGCCGTGACATCGCGAAGTGCTCGCAGATGCCCTTCGTGACGGCCCGGCCCGCCTTCGTGAGTTCGGTGTCGAGCAGCTTCTTCAGCATGGGGACGCAGGAGCCGCACTGCGTGCCGGCGCGCGAGCACGCCTTGAGGGCCGGGAGGTCGAGCGCGGGCTCCGCGGCGGACCCGTCCGGGCCGAGTCCGTGGACTGCGGACCGGCAGGCCCCGGCCGTCACGTTGTTGCAGGAGCAGAGGATGACGTCGTCGGGCAGGTCCGACGGCGGGGCGTCGCCTCCCCCGGCCGAGGAGAGGTAGGCGCCGGGCTCGCCCGGCAGTTCGCGCCCCAGCAGCGGTCTCAGCGCGGAGTAGGGTGCGGCGTCGCCCACGAAGATCCCGCCGAGGAGGGTCCTGGCGTCGTCGGTGACCACGAGCTTCTGGTAGAGCCCCCTGGCGGGATCGGCGTAGACGATCTCGAGGCTGCCGTCCGTCTCCGCGAGCGCGTCGCCGAAGCTCGCGACCTCGACGCCCGAGAGCTTGAGCTTGGTGGCGGTGTCGAAGCCGGCGAAGCCGGAGTGGCCTCCGAGGATTCCGTCGGCGCAGACCTCCGCCATCGCGTTCGCGGGAGCCACCAGCCCCATGCTGACGCCCTCGTAGTTCGCCACCTCCCCGATCGCCCAGACGCCGGGCCTCCCGGTTCCGCAGGCCGCGTTGATCACCACGCCGCCGCGGGGTGCCACGTCGAGTCCCGCGGCGCGGGCGAGCTCGTCACGCGGCCGGATGCCGACGGCGAACACCACGAGGTCGGCCGGGAGGACGGCGCCGTCGCTCAGGGTCACGTCCGTGACGCTGCCGCCGTCGTCCGTCCCGATGGCGACGGGCGCTCCCCCGCAGTGGATACCCAGCCCCTTGGCGCTGATGAGCCGGCCGAGCGCCTGGCCGCCGCCCTGGTCGAGCTGCGCGTTCATCAGCCAGCCGGCACGGTTGACCACCGTGGACGAGGCGCCGAGCTGCTGGAGTCCGCCGGCCGCTTCGAGGCCGAGCAGCCCGCCCCCGATGATGAC
The DNA here is from genome assembly GCF_051172775.1 of Arthrobacter sp. Ld5. Taxonomy (NCBI): domain Bacteria; kingdom Bacillati; phylum Actinomycetota; class Actinomycetes; order Micrococcales; family Micrococcaceae; genus Arthrobacter; species Arthrobacter sp. Ld5. Next base: position 137,571 of record NZ_JBPKBO010000014.1, read on the forward strand.
GGCGCGGGGAGCCCGGCCGAGGGAGGCCGCCAGCCGGGCCGTCTCGGTGCGCAGCCACTGCACGTCGTCGAGGGTGCGGTAGACCGCGGCGTGCTCGGACCCCGGCAGGGGCAGGCGCACGGCCTCCGAGCCGGTGGCCAGCACGACGTCGTCGTACGCGTATCTCTCGCCGGAGGCGCCCTCGACGCACCGCGCCGCGAGGTCCAGGCGGACCGCCTGCTCGCCCGTCACGAGCCTGATCGCGGGCTCCCGCCACATGAGCGGCTCCCCGAGTCCGAGGTCCACGTCGCCGGTCAGCGCGGTGCTCAGGGCCACGCGGTCGTACCGTGCGTGCGCCTCCTCGGTCAGGACCGTGATGTGCAGCCCCTCCATGCCGCGCCGCCACAGAGCCTCGACCAGGCGGTGGGCGGCGGGCCCCCCGCCCACGACGACGACGCGCCGCTCCCGCGGCACGGCGTCCGCCTCGGCGGGTCGGGATGATCGGGTCTCGCTCATGTGGTGCCTTCCGTCCGGACCGGGGCGCTCCCGCTGCTCCCTCCACGGTACGAACAGGCAATTTCCCGGATGTGTCGCCGATGTGTCGCCACGTTAACTTCGGGCTCACCGGCGGGACTCCGCGCCGTGAGGCGCACGTTACCGCGGCGCAACGGCGCCGCGACGTCGATGACACGTCCGCCGCCTAGCGTTGCAGGAACGCATCCCGTCACCGAGGAGAACGCCATGACCGAGCTCATCCTGCAGCGTCCCGCGCCCTCGAGTACCTGGGTCGCCGTCTGCCGCATCGACGATCTCGAGGAGTGCTGGGGGGAGGCTGCGCTGGTGGACCGGGAGCAGATCGCCCTGTTCCGCCTGCCCGGCGACAGGGTGCACGCCGTCGGCAACATCGATCCACGGACCCGGGCCGCCGTCATGGCGCGGGGCATCATCGGATCACGGGGAACGGCACCCACCATAGCCTCGCCCCTCCACAAGGAGGTCTACGACCTCGCGACCGGGGCCTGCCTGTCCGGCGGCGAGGGGCTGCAGGCCTACCCGGTGCGGTGCAGGGACGGCATCGTCGAGGTCCACGTTGCCTCCTGAGGCGTGGCCGGTGCTTCAATGGCAGCCATGACCGCGAATCCGGAGCCGGGGCCCCCGCCCGTCCTCATCGCCTGCTCCCACGGCACCGACAACGCCCGGGGCCGGCGCGCGATCGACGCCGTGCGTGCGGGGATCATGGCGCTCCGCCCGGAGGTGGAGGTCCGCGAGGCGTACGTCGATGTGCAGGAGCCGGACCTCGTGGACGTGGTGGCGTCCCTTGCGGCCGGCCGCCCCGCCGTCGTCGTGCCGCTGCTGCTCTCCGTCGGCTATCACGTCAAGGTGGACATCGCCCGCGCGGCGGCGAGCCGGCCCGGAACGGTGTCGGCCCTCCCGCTGGGGCCGGATCCGCGGCTCGCCCGGGTGCTGCAGCAGCGGCTCGACGAGGCAGGGGTGGACGACGCCGACGCCGTGGTGCTGGCCGCCGCGGGGTCCTCCGACGCCTGTGCCGCGGAGGACGTCGCCGAGGTGCAGGCCGTCCTCGCCGCGCTCAGGACGGGCCGGGTAGGGGCGGGGTTCGGGTCGAAAGCCGTCCCGTCCGTCCCCGACGCCGTCGAGGCCCAGCGGGCGGGGTCGGACCGGACGGTCGCGGTCGCGTCCTACCTGCTGGCCCCCGGCTACTTCCACGACCGGTTGGCGGAGGCCGGCGCCGACATCGTGAGTGCGCCCCTGCTGCCGAGTCCGCTGATCGCGGAGATCGCGCTGTCGCGGTACGACGACGCCGTCGAGCGCCTGCTCGCGGGGGCGCCGCGCGGTTCCTCCAGCAGCGCTGCCGACTGCGACCGGCCGTGCCGGGCGCAGGTGTCCTCGTGCGTCCGGGGCGGTGCTGCCCGCGCGGACTGACGGCGCCTGTCGCGGCAGGGCCCTGCCGCCGTGGAGGCAGCGCTCCGCTCCGGGGCTCCGCCGTTCCGGGCCTCGCTCCCGGTCTCGCCCTCGCCCCGGCGACCGGCGAAGACCACAATGGAGCGCATGACGGATCCCGTGGACGACGGCGGCCCGGTGCTGCTGCGCTACCCGCTCGAGGGGAGGTTCCGCGCCCGCAACAGCCCGGCGCGTCGCGTCCCGAGCCACGGGACGGACCTGATGGGCACCACCTATGCGATCGACCTCGTCCCCGTGGACGCCGGCGGCCGGTCCGCCCCGAGGAGCTGGCGGAGCCTGGTCGCCACGGAACCGGCAGAGCGCTTCGTCGGATTCGGTGCGCCGGTGCTCGCCCCGGCCGGGGGCGTCGTCGTCGTCGCCCACGACGGCGAGGAGGACCACGCGGCGCGGCGGTCCCAGCTGGCACTCCTGCCGTACATGGCCGGGCAGGCGCAGCGCCTCCGGCACGGCCCGGGTGCCGTCGCCGGCAACCACGTGGTCATCGCCCTGGGCGCGGATGGACCCTTCGTGCTGGTCGCCCACCTGCGCCGGTCCTCGCTGCGCGTCGGCGTCGGGTCGCCTGTGCGGGAGGGCCGGCCGGTCGGTGAGTGCGGCAATTCGGGGAACAGCACGCAGCCGCACGTGCACGTCCAGGTCACGGACAGCACCGACTGGCCGACCGCCCGGGGGCTGCCGATCGCGTTCCGGACCCCACGGGGTGTCGAGCTACCGGGCGAATCGCAGCTCGTCGTCGTGCCGAGGGCGGCGTCCGGCCCTGCCGGCTAGACGCACGCGTACGCGCCGAGCGAGGCCGTCGGGTCGTGCGGACCGGTCCTACTCGTGCGCGCCGGCCGGGCTGGACCGTCGAGTCAGGCGACCGGTTCGAGGGCGAGCCGCTCCTGGACCGTCGCGGCGAGGCCGTCGGCGATACGCTGGGCGGTCGCGAGGTCGGCCGCCTCGACCATGACCCGCACCACCGGTTCGGTGCCCGAGGGGCGCAGCAGTACGCGCCCGGTCTCGCCGAGGGCGGTCTCGGCCTCACGGACCGCGCCCTGTACGCCGTCGTCCGAGGTCACGGCGGAGCGGTCCACGCCCTTGACGTTGATGAGCACCTGGGGCAGCTTCGTCATGACGGCTGCGAGTTCCTTGAGGCTCTTGCCGGTCCCGGCCATGCGGGAGGCCAGCTGGAGGCCGGTCAGGACGCCGTCGCCCGTGGTGGCGTGGTCGGCGAAGATGACGTGACCGGACTGCTCGCCACCGAGGCTGTACCCGCCGTCGCGCATCCCCTCGAGCACGTAGCGGTCCCCCACGCCGGTCTCCTTGACGGTGACGCCGGCGTCGCGCAGGGCGATCTTCAGGCCCAGGTTGCTCATGACCGTCGCGACGAGGGTGTCGTCCTTGAGCTTCCCGGCGTCCTTCATGGCGAGGGCCATGACGGCCATGATCTGGTCGCCGTCCACGACGGTGCCCTCGTGGTCGACGGCCAGGCAGCGGTCGGCGTCGCCGTCGTGGGCGATGCCGAGGTCCGCACCGTGCTCCAGGACCGCGGCCTGCAGCTTCTCGAGGTGCGTTGAGCCGTAGCCGTCGTTGATGTTGATGCCGTCGGGATCCGCACCGATGACCACGATGTCCGCGCCGGCGTCGCGGAAGACCTCGGGCGAGCAGCCGCTCGCCGCGCCGTGGGCGCAGTCGAGGACCACCTTCAGCCCTTCGAGGCGGTGTGGGAGGGTCCTGAGGAGGTGGACCAGGTAGCGGTCCTCGGCGTCGGCGAAGCGTTGGATACGCCCCACGTCACCCGCTACGGGACGCAGCCTGGGCTGCGCCATCTCGTCCTCGATGGCGTCCTCGAGCGCGTCGCTGAGCTTGTTGCCGCCCCGGGCCAGGAACTTGATGCCGTTGTCGGGGGCCGCGTTGTGGGAGGCGGAGATCATGACGCCGAAGTCGGCGCCGAGGTCCGCGACGAGGAACGCCGCGGCCGGCGTCGGCAGGACACCGGCGTCGTACACGTCGACGCCGGAGCTGGCGAGCCCGGCCTCGACGGCCGCCGCGATGAACTCGCCGCTGATGCGGGGATCGCGGGCGATGACCGCGGTGGGGCGGCGTCCGTCAGCGGCGTTGTGGCCGAGGACCACGGCGGCGGCCTGGGCCAGCTGCAGGGACAGCTCCGCCGTGATCAGGCCGTTGGCCAGGCCGCGGACACCGTCGGTTCCGAAAAACTTGCTCATCGTGATCATCCTCAATGCAGAACAGGGAACCGCTCGGGCGGGTCCTCGAACAGGTTAAAGCACGATGCCCGCCCGGGAGGCCCGGACGGGCATCTGGCGTGTCCGTGAAGGATCAGCGCTTGGAGTACTGAGGCGCCTTGCGTGCCTTCTTGAGACCGGCCTTCTTGCGCTCGATGACGCGGGCGTCACGAGTCAGGAAGCCTGCCTTCTTGAGGGCGGGGCGGTTGTTCTCGCGGTCGATCTCGTTCAGCGTGCGGGCGACTCCGAGGCGGAGTGCGCCGGCCTGGCCGGAGGGCCCGCCGCCGTGGATGCGTGCGATGACGTCGTAGGCGCCGTCGAGCTCGAGGAGCTTGAAGGGGTCATTGACTTCCTGCTGGTGCAGCTTGTTCGGGAAGTAGTCGGCGAGCTCGCGCCCGTTGACGATCCACTTGCCGGTGCCGGGGACGAGGCGCACGCGGGCGACAGCTTCCTTGCGGCGTCCGACGGCTCCGCCGCCGACGGTCAGCGCGGGACGCTCCTTGACGGCGGTCTCGCCGCCTTCGGTGGACTCCGAGGTGTAGCTCGTGAGCTCCTCGGTCGGTTCGTTCAGCTCTTCAGTGTTCTCAGCCACGGTTCTCCTTGAAGTGATTTCTTAGTACTGGTGGCCAGGACTACTGGGCGACCTGAGTGATTTCGTATGTCTTGGGCTGCTGTGCGGCGTGGGGGTGCTCGGCGCCGCGGTAGACCTTCAGCTTGCCGATCTGCTGTGCTGCGAGGGAGTTCTTGGGGAGCATGCCACGGATGGCCTTCTCCACTGCGCGCTCCGGGTTCTTGTCCAGGAGTTCCACGTAGGTGGTCGACTTCAGGCCGCCCGGGTAGCCCGAGTGGCGGTAGGCGCGCTTCTGCTCGAGCTTGGAGCCGGTGAGGGCTACCTTTTCAGCGTTGATGATGATGACGAAATCGCCCATGTCCATGTGGGGAGCGAAGGTCGGCTTGTGCTTTCCGCGGAGCAGGATTGCGGTCTGGCTGGCAAGACGGCCGAGGACGACGTCGGTTGCATCGATTACGTGCCACTGGCGGTTGATGTCGCCTGGCTTCGGGGTGTACGTACGCACGGTTATGGCCTTCGTTTCTATTTCGGTGTCGCCCGTGACTACGGAAGCGTCCGTACCCGCGGGCTCAGCTTATTCATGCGTTACCGGAACTTCAGGTGAGGGCTGAAATACGACCAGTCATCCCGTGAATCTCGGCTTCGCCCCCGGGCCAGGTGGTTCTGCAACTGAACCGCTCCGAAGGGCGCAGACGTATCGAGAAGGGACACGCACAACGACTCCCAAGGATAGCCTGCCGCTCTACCGTGGGTCAAAAGGGGTCCCGGCCGCGCTGGTTGCCAACCACGGCGCCACCTCGTGGCCGGGCATCGGCTCCGCCCAGAGGAAGCCCTGTGCCAGCCCGACGCCGAGGGTCTCGAGCTCCCGGAGGTGGTCCTCGGACTCGACGCCTTCGGCGACGACATCCAGTCCGAGGGCGCCGGCCATCATCGTCACCGCGGCGACGATCGGCCGTGCGTGGGCGTCACTGCCGTCCAGTCCCTCCACGAACGACCGATCGATCTTGAGGGTGGTGACGGGCAGTCGGCTCAGGTAGCTCAGGGAGGAGTAGCCGGTGCCGAAGTCATCGACCGACAGCCCGATCCCCATGCTGCGGAGCCGCGTGAGTGTGGTCATGGACCGTTCGACGTCTTTCATCACGGCGGATTCGGTGATCTCCAGTTCGACCGCCGAGGGGTCGATCCCCGCGTTCTCCATGGCTTCCGCGACGGTCGCGACCAGACCGTGATCCAGCAGTTGGCGGGCGGAGAGGTTCACGGCGATTCGGAGTCCGGACGCCCCAGGCACCTGAGCGCGCCATGCCTGCGCCTGGGTGAGCGCGTTCTCGAGCACCCACCGGCCGAGTTCGACGATCAGCCCGGTCTCCTCGGCGACCGGGATGAACTCGGCCGGCGGGACGAGGCCGTACTTCGGGTGCCGCCAGCGCAGGAGGGCCTCGAAGCCGGTGGGCGTCCGGCCGTCGATGCGGAGGATCGGTTGGTAATGGAGCTCGAGTTCGCCCCGTTCGGCAGCACGCGGAAGGTAGGAGCCGATATCGAGGCGCGTCTCGGCCTGTCGGTGCATCGACTCGTCGAAGACGACGCCGTCGATCCGGCCCGCCTCCTTCGCGAAGTACATGGCCGCATCCGCCTGGTGCAGGAGCGACTCCGCGGTGGCGTTCGGTGAGGAGAGCGCGATGCCGATACTGACGCTGACGAAGAGTTCCTGGCCCAGGAGGTCGAAGGGGACCTGCACCTCGGCGGCGATGCGCCCGGCGAGGTCGTGGGCGGCCGCGAGGGTGAGGTCGGCGCACACGATCACGAACTCGTCGCCCGCGAAGCGGGCCAGGGTGTCCGTGGGGCGCACGGCACTCCGCAGACGCGCGGCGAGCTGGATGAGGAGGCTGTCGCCGGCGGCGTGGCCCAGACCGTCGTTGACCACCTTGAAGCGGTTCACGTCGAGGAAGAGCACGCCCACCTGCGTCCCGGCCCGCTCGCCGTCGTGGAGTTCCTCCTCGATGCGATGCGCCAGGAGCGCGCGGTTCGCGAGTCCCGTCAGCGGGTCGTGGAACGCCAGCCGTTGGAGAGCCTCCTCGGCGAGCTTGCGCTCCGTGATGTCCACGGCGGTTTCGAGCAGACGCACCAGGACGCCGTCGCGGCGTTCGGCGGCCGCCCTGGTGTGCACCCAGCGGACCTCGCCGCTGGGACGCAGGATCCTGTGGACGAGTTTCAGCGGAGGGCCCCCGGACTCGAGGTCGTGCCAGACCTGCTGCACCCGCTCACGGTCATCGGGGTGCAGCACCGAGTGCCAGAGTTCCTCGGTCGGCTCCTCCGTCACCGGGAGGCCGTGGATCCGGAAGTACTCGTCCGACCACCACCGGTGCCCCGTCACCATATTCACCTCGACCGACCCGACATGTGCGATCTCCTGCGCGAAGGTGAGGCGGTCCCTCTCGTGCTCGGCGGCGGCACGCTGCTGCTCGGCCTCGGTGATGTTGCGCGTGACGACGGTCGTCCCCGCAACCCTGCCTGCACTGTCGAAGACCGGGGACAACGTCACGGACACTTCGATGAGCGAGCCGTCCCGGTGACGGGCGAGCGCCGGCTGCGCGGAGACACGCCTCCCGGCCGCGAGCGCCTCGAGAAATTCCCTCCTGATCCCGGGGACCTCCCTCGGAGCCAGTAGCTCCACGCTGCGGCCGATCGCGTGGTCCGCGCTGTAGCCGTACAACGCCTCGGCCGCGTGGTTCCAACTGGTGATGGTGCGGTCCGGGTCGACTGCCATGATGGCGTCACCCGACGCCTCCACCAGGGCGGCGAGCCGCCGCAGGTGCGCGAGGTCCGCGGGCTCCGTGGTCCGGACCTGGGAGACGACGACGACGGCGCCGTGTCGCCGGATGTGGGTCAGGACGGCGGCGTCGCGATGCTGGAGCTGGACCTCCTGCACGAGGCCGTCGATGACCTGCTCGAGTCCGGCGAGGAGGCGAGCAGCGTCTCCCGGCGCCGGGGCGCTCGCCGCCGCGCTCCTCCACAGCCCGAGGCACGATGCGCCGACCCCGGCAAGCCCTGCCGGCCCAGCGGCCCAGTGGCGGTTGGCGGCGAGCACGATGCCCTCGCCGGAGAGCACGGCCACGGGCAGCGGCAGGGCGTCGAGGATCTCCCAGAAGCGGCCGTCCTGCTGCCACTCCAGGGTCGGAGGCACGACGGGCAGCGCGCACGGCGCGGACGGCGCGGACGGCGCGGAGCCGGACCGGCCGGGGAGAGGGGACATGCCGACAGTGTAGGGCGAGCGCAGTGCGGGGCAGCAGGACGCGCCAGCTTCCGCAGGGGCAATGGGCGACCGGGGCAGGGCGGGCGCAGGTTCTGCGCAGTGCGCGTGCAGAGCCGGTGCAGGTTCGTCAGCGTTCGGTCAGGATCAGGGCAAACCCGGTTTCTGACGGGTTCGTGTTGCTAGCTTTCTGGCAGCGCTGACGTCGGGTCAGCCACTTCGAACCGTCCCAGGAGTCCCTCATGTTCCTCGTGTCCAACACCCGTATGCATCTCCTCCCCCGTCTGGTCCGCAAGGAAGACGGCGCCACCGCCGTCGAGTACGGCATCATGGTCGCGCTCATCGCCGTCGTCATCATCGCGGCAGTCACCCTGCTCGGTGGCGGGCTCGACACCTCCCTCAAGCAAGCTAATTGCGCGATCAAGGGTGGTACCTTCACGGCGGCCAATGTTGATAACGCATTGGGCGGCTGCTCCGTCTGATCGCACCACTTATCGCGTGCAGCATCATCCGTCTCCGGCTGACGTCAGACCACGTCAGCCGGAGTTGTTGGAGGCCAAGATATGAAAAAGGAAAACGGCGCAGCAGCAGTCGAGATGGCCTTGGTCCTGCCAATTCTCATTTTGCTTTTGTTTGGGATCATGGAGTTCGGCAGAGCATTCAACACTCAGGTGACGCTGACCAATGCGGCTCGAGAAAGCGTCCGGGTGATTGCTATCTCGAAGGATGAACCGCGGTCGAAAAGCTCCGCCGTCAATGCTGCAGGAGCGCTGCGTCCCGCCTTATCGCCCTCTGATGTCACCATCTCGGTTCCGGGAGCAACCTCCGGGAACCGCTGTCCCGCGGGAAGCACTGCCACTGTGACCATCACCTACTCGCTGAGTACCCTCACGGGCATCGCCGGCCCCTTCGCCATGAAGGGCAGAGGGGTCATGCTGTGCGGAGGTTGAGGTCGGCTGGCGCCGCGAACGAACGAGGCGCGGTCAGCGTCCTCGTCGCCCTCCTCATGGTGGTCCTCCTGGGCTTCGCGGCTCTCGCCATCGACGTCGGCATGCTCGTCTCCGAGAAAGCACAGCTGCAGAACGGCGCCGACGCGGCTGCGTTGGGCATTGCCCAGCGCTGCGCGAAGGACCTGAATGATGCAACGAACTGCGCGTCCTCGTCTGTGGAAGCGCAGGACCTTGCGAACTCGAACGCTCTCGACGCGAAGACCCGTATCGTCAGCACGAACCTTCAGAAGACCGCCGGTCGCGTCACCGTCACCACCGGGGCGCGGGAAGCCGGCACCGGCGCCAACCATGTCTCCCTCGTTTTCGCAAATGTTCTCGGCGTTGCATCGACGGACGTCACCGCGAGTGCGTCGGCAGCGTGGGGCGGCCCGTCGAAGGTCGAAGCACCGTTTGCCATCGCCTTCTCGAAGTGCGAGATCGATTCCACAAGGACCGCAGACGGAGCCTTGCAGTTCCTTCGGTCTCACGGGCTCAACGACACCGGCGATAACTGCCACGGCACGTCGTCCGGCCACGAGATTCCGGGTGGTTTCGGCTGGCTCGTCCAGGACATCTCGGGATCCTGCCAGGCCACCGTCTCACTGAGCAGCCCCTGGGTCGCATCGGACAGCGGCGACAACCTCAAGGACGGTTGTGGACCGCGCCTCAATGAATGGAAGGCGAAGCTTGCCGCCGGGGAGCGACTCGTACAGCTCTTCCCGGTCTTCGACGACACCGCCGGTACCGGCAGCGGCGGCAAGTTCCGCATTGTCGCATTCGCGGCCATCGACGTCCGCGGCTGGAACTTCCAGGGATATGAGTACATGCTCGCCGATGCTCGCAGCCACTTCACGACCAATGGGTACAACAACAGCGACCGCGGATTCATCGGTCGCTTCGTACGCTACGTATCGCTCGATGAAGCTGTCGAACTGGGCGGTCCCATGATCTACGGCGCAAACGTCGTCCAACTCACGCAGTAACACCACAGATCGGTCTCACCATGAAATCCCGTCTCCTCGCCGGCGTCGCCGCCGTCGTCCTCGCGCTCGTCGGAGCGCTGATGCTGTTCGGCTACGCCCAGGGCGCGGAAGCACGCGCCGTCGAGGGCCTCGACCCCGTGGATGTCCTGGTGGTGGCCACCGCGATCCCTGCAGGCACCCCGGCCGAGGAGCTCCAGCCCTTCCTCACCACCAAGGCCCTCCCGGCCACCGCCGTAGGGGCGACCGCGCTCAAGGACCTCGAAGCGTCGGGCGGCAAGATCACCGCGGTCGAGCTCATGCCCGGCGAGCAGCTGCTCGCAGAACGCCTCGTCGAACCGGACGACGCCGCAGTGACCGGCAGCGTCGACGTACCCGAGGGCCTGCAGGAGGTGTCCTTCACAATCGAGCCCGACCGCGCCGTCGGCGGCAAGATCGCCCCGGGTGACACCGTGGGCGTCTTCATCTCGCTGGAGTCGGGCGGGATCGAGGAGGAGCCGGACGTCCCGACGACGAAACTCGCCCTCCACAAGATCCTCGTGACCTCCGTGCAGCGCGCCCCCACCGCCGTCGCCGTCGACCCCGCTGCCGACCCTGAGGCCCAGGCGCGCGCGGAAGCCGAGGCACTGCCAAGCGGCTCCCTCATGCTGACCATCGCTGTCGACACCGCCCAGGCGACGAAGATCGTCCACGCCAACCAGAACGCCTCCCTGTGGCTGAGCAAGGAAACCGCCGCGACGGTCGAGGGAGACTCCCCCGTCATCCAGAACAAGGAACTGTACCGATGAGCAGATTCGTCCTGATCACCCCCAGTTCGGAGTTCGAGCAGAAGCTCCGCCTCGCCGTCGCCGGCGGGCTTCAGGGCCATGTGAAGAGCCTGCCTGCGAGCGTCCTGACCGGGGACCCGGCGTCCGTCCTCGACCAGCTGGGTCTGGAACGGCCCGAGGTCCTGGTCTTCGGCCCGGGCATCGCCATCGAGGAAGCGCTGCGCCTCGCCCTGGTGGTGGACGTGACCTTCCCGGAGATCAGCGTCGTGCTCGTCCACGACGACCACCCGGACATCGCCCTGCAGGCCATGCGGGCCGGCGTCCGCGATATCCTCTCCCCGCTGGCGGACGTCCCGAGCATCCGAGCGCAGCTCGAGCGGGCCTGCCAGGCCTTCGCGACGCGCCAGCGTTCCGGCGCGCATCCGCCCCGCGAGCAGCAGAGCGGCCTCGTCGTCGGCGTGTTCTCCCCGAAGGGCGGCGTCGGCAAGACGACGGTCGCCACCAACCTGGCCGTCGGCCTGGGCAGACTGGCGCCGATGGGCGTGGTGATCGTGGACCTCGACCTCCAGTTCGGCGACGTGGGCACCGGCCTCTACCTGAATCCCGAGTACTCGGTGCTGGACGCCGTCACGGGTGCCGCCACCCAGGACTCGATGGTGCTCAAGGCCTTCCTGACCCCGCACCCGTCGGGCATCTACGCCCTCTGCGGCCCCCGGAATCCCGCCGACGCCGACCGCATCTCCTCGGCCCAGGTGACCCGCCTCATCCAGCAGCTGGCGCTGGAGTTCCGGTACGTCGTCGTCGACACCGGCCCCGGCCTCACCGAGCCGAGCCTCGCCGCCCTCGAGCAATGCACCGACGCCGTCTGGGTGACCGGCATGGACGTACCGAGCGTCCGGGGCCTGCGCACCGGCCTCGACGTGCTGCAGCAGCTCAACCTCATGCCCGAGACCCGCCACGTGGTCCTCAACTTCGCCGACACGAAGACGGGCCTCTCCGTGGAGGACATCGAGGCGACCCTCAACGCGCCCGTCGACGTGTCCATCCCCCGCTCGCGGGCCATCACCCTCGCGACCAACCGCGGCGTCCCGCTGCTCCAGGACAAGGTCCGCGATCCTGCGACGAAGAGCCTCACCGAACTCGTGCAGCGGTTCGACCACGAGTGGCGCGCGAAGTCCCAGCGGAAGCTCCACCGGCGCGTGGTCGTCCGATGACGCTCTCCGCCCGCATCCAGGCCGCGGGCCTCTCCCCCGCTCCGGCCCCCGTCGTCGAATTGGCGTCCGGCGACGCCGCGCCGGTACAGCGCCCGGCGACCCTCGCCCCCGCGATCGTCCGCGACGCACCCGAGAAGCCGGGCAGCGCGAAGGTGGACGTCTTCGCGGGCCTCAAGCAGCGCGCCGCCGAAGCCCTGTTCGAGCGCATGGGCACCCGCGCGAGCGACACCTCCATCACCGAGGAGGACCTGAAGGTCGTCGCGCGCGAGGAACTGAGCCAGATCATCGACGCCGAGCAGGTGCCGCTCAGCCCCGACGAGCGGCGACGCCTCATCCAGGACGTGGCCGACGACGTCCTCGGGTTCGGCCCCCTCCAGAGGCTCCTCGACGACGCCTCGGTCACGGAGATCATGGTCAACCGGATGGACCAGATCTACGTGGAGCAGCAGGGCAAACTGACGCTCAGCGAATCCCGGTTCAGCTCGGAGGAGCACCTACGGCGCGTCATCGAGCGCATCGTCTCCAAGGTGGGTCGCCGCATCGACGAGTCCTCCCCCTTCGTCGACGCCCGCCTCGAGGACGGCTCCCGCGTCAACGCCGTGATCCCGCCGCTCGCGGTCAACGGCTCGTCGCTGACCATCCGCAAGTTCAGCAAGATCCCCCTGACGGTGCAGAACCTCATCGACTTCGGGACGCTGACCCCCGAGATGGCCGAGCTGCTCGACGCCTGTGTGAAGGCAAAGCTCAACATCATCGTCTCGGGCGGTACGGGCACCGGGAAGACCACCCTGCTCAACGTGCTGTCCTCGTTCCTCCCCGAGGACGACCGCATCGTCACCATCGAGGACGCCGTCGAACTCCAGATCCAGCAGCAGCACGTGGTCCGTCTGGAGAGCCGTCCGCCGAACACCGAGGGCAAGGGCGCCGTGAGCATCCGCGACCTCGTCCGCAACTCCCTCCGCATGCGGCCCGACCGCATCGTGATCGGCGAGGTGCGAGGAGGCGAGTCCCTCGACATGCTGCAGGCCATGAACACCGGCCACGACGGCTCGCTGTCCACGGTCCACGCCAACTCGCCGAGGGACGCCGTGGCACGCCTGGAGACCCTCGTGCTCATGGCCGGCATGGACCTGCCACTGCGGGCCATCCGCGAACAGCTGGCGTCCGCGGTCAACCTCGTGGTGCAGATCTCGCGCCTCCGCGACGGCAGCCGGCGCATCACGCACGTCACCGAGGTGCAGGGCATGGAGGGCGACGTCGTCACGCTGCAGGACGCCTTCGTCTTCGACTACTCGGCCGGCGTGGACCAGAAGGGCCGCTTCCTCGGACGCCCCGTGCCCACCGGTATCCGCCCGCGCTTCATGGAGCGCTTCGAGGACATGGGGATCACCGTCTCGCCCTCCGTCTTCGGGTCCGTTCCGGCCCGCGGGCGGTAGGCGCATGGCCCTCCTCCTCGTCGGCGGTGCCGCCCTGGTGATCGGCGCGATCGTCCTGGTGCTCGTGGCGCTCCGGCCGGCCCAGTCCCCGGTCCCGCTGGACCGTCGCCGGCCGCCCGTCCAGCAGCAGACCTCGCAGCTCTCCCGCTTCGCGGGGGCAGCGGGCCGCGCCATGGACGGGTACCTGCGCCGGCACCCGATGCGCTTCCTCGACCAGGGCACCCTCGAGACGGCGGGCATCCGGATCAGTCAGGCCGAGGTCTACCTGCTCGTGGTCCTCGGCGGCATCACCGGGCTCCTGCTGGGCTGGGTGCTGCTCGCGCCCGTCGTCGGCATCCTCCTGTTCCTGCTTTCCCCCGCCGTCGCGCACCTGGTGGTTTCCTTCCGGACCGGACGCCGGCGCAGCCGCTTCGACACCCAACTCGGTGACACGCTGCAGCTGCTCACCGGCGGCCTGCGGGCAGGGCACAGCATCCTGCGCGCGATCGACGCCGCGGCCACGGAGGCGGACAGCCCGACGTCGGAGGAGATGCGCCGGATCGTCGCCGAGACGAGCCTCGGCAAGGATCTCCTCGCCGCGCTCATGGACGCCTCGCACCGCATGCGGAACGAGGACTTCGCCTGGATCGCGCAGGCCATCCAGATCAACCGCGAGGTCGGCGGGGACCTCGCGGACGTGCTCGACCAGGTCGGGCACACGATCCGCGAGCGCACGGAGATCAAGGGCCACATCAGGGCCCTCGCCGCGGAGGGCAAGTTCTCCGCCTACATCCTCGCCGCACTGCCCTTCGGCATCGCGCTGATCCTCACCGTGGTCAGCCCGGGCTACGTCGACCCGCTGTTCACCAAGCCGCTGGGCTGGGTGATGCTCGGAGCCGCCGCGGTCATGATGGCCATCGGCGGGCTCTGGCTGCGCAAGCTCATCGACCTGAAATTCTGAGGACACCGTCATGGACCCCACCCTGCTCGCCTCGCTCCTGCTCACCTCGGCGCCCATCGGCTACTTCACCTGGTCCCTGCTCACCTCGGACGCCCGGATGCACCGGACCGTGCAGCGGAACCTCACCCAGGGCATGGCCGGGGTCGCCGCCGCGGCGGACCGGCCGAATCCCCTGCTGCGGCTCGGCCGCCGCCTCACCCCGCAGGCCTACGTCGTGAAGCTGGACCACCTGCTGGCCCTCGCCGGCCGGCCTGCCTCGATGCCGCTGGCCAAGGTCCTGACCGCCAAGCCCCTGCTCGGTCTCGCCGGTGGACTGGCCGGCCTGCTGCTCCTGCAGTCGAACCCCAGCAGGGTCTTCGTGCTGCTCTCGCTCTTCGTCACGCTCCTCGGCTACTTCGTTCCCGATCTGCTCCTCTACAGCAAGGGGCAGGAACGCCAGAAGGCCATGGCCCTGGAACTGGCCAACACCCTGGACCAGATGCTGATCTCCGTGGAGGCCGGCCTGGGGTTCGAGAGCGCCATGCAGCGCGCGGGCGAGACAGGCAAGGGGCCGCTCGCGGACGAGCTCGTGCGGACGCTCCAGGACATGCAGGTGGGGCGCAGCCGGCGGGAGGCGTACCTCGCCATGGCGGACCGGAGCAGCATCCCGGAGCTGCGCAGCTTCGTGAAGGCCATCGTCCAGGCGGACGCCTACGGCATCGCCCTGTCGGGTGTCCTGCGGACCCAGGCCAAGGTCATGCGCGTCAAGCGGCGCCAGCGGGCGGAGGAGAAGGCGATGAAGCTCCCCGTCGCGGTGCTCTTCCCGCTCCTGCTGTTCATCTTCCCGGTGCTGTTCATCGTGATCCTCGGTCCGGCCGCGCTCAACGTCATGGACACGTTCGCCGGGCCGTGACGCCCGGGGCTCCGCTGTCCGCCGACGGCTCCCGGCTGATCGTGAGGACCCCGCCGTAGGCTTGAGGGGTGCCCCCGAACGCCTTCCCGGACATCCCGCCGCTCGTGGACCTCACGGTCCTCGCCGACCTCGAGCGGCAACTGAACGACCCCGGGCCTGCCCGGGCCTTCGCCCGCGACTTCATCGCGGGCTTCGGTGACCGCCACCTCCGGCTCGCGCGCTCCGTCGCCGACGAGGACCTGCCCGCCGCCGTCGAGGCCGCGCTGAGCCTCCGCAGTTCGTCGATCATGGTCGGTGCCGAACGCCTTGCGGCCCTCGCCTCGTCCTTCGAGGCGGCCGTCACCGCGGCGGACCTCGACGCCGCACGCCGCTCACTGCCGGACATCGAGCAGTGCGGGTTCGCGACGATCGAGGAACTCGAAGCCCGGTATCTCGACTCCGTCTGAGAATGCGGTGGGTCAGGCGCGCACCGGGGTCAGCCGGTAGCCGACGCCGCGCACGGTCTGCAGCCAGCGCGGGTTCTTCGGATCCTCGTCGAGCTTCCGCCGGAGGTTGCCGATGTGCACCTCGATCGCCCGCTCGTCGGAATCGCTGATGTAGGTGTCCTCGCCGTAGTAGTCCCCCCGGACGACCCGCACCAGATCCGCCTTCGTCCTCACCGCGCCACTACTCCTCAACATCTCGTTGAGGAGGTCGAACTCGCTGCGCGTCAGCGGGAGGTCGCGTCCGTCGACCACGACGGTCCGGGCGGACGCGTTCAGGGCCAGCCCGTTGTGTTCCACCACCGGCGAGGCCTCGGCCGCGGCCGGCGCGGCGGGCGCTGCCGTCGGTCCGGGAACCGCGGCCGCCTCCTCCGGGACCGCCCGCGGCCGCCGCAGCATCGCCGCGATGCGCGCGCGCAGCTCCCTGGGCCGGAACGGCTTCGTCAGGTAGTCGTCGGCGCCCGACTGCAGCGCCGTCAGGGTGTCCAGCTCGTCGCCCCGCGAGGTCAGCATCACCACGTAGCAGTTGCTGAAGCCGCGGATGCGCCGCAGCACCTCGTACCCGTCGATGTCGGGCAGCCCGACATCGAGCGTCACCACGGCGGCGTCGTGCGCTCGCACCAGTTCGACGCCGTCCTTGCCGCTCGGCGCCACCTTGACGTCGAAGCCCGACTGCCGCAGCACCGCCCCGACCAGATTCCGCACATCGGCGTCGTCCTCGATGACGACGGCCACTCCCGGATCGCTCATTCCGTCCAACCCCCATCCGACCAGCGGTCACGCCGGGTCAATTCGTCCTGGCAACCATTCTGCCGTTCGTCTGCAGAAAATGCGTCGGATAGGCGTGCAAAACGCGGGGAGAGCGACATAATGAAGGCAGTACGTAGGTCTCAGCGTCGGAAAGACATTCAGTATGTGGAGTTCTCACGCCCCAAGGAACGTGCATGGCTAGGGGGTCCAGCGCGTCCTGGCCGCACGCCGCGGCGTCGAGAATGACCATCGGCCGCGAAGGTATCCTCTGCCAGGTCCCCCTCACGCTGATCGTCGTCGTCCTGTCCGTCACCGCACCGGTCCTGCGCCCCGGGCTGATGTCCAACCCGACGTACGAACTGGGCTTCTGGCTGATCCTCGTGCTGCTCGCACTCTGCGTCGTCGTCCCTTGGAACGAACTGCCCCGCGACGTCGTGCTCGCCATCCCGCTCCTCGACTTCGTCGCGATCGCCCTGCTTCGGACGGGCGGCACGGACATCCAGCCGGGGCTCGGCGTCCTCGCCCTCTTCCCCGTCCTCTGGCTCATGCGGTCCTCCCTGCCCATCTGGGCGGCCCTCGCCTGCACGGTGGCCGGTTCGCTGCTCATCACCGCGTGGCCCCTCCTCGGGTCCTTCGATCCGAGCCGGCTGGCCACGTACGCGGGTGCCCTGCTGCTGCCCCTCGTGATGCTGTGCATCGGCGTCACCATCCACTTCCTGAGCGCCGGTGCCGAAGCCAGGGATGCGGAGATTGCCCGCAAGGACAGCGAGCTCAAGGACCTCCTGAAGGCTGCCATCGACCGCGAGCGGGTGCTGACCGCGATCCTCAACACGGTCGACGTCGGCCTCACCGCCGTCGATGCGTATGGCAACACCACCCTGACGAACCGGCAGCAGGAGCTGTTCAACCGCCTCGCGGCCGGCCACGACGGCGAAGGGCCGGACACCCTCTTCTTCGGCCCGGACCGCGTCACGCCACTGCCTCCGGACCGGCGGCCCGTGCACCGGGCCCTCACGGGCGAGACCTTCGCGGACGAACTGGTGTGGGTCGGCGACGGCGACGCACAGCGCGCCCTCTCGACCGCGGCGCGCCCCATCAAGAACGCCGACGGCGGCATCACCGGCGCCCTCGTCGCCTGCAGCGACATCACCGAACTGGTCGAGGCGGTGAACGCCAAGGACATCTTCATCTCCAACATCTCGCACGAGTTCCACGCGCCGCTGACCTCGGTGCTCGGCTACCTCGAACTCGTCCTCGAGGACGACCACTGCCTGCCCGCGCACCTCGCCGGCTACGTCGACGTCGCGGGCCGCAACGCCGAACGCGTGCTCCACCTCGTCGCGGATCTGCTCTCCACCGCGGGCGACCGCGTGAGGGTGCATCCGCGGCCCGTGGACCTCGCGGCCGTGATCGAGATGAGCGTCCGGTCCAACCGCCTCCGCGCGCAGAAGAACGGGGTGCGGCTGCGGACCGACGCCCTGAGTCCGCTCTGGACGCTCATCGATCCGCTGCGGATCTCCCAGGTGCTCGACAACCTGCTGTCCAATGCCATCAAGTACTCCCCCGAGGGCGGCCTCGTGATCGTGCGCGCGGAGGAGACCGAGTCGGAGATCAACCTCCACGTGGACGACCGCGGCATGGGCATGACGGAGCAGGAGGCCCGCCAGGTCTTCTCCCGCTTCTACCGGACGCCCTCAGCGCGCCGGGCGGACATCGACGGAGCCGGGCTGGGGCTGGCGATCACCAAGTCCATCGTCGAGAGCCACGGCGGCACCATCAGCTGCACCAGCTCGCCCGGCAAGGGGAGCCGCTTCACGGTGACGCTGCCGGTCGACGGAGGCGTCAGCCGGTCGCCGCAGGACACCCTGGAGGACTCCGTCTAGGTGGTGGCCGTCCTGATCACGGCGCTGGCCGCCGCCGCGGTGTCGTACGCGCTGTTCGCCCTTGCCGGCCGGGATCCGCGGACCGTGCTGCCGGAGCGCGCACGTCTGCCGCTCGCGCTGCTCGCGGGTGTCCTCGCGGGTGCGGGAGGCTCCGTCACGGCCGACGGGTGGACGCTGCCACTCGTGGGTTGCCTCGCGGCCTTCGGCGTCCTCCTCGGCGCCATCGATGCGCGCGCCAAGCTGCTGCCGAACGCGGTCCTCGTGCGCTTCACCGCAGTGACGATCCCCCTGCTCCTGCTGGCGGCCGGGGCGGGCGGATCATGGGCCGGGCTGCTCGGCGCCGCTGCGGGCGCGGCCGCACTGTTCGCCGTCTACTTCGTCCTCGCGCTCATCAACCCTGCGGGCATGGGGATGGGGGATGTGAAGCTGGCCGCCGTGCTCGGTCTCTTCGGGGGCTGGGCGGGCGCTTCCGCCTGGCTCGGCACGCTCCTCGGCGGGTTCCTGCTCGGGGGCCTGGCCGGGGTCGGGGTGCTGCTGTTCCGCCGCGGCTCGCGCGGCTCCACCTTCCCCTTCGGTCCCGGCATGCTGCTCGCCGCGTTCGCGAGCTTCGTCCTGCTGGCCTAAGCGCGCAGGCCGTCCTCACCGGTGGCCGGTGGCCCGGGCTCCCCGGGACGGGCGAGGTGTCCGGCGTTCCGCCGAGCGCGCGTGAGCCCGGCCCGTTCCCCGAGCTCGTCGTGGCCCGGATAGGCGATCTCCTCCAGCACGAGCGGGTGGGGCGCGGCCAGGATGGACCGGGCGTCCTTCAGCCGGGCCGCCAGCCGCTCCCCCAGCCACACCGGGGGCATCTCGCCGGAGCCGACGCGCAGGGTGGAACCGATCAGCGCGCGCACCATGTTGTGGCAGAACGCGTCCGCCTGCACGGTCGCCGCGATGACGCCGTCCTGCCCGCGCACGAACTCGTACCGCTGGAGTTCGCGGATGGTCGTGGCGCCTTCGCGGGGCTTGCAGAAGGCGGCGAAGTCCTGCATGCCCAGCAGCTGCGCGGCACCCTCGTTGAGCAGCGCGACGTCGAGGGAGCCGGGGTACCAGAGCGTGGTGTGGCGGCCCAGCGGGTCCTGCCCGGTTGCCGTGTCCGCGATGGCGTAGCTGTAGCGGCGCCATAGCGCCGAGAACCGTGCGTCGAACCCCGCCGGCGCCGGGGTCGCCGCCCGGACGACGACGGCGGGCACCGAGTTCCGGACCGACCGGCCGCGCCCGGTGATGCCCTCCGTCAGCACGCGGTTGACCGTGCCGGTGAGGCGCCGGAGGAAGGCCTCCGAGGGATCCATGTCCCTGCCGCGAGCCATCGACTCCCATTCGTGCCGGGCGAGGTCCACGTGCGCCACCTGGCCGCGGGCATGGACGCCGGCGTCGGTCCGCCCGCCCACCGTGAGGCGGGCCTGCCGGCGCAGGAGCGTGAAGAGGGCGTCCTCGAGCACGCCCTGGACGGTCGTCAGCCCCGGCTGGAGGGCCCAGCCGGAGAACAGGGAGCCGTCGTAGGCCAGGTCGAGCCGGACACGCAGGAGCCCGCCGTCCCTCGAGGGGACGGCGGGCTCGTGCGTGGTCATGGCGTGCGTCGGGCGGGAAGAATTACTTCTTCTCGTCCTCCACGTCGCCCTCGACGACGACGACCTCGTCGGTGCCGGCTTCGGCATCGATCGTGGTGTCCTCGGCGGCGACCTCGTCGGCGGACGCTGCGGACTCGGCTGATTCGGCCGAATCCACGGACTCGGGTGAGTCGACCGAATCGGGCGAATCCACGGAATCGACGGAGTCAGCGGACTCGACGGGCGCTGCTGCAGCGGCGGGTGCCTTGGCCTGCTCGGCCTCGGCGACCACGGACTGCTTGGCGGACAGGGGCTCCAGCACCAGTTCGATGACCGCCATGGGGGCGTTGTCGCCCTTGCGGTTGCCGATCTTCGTGATGCGGGTGTAGCCGCCCTCGCGGTTCGCAACGGCAGGTGCGATGTCCGTGAACAGCTCGTGGACGATGCTCTTGCTGCTGATGACGCCGAGGACGCGGCGACGCGATGCGAGATCGCCCTTCTTCGCGAACGTGATGAGACGCTCGGCGTAGGGGCGAAGGCGCTTGGCCTTGGTCACCGTGGTGGTGATCCGCTTGTGCTCGAACAGTGAGGCGGCCAGGTTGGCGAGCATCAGGCGTTCGTGCGCCGGACCGCCACCGAGGCGTGGGCCCTTTGTAGGTGTGGGCATGATTCTTTCTCCTCATTAGGTGTCCGTCCCGCCGCCCGGGCGGGCGGTGGGGCGGACGGATAGCGTGTTAGACCTCTTCGTCGCCGAAGGGGGCGTCGTCCTCTTCGATGGCTGCGGCGCGGGCGGCAAGGTCGAAGCCTGGAGGGGAATCCTTCAGGGACAGACCGAGCTCCACGAGCTTCGCCTTGACCTCGTCGATGGACTTCGCGCCGAAGTTGCGGATGTCCATGAGATCGGCCTCGGAGCGTGCAACGAGTTCACCCACGGAGTGGATGCCCTCGCGCTTGAGGCAGTTGTACGAGCGGACCGTCAGTTCGAGGTCCTCGATCGGCAGCGCCATGTCCGCAGCAAGCGCTGCGTCCGTCGGCGACGGGCCGATCTCGATGCCCTCGGCCGCGGTGTTCAGCTCGCGGGCGAGGCCGAACAGTTCCACCAGGGTGGTGCCGGCGGAGGCGACGGCGTCGCGCGGGGCGATGGCGTCCTTCGTCTCGACGTCGACGATCAGCTTGTCGAAGTCGGTGCGCTGCTCCACACGGGTGGCCTCCACGCGGAAGGTCACCTTGAGGACCGGCGAGTAGATGGAGTCGACCGGGATGCGGCCGATCTCCGAGTCGCCGGCCTTGTTCTGCGACGCCGAGACGTAGCCGCGGCCGCGCTCGATGGTCAGTTCGAGCTCGAACTTGCCCTTCGAGTTGAGGGTCGCGATGTGGAGGTCCGGGTTGTGGAACTCGACGCCGGCCGGGGGCGCGATGTCGGCAGCGGTGACGACGCCGGGTCCCTGCTTGCGCAGGTAGGCGACGACGGGCTCGTCGTGCTCCGAGGAGACGGCGAGGTTCTTGATGTTCAGGATGATCTCGGTGACGTCCTCCTTCACCCCGGGGACCGTGGTGAATTCGTGCAGGACGCCGTCGATGCGGATGCTGGTGACGGCGGCACCGGGGATCGAGGACAGGAGCGTGCGGCGGAGCGAGTTGCCGAGCGTGTAGCCGAAGCCGGGTTCGAGCGGCTCGATGACGAACCGCGAACGGTTGTCGGCGACTACTTCTTCAGTCAGGGTGGGGCGCTGTGCAATAAGCACTTACATTTCCTTTCGGGAAGCATCCGCTATATGACGCTTCCAAATGGGCGGGACTGCTGGTCAGCCGGCTCGATAGCTACTGGAACGGCACCGAACCGCCCTGCCGGAACCTGGGTTCCTGCAAGGCGGCACGGTGACCGGGAAGCTGATTAGACGCGGCGGCGCTTGGGCGGACGGCAGCCGTTGTGCGCGCTCGGGGTGACGTCCGAGATGGAGCCGACCTCGAGGCCGGTGGCCTGCAGCGAGCGGATCGCAGTCTCGCGTCCCGAGCCCGGGCCCTTCACGAAGACGTCGACCTTCTTGACGCCGTGCTCCTGTGCACGCTTGGCCGCGGCTTCGGCGGCCATCTGCGCCGCGAACGGCGTGGACTTGCGTGATCCCTTGAATCCGACCTCACCGGCGGAGGCCCAGGAGATGACTGCTCCGCTGGGGTCCGTGATGGACACGATGGTGTTGTTGAAGGTGCTCTTGATGTGCGCCTGGCCGAGGGTGATGTTCTTCTTGTCCTTGCGACGCGGCTTACGCACCGCTCCACGAGTCTTGGGGGGCATTACTTCTCCTACGAAGGTATTGGGTAAAGCATGTGATCAGCTGATCGGAGCTGTACCGCTGATTGGATCGACCAACCTGCGGATGGGCCCCTGATGGCCGGGTTCCCTGGCCGGGCGAGCGCTAGCGAGTCCGGTTAGGGTGCCATTAGGGACTAGCGTCCGACCTTCTTCTTGCCTGCGACCGTACGCTTCGGGCCCTTGCGGGTACGGGCGTTCGTCTTCGTACGCTGTCCACGTACGGGAAGGCCGCGGCGGTGCCGAATGCCTTCGTAGCTGCCGATCTCGACCTTGCGGCGGATGTCGGCTGCGACCTCGCGACGGAGGTCGCCCTCTACCTTGAAGTTGCCTTCGATGTAATCGCGGAGCTGGACCAGCTCGAGGTCGGTGAGATCCTTGACGCGCGTGTTCGGGGAGATCCCCGTGTCGACGATCGTCTTCTCTGCACGGGTCTTGCCCACGCCGTAGATATAGGTAAGCGCAATGACTACCCGCTTTTCGCGGGGGATGTCTACGCCAGCGAGACGTGCCATGGTGGCGGTGCTCCTTTGGTGTTGCCGGAGGTGTGGAGCAGAACGATCGCGGAGTCGGTGCTCCGGTCCCCGGCCTCCGAGCCGGGGGTGTGCACCCCTTCAGGGGTGCCGTTCTGCCGTTGAATATACTTCTACGCGCGGGGAGAAGCCTCGGAAGAGGTTCTCAGCCCTGGCGCTGCTTGTGGCGCGGGTTCTCGCAGATGACGAGAACGTTGCCCTTGCGGCGAACCACCTGGCACTTCTCGCAGATCCGCTTCACGCTCGGGTTGACCTTCATGGTTTTCCTTCGAGTTGATTCTTATTTGTAGCGGTAGACAATACGGCCCCGGGTGAGGTCGTACGGGCTGAGTTCCACTACTACCCGGTCCTCAGGAAGGATTCGAATGTAGTGCTGGCGCATCTTTCCCGAGATGTGGGCGAGAACAATGTGACCGTTGGCCAACTCAACGCGGAACATCGCGTTGGGCAGCGCCTCGTTCACAGTGCCTTCAATCTCAATGACACCGTCTTTCTTGGCCATATCCTCCGCTAACGTCTGTGCCCACCACTTGCACGGCGGGCTGGTTTGGGGTTTTGATTGCCTGACCCCGCGGGAGCCGGAGCTCCGCTGCGGGCAGGTCTCCACGGCCCATTGGGCATGGAAAGCAGAGACAACCAACAGACAACGATACGCTACGGCCCCGCGATAGTTAAATCGGCCGATACCATATCCGGCGCGGAACGGACGAAGGTCCCCCACCGGGAGTGGGGGACCTTCGCTGTCCGTCGTGCCGACGGTGCTGTTCCGGGCGGAGGGCCCGCGGTCATCCGCCCAGGGGCGCCGGCGTCACACCGAGCGGCCCGAGCCGGGACGCTCCGCCGTCCGCTGCCGTGAGGACCCAGATGCCGCCGTCGTGGACGGCGACGCTGTGCTCCCACTGGGAGGCACGCTTGCCGTCGGTCGTGACCACCGTCCAGTCGTCGTCCAGCACCGCGGTCTCGAGGCCGCCCTGGACGAGCATGGGTTCGATCGCCAGGCACAGCCCCGGGCGAACCTTCGGGCCGCGGTTGGCGCTGCGGTAGTTGAGGACGTCCGGTGCCTGGTGCATCTGCGTGCCGATGCCGTGTCCCACATAGTCCTCGAGGATGCCGAGTGCGGGTCCGGGGACCGAGGTCACGTAGTCGTCGATCGCCGCGCCGATGTCCCCGACGAAGCGGGCCGAGGCCAGGGCGGCGATCCCCCGCCACATCGCCTCCTCCGTCACCTCGGAGAGGCGCACGTCCTCCGGACGTGGTGTCCCGACGATGACAGTGCGGGCGGAATCCGCGTGCCAGCCACGGACGACCGCCCCGCCGTCGATGGAGAGGATGTCCCCGTCCTCCAGCACGTGATCACCCGGGATGCCGTGGACCACCTCGGCGTTGACCGAGGTGCAGATGCTCGCGGGGAAGCCGTGGTACCCGAGGAAGTTCGACGTCGCGCCCTCCTCGCGGAGGACCGCCTCGAACACCGTGTTCAGTTCGGCGGTCGTCACCCCGACCGCGGCGGCGGCGACCGTGCGGTCGAGCGCCTTCGCCAGCACCTGTCCGGCGTCGCGCATGACGAGCATCTGCTCGGTGGTCTTGTATTCGACCTTGGGCTGGCGGAACATCGCGAACGTCCTAGCTTGCTACTTTGAGGGCTGTCATGACGCGCTCGGTGACCTCGTCGATGGTCCCGATGCCGTCCACCCGGGTGACGATGCCGCGCTCGTCGTACCGTGCCACGACCACCGCGGTCTGGTCGTGGTACAGACCGAGGCGGTGGCGGATGACCTGCTCGTTGTCGTCCGACCGCCCGTCCAGCTTCGCCCGGCCGAGCAGCCGCTTCACGAGCTCCTCGTCGTCGGCGGTGAGCTGGAGGACCACGTCGAGGGCGAGATCGTGCTCGCGCAGGATGTCGTCCAGTTCCGCGACCTGGGAGGCGGTGCGGGGGTAGCCGTCGAGGAGGAACCCCTCCTGGACGTCGTCGGCGGCGAGCCGGTCCCGGACCATGCTGTTGGTGACGCTGTCCGGGACGAAGTCGCCGGCGTCCATGAACTTCTTCGCCTCGAGCCCGAGCGGCGTCTCACGCCGCACGTTGTCGCGGAAGATGTCGCCGGTCGAGATGGCCACCACCCCGAGACGCTCGGAGATCCGGGCGGCCTGGGTTCCCTTGCCGGAACCGGGGGGACCGATGATCAGCATTCTCGTCAACGCAACAACCCTTCGTAGTGACGCTGCTGGAGCTGAGCGTCGATCTGCTTCACCGTCTCGAGGCCCACGCCCACCATGATGAGGATCGAGGTGCCCCCGAACGGGAAGTTCTGGTTCGCGCCGATGGCCACGAGGGCGATCAGCGGGATCAGGGCGACGAGCCCGAGGTAGATGGCGCCCGGCAGCGTGATGCGTGAGAGCACGTACTGCAGGTACTCCGCCGTCGGACGACCCGCCCGGATACCCGGGATGAAGCCGCCGTACTTCTTCATGTTCTCCGACACCTCGTCCGGGTTGAAGGTGATGGCGACGTAGAAGTAGGTGAAGAACACGATCAGCAGGAAGTACATCAGCATGTACAGCGGGTGGTCGCCGCTGGTCAGGTAGGTGGAGATCCAGTTGACCCACCCGGCGGGGGCGGTGCCGTCCTGCGGCGTGTTGAACTGAGCGATCAGGCTGGGCAGGTACAGCATCGAGGACGCGAAGATCACGGGGATGACGCCGGCCATGTTGACCTTGATCGGGATGTAGGTGCTGCTGCCGCCGAGGGTGCGGCGCCCGACCATGCGCTTGGCGTACTGGACCGGGATGCGGCGCTGCGACTGCTCCACGAAGATCACGAGGGCGACGACGACGACGCCCATCAGCAGGACGAACGCGAAGACCATGGCCCCCTGGGTGCGGAAGATCTCGCCCAGCGAGGTGGGGAAGCCGGCAGCGATCGCCGTGAAGATCAGCAGGGACATGCCGTTGCCGACACCGCGCTCGGTGATGAGCTCACCCATCCACATGATGAGGCCGGTTCCCGCGGTCAGCGTGATGATGAGCAGCAGGATGGTGACGAGGGAGTCGTCCGGGATGATGGGCACCGGGCAGTTGCCGAGCAGCGCGCCCGACCGGGCCAGCGAGACGAGGGTGGTCGCGTTGAGGAGACCGAGCGCGATCGTCAGGTAGCGCGTGTACTGGGTCAGCTGGGACTGCCCCTGCGCGCCTTCCTGGTGCAGCTCCTGGAAGCGGGGAATGACCACCCGAAGGAGCTGGGTGATGATGCTCGCGGTGATGTAGGGCATGATGCCCAGGGCGAAGATCGAGACCTGGAGCAACGCTCCACCGCTGAAGAGGTTGACGAACTGGTACAGACCCCCCTCGGTGTTACCGAGGGCCAGGCACTCCTGGACGTTGCCGTAGTCGACGCCTGGTGCGGGGATGAACGCCCCGAGGCGGAAGATGGTGATGATTCCCAGCGTGAACAACAGCTTGCGCCGCAAGTCTGGCGTCCGGAATGCCCGGCCAATAGCGCTTAGCAAGCGTCCTCCTGAAGGTCTGTTGGTCCTGGCGCGGACCGTACACAACAACCGAGTCTAACGGTTGGTCATGGATGCGGGACTTCCCGCCGATGGTGGGTGGCGTAAGCCGAAAAAAGACTCCTGGTGGGCTGATTCAGCCCTGCCCACCAGAAGTCTAGTTCCTTGATGCCGTGGATCACAGCCGACCCTCCCCCGGCGGTACCGGGAGCGGGTCGGCGGACGACCTACAGTTCGGTGACGGATCCGCCTGCTGCGGCGATCTTCTCCGCAGCGGAGGCGGAGAAGGCGTCGGCCGAGACGTTCACGGCAACGGTGATCTCGCCGGTCCCCAGCACCTTCACGGGCTGGTTCTTGCGGACGGCACCGTTGGCCACCAGGCTCTCCACCGTGACGTCGCCGCCGTCGGGGTAGAGCTCGGACAGCTTGTCCAGGTTCACGACCTGGAACTCGACGCGGAACGGGTTCTTGAAGCCGCGCAGCTTGGGAAGGCGCATGTGCAGCGGCAGCTGGCCGCCGGCAAATCCTGCCTTCACCTGGTAGCGCGCTGCGGTGCCCTTGGTACCACGGCCCGCGGTCTTGCCCTTCGAACCCTCACCACGGCCGACACGGGTCTTCGCCGTCTTGGCCCCGGGTGCGGGACGCAGGTGGTGCACCTTCAACGCATGCACGCGCTCTGCCTTTGCCTCGGCCGGAGCCGTGCTGTTCTTCTCTGCCATTAGTTGGCCTCCTCAACCTTCAAGAGGTGCGGAACCGTGTTGATCATGCCGACGGTGACGGCGTCGGCTTCACGGACCACGGTGTGGCCGATCCGCTTCAGACCGAGCGACCGCAGCGTGTCGCGCTGGTTCTGCTTGCCGCCGATGGCGGACTTGATCTGGGTGATCGAGAGCTTCGCGGAGCTCACGGGCACCTTCTTCGGGGTGATCGCGGTCATCACGCACCTGCCTTCTGAGCTGCGATTGCGCGCAGCATCTGGTGGGATGCGACCTCGTCGAGGGGCAGGCCACGGCGGGCCGCGACTGCCTGGGGCTCCTCGAGGCGCTTCAGCGCGTCAACGGTCGCGTGAACGATGTTGATGGCGTTCGCGGAACCGAGCGACTTGGAGAGGACGTCGTGGATGCCGACGCACTCCAGGACCGCACGCACCGGACCGCCGGCGATGACGCCGGTACCCGGGGAGGCGGGACGGAGCAGGACGACGCCTGCGGCTGCCTCACCCTGCACCAGGTGCGGGACGGTGCCGCCGATGCGCGGAACGCGGAACATCGTCTTCTTGGCTTCCTCGACGGCCTTCTGGATCGCCGAAGGAACTTCCTTCGCCTTTCCGTAGCCGACGCCGACCATGCCGTTGCCGTCTCCGACCACCACGAGGGCGGTGAAGCTGAAGCGCCGGCCGCCCTTGACGACCTTCGCGACACGGTTGATGGTGACGACGCGTTCGATGAACTTGTCCTTGTCGTCGTTGCGACCGCCGTCGCGACCGCCACGGCCGCCACGCTCGCCGCCGCGGGCGCTGCCGCCGCGCTCGCCACCGCGGGCGTTGCCGCCACGCTCGCCACCGCGGGCGTTGCCACGGTTCGCGTCAGCCGACGCGGTCTCCGTTGCGCCTGTGGCCGGAGCTTCGGCCGCGGGCTGCTCTGTAGCCGTATTCAATGGGGCTTCCTTTGCCTTGTTCTCCTCGGTCACAGTGCCAGCCCACCTTCACGTGCGCCGTCTGCGATTGCTGCAACGCGACCGTGGTACTTGTTGCCACCGCGGTCGAACACGACTGCCTCGACGCCGACGGCCTTGGCACGCTGTGCCACGAGCTCGCCGACGCGCTTCGCCTTGGCGGTCTTGTCACCGTCGAATGCACGGAGGTCCGCTTCGAGGGTGGAGGCCGAGGCGACGGTCACGCCCTTGGTGTCGTCGACGACCTGCACGAATACGTGGCGGGCCGAACGGTTGACGACCAGGCGGGGACGGACGGCGGTACCCGAGACGCGCTTGCGTACACGGAGGTGCCGGCGTCCGCGGGAGGCGGCCTTGCTCTTCGAGCTGCGCTTCTTGTTGATGCTCAGACCCATGGTTACTTACCAGCCTTTCCGACCTTGCGGCGGATGATCTCGCCTGCGTAGCGGATGCCCTTGCCCTTGTACGGGTCGGGCTTGCGCAGCTTGCGGATGGTTGCAGCGACCTCGCCGACCTGCTGCTTGTTGATGCCTGCGACCGAGAGCTTGGTGGGGCTGTCGACGGTGAGCGTGATGCCCTCGGGAGCCTTGACGGCCACCGGGTGGCTGTAGCCCAGAGCGAACTCCAGGTCGCTGCCCTTGGCCTGGACACGGTAACCCGTGCCCACGATCTCGAGGTTCTTCTTGTAGCCCTCGGTGACTCCGACGATCATGTTGGAGACGAGGGTGCGGGTCAGGCCGTGCAGCGAGCGCGACTCGCGCTCGTCGTTGGGTCGAGTGACCGTGAGCGTGCCCTCGGAGAGGGAGACCTCGATGGGGCTGGGGACCGTGTGGGCCAGCTCGCCCTTCGGGCCCTTCACGGAGACTTCCTGACCGGTGACCTTGATCTCGACACCCGCGGGAACGGTGATGGGGAGACGTCCAATACGTGACATGTTTCTTTCCCTTTCCCGTTACCAGACGTAGGCGAGGACTTCCCCACCTACACCCTTCTTGGATGCCTGGCGGTCCGTGAGCAGACCGGAGGACGTGGACAGGATGGCGATACCGAGGCCGCCAAGCACGTGGGGCAGGTTCGTGGACTTCGCGTACACGCGCAGGCCCGGCTTGGAGATACGGCGGATGCCGGCGATGGAACGCTGGCGGTCCGGTCCGAACTTGAGGTCGATGGTCAGCTTCTTGCCGACCTCCGCTTCCTCTTCCTTCCAGCCGGCGATGTAGCCCTCGGCCTTCAGGATGTCCGCGACGCGGGCCTTCAACTTGCTGTACGGCATGGACACGGAATCGTGGTAAGCCGAGTTGGCGTTGCGCAGACGCGTGAGCATGTCTGCGACAGGATCTGTCATTGTCATGTGGGCTCTTGCCCTTCCTCGAAACGGTTTCCGGTCTCCGGTCGGCACACGGGGTGCCGGCTGGAGCGGACCTGCAACGTAGTTAGATTAATCTTCGGATTTGAACGGGAAGCCAAGCGCCTTGAGGAGCGCGCGGCCCTCGGCGTCGGTCTTGGCAGTGGTGACGACGGTGATGTCCATACCGCGGACACGGTCGATCCGGTCCTGGTCGATCTCGTGGAACATGGACTGCTCCGTGAGACCGAAGGTGTAGTTGCCGTTGCCGTCGAACTGCTTGCCGTTGAGGCCGCGGAAGTCGCGGATACGGGGCAGGGCGAGGGACACCAGGCGGTCCGTGAATTCCCACATGCGGTCGCCACGCAGGGTGGCGTGGGCGCCGATGGGCATTCCCTCGCGGAGCTTGAACTGCGCGATGGACTTGCGGGCCTTGGTGACCTGGGGCTTCTGGCCCGTGATCGCGGTGAGGTCCTTGACGGCCCCGTCGATCAGCTTGGAGTCCTTGGCGGCGTCACCGACACCCATGTTCACGACGACCTTCACCAGGCGCGGGACCTGGTTGACGTTCGCGTAGTTGAACTGTTCCTGCAGGGCGCCCTTGATCTCGGACGCGTAGCGCGCCTTCAGGCGGGGAAGAACCCTGGCTTCTGTGGATTCGACAGTCATTACAGATCCTTCCCTGATGACTTGGCGACGCGGATGCGGACGACGCGCTCGCGGCCGTCGCGCTCGACGGTCTCGGTGCGGTATCCGACGCGGGTCGGCTTCTTGGTCTCGGGATCGACGACGGCCACGTTGCTGATGTGCACGGGTGCCTCGACGACTTCGATGCCACCGGTCGTGGTGCCGCGCTGCGACTGTCCGACCTTGGTGTGCTTGGTGATCCGGTTGACGCCTTCCACGAGGACGCGGTTGGTCTCGGGGAACACCTTGAGGACCTTGCCCTGCTTGCCGCGGTCTCCGCCGCGCTCCTGCTTGCCCCCGGTGATGACCTGGACGAGGTCACCCTTCTTGATCTTGAGCTTTGTCTTCTGTGCCATGGACTACAGCACCTCCGGCGCCAGCGAGATGATCTTCATGAAACGCTTGTCGCGGAGCTCGCGACCGACAGGGCCGAAGATACGGGTGCCGCGAGGGTCGCCGTCGTTCTTCAGGATCACTGCTGCGTTCTCATCGAACTTGATGTAGGACCCGTCCGCGCGGCGGCGTTCCTTCTTCGTGCGGACGATGACCGCCTTGACGACGTCGCCCTTCTTGACGTTGCCGCCGGGGATGGCGTCCTTCACGGTGGCGACGATGACGTCGCCGATGCCTGCGTAGCGGCGCCCGGACCCACCGAGAACGCGGATGGTCAAGATTTCCTTGGCCCCCGTGTTGTCGGCGATCTTTAGCCGCGATTCCTGCTGAATCACTGATTACTCCTGTCGTCGCGCCGGTTCTCTCATCGAGCCTTGCGGAACGGATATGGGTGGGCCCCGTAATACTGGTACTCGCCACGCGCGCCCGGGGGCGCGCTCCCATGCACAGCTTCAGCATGGCGGATCGTGGCGAACAAGATTATCGGGCTTTTGCCTATTTGCCCGGTGTGAAGGCAACCCCCGGGGGTAATCCCGTGAGGAGACCTCGTGAGGGCATGCGCCAGCCCACCAGACAGACAAGATTCTCATCGTATCGCGAAGATGCCCCGGACGCGAAATCGCGTCCGGGGCATCCAGGGCGGGGCCGGGCGGGCCGGCCCCGCCGTACGGCGGGTGTTACTTGGCCTTCTCGACGATCTCCACCAGGCGCCACCGCTTGGTGGCGGACAGCGGGCGGGTCTCGCTGATGAGGACCATGTCGCCGATGCCGGCGCTGTTCTCCTCGTCGTGCGCCTTGACCTTGGAGCTGCGGCGAAGCACCTTGCCGTACAGGGCGTGCTTCACGCGGTCCTCGACCTCGACGACGATGGTCTTCTCCATCTTGTCCGAGACGACGTAGCCACGGCGTACCTTGCGGTAGCCGCGCGAGTTCGCGTCGTGGACGGCCTTCTCGGTTCCTACGGTCGTTTCGCTCTGCTGCTCACTCATTTGGCGTCCTCCTCAGAAGCCTCGGTGTCCGCGGAAGGTGCGTCCTTCGCGGAGGCCTTCTTGGCTTTCTTGGGCTTGTCCGCCTTTGCGGGCTTCGCTTCCTCGACGGGAGCGACGACCTCGGGACGGATTCCCAGTTCACGCTCACGCAGCACCGTGTAGATGCGTGCGATGTCGCGCTTGACCGAACGAAGGCGACCGTGGCTTTCGAGCTGGCCGGTGGCCGACTGGAAACGGAGGTTGAACAGCTCCTCCTTGGCCTTGCGCAGTTCTTCCACCAGACGGTCCTTATCGAAGCCGTCCAGCTGGTCTGTTGCCAGTTCCTTTGAACCCAGAGCCATAACTATTCACCACCCTCACGACGCACGATGCGTGCCTTCAACGGCAGCTTGTGGATCGCGAGGCGCAGGGCTTCGCGGGCTACCTCTTCGGAAACGCCGGACAGTTCGAAGAGAACCCGTCCCGGCTTGACGTTGGCCACCCACCACTCGGGCGAACCCTTACCGGAACCCATGCGGGTCTCGGCGGGCTTCTTGGTCAACGGGCGGTCCGGATAGATGTTGATCCAGACCTTGCCGCCACGCTTGATGTGGCGGGTCATGGCGATACGAGCGGACTCGATCTGCCGGTTGGTGACGTATGCCGGGCTCAGAGCCTGGATACCCCACTCGCCGAAGCTGACCTCGGTGCCGCCCGTGGCAGCGCCCGAGCGACCCGGGTGGTGCTGCTTACGGAACCTGACTCGACGTGGGATAAGCATTTAGGCCTGTCCTCCTTCAGACGCAGCGGGGGCTGCGGCGGTCTCGGCGGGTGCTGACGCACCCTGGCCCTCGGAGCGCTCAGGCGAACGACGACGACGGTCGCCTCCGCGGTCGGCGCCGGCGGGGCCACGGCCCGGACGGTCTCCACCACGGCCGCGGGAGGGAGCTGCTGCAGCCTGGGCTGCGAGTTCCTTCGCCGTGACGTCACCCTTGTAGATCCAGACCTTCACGCCGATGCGGCCGAAGGTGGTCTTCGCTTCGAAGAAGCCGTAATCGATGTTGGCGCGGAGCGTGTGCAGGGGAACGCGTCCCTCGCGGTAGAACTCCGAGCGGCTCATCTCGGCGCCACCCAGGCGACCGGAGCACTGGACACGGATGCCCTTGGCGCCGGCACGCTGCGCGGACTGCATGGCCTTCTTCATCGCGCGGCGGAACGCCACGCGGGAGGAGAGCTGCTCCGCGATGCCCTGAGCGACCAGCTGTGCCTCGATCTCGGGGTTCTTGACCTCGAGGATGTTGAGCTGCACCTGCTTGCCCGTGAGCTTCTCGAGCTCGCCGCGGATGCGGTCTGCTTCTGCTCCACGACGACCGATGACGATGCCGGGGCGTGCCGTGTGGATGTCCACGCGGACGCGGTCCCGGGTGCGCTCGATCTCGACCTTGGCGATGCCGGCGCGGTCCATGCCGGTCGACATCAGCTGGCGGATCTTGATGTCTTCGCGGACGAAGTCACGGTAGCGCTGGCCGGGCTTGTTGCTGTCCGCGAACCAGTGTGACCGGTGGTCGGTGGTGATACCGAGTCGGAACCCGTGCGGGTTTACTTTCTGTCCCACTTAGCGGACCTCCACTTTCTCAGGGGTAGCGACGACAACCGTGATGTGGCTGGTCCGCTTGTTGATGCGGAACGCGCGGCCCTGGGCACGCGGACGGAACCGCTTCATCGTGGGGCCTTCATCGACGAATGCTTCGCTGATGATGAGGTTGTCCTCGTCGAAGGCGACGCCGTCACGGTCCGCGAGGACCCGTGCGTTGGCCATCGCTGACTGGACCACCTTGAATACCGGCTCCGAAGCAACCTGTGGGGCAAACTTCAGAATGGCCAGGGCCTCGCTCGCCTGCTTCCCACGAACAAGGTTGACGACGCGCCGGGCCTTCATGGGCGTTACGCGGATGTGCCGCGCAATAGCCTTGGCTTCCATTGCTTTCCTTCTCTCGTCGAAGAGCAGCGCCTAGCGGCGCTTGCCCTTGCGGTCGTCCTTAACGTGGCCGCGGAAAGTCCGCGTGGGAGCGAATTCGCCGAGCTTGTGCCCGACCATCGACTCGGTGACAAACACCGGGATGTGCTTGCGCCCGTCGTGCACCGCGATCGTGTGCCCGAGCATGTCGGGGACGATCATGGAGCGGCGGGACCACGTCTTGATGACGTTCTTCGTGCCCGATTCGTTCTCGCGAGCGACCTTTACGTAAAGGTGCTGATCGACGAAGGGGCCTTTCTTCAGGCTGCGTGGCATGTCTCCAGGCTCCTATCGCTTGTTCTTGCCGGAACGACGGCGACGCACGATGAGTGAGTCGCTCTCTTTGTTGGGGCGACGGGTGCGGCCCTCGGCCTTGCCGTTGGGGTTGACCGGGTGGCGTCCACCGGAGGTCTTGCCCTCGCCACCACCGTGCGGGTGGTCGACCGGGTTCATGGCGACACCACGGACGGTCGGGCGGATGCCCTTCCAGCGGTTACGGCCGGCCTTGCCCCAGTTGATGTTCGACTGCTCGGCGTTGCCGACCTCGCCGATCGTCGCGCGGCAGCGGACGTCGACGTTGCGGATCTCGCCGGAGGGCAGTCGCAGCTGGGCGAAGCGGCCTTCCTTGGCGACGAGCTGGACCGACGCACCGGCGGAGCGTGCCATCTTCGCGCCGCCGCCTGGGCGGAGCTCGACAGCGTGGATGACGGTACCCACGGGGATGTTGCGCAGCGGCAGGTTGTTGCCGGGCTTGATGTCAGCCCCGGCGCCGGCCTCGACGAAGTCGCCCTGCTTGAGCTTGTTCGGCGCGATGATGTAGCGCTTGGTGCCGTCAACGTAGTGCAGGAGGGCGATGCGCGCGGTGCGGTTGGGATCGTACTCGATCTCGGCAACGCGGGCGTCGACGCCGTCCTTGTCGTGGCGGCGGAAGTCGATCAGACGGTACTGACGCTTGTGTCCACCGCCCTTGTGGCGGGTCGTGATCTTACCGGTGTTGTTACGTCCACCCTTCTTGGGAAGGGGGCGGACCAACGACTTTTCCGGCGTCGACCGTGTGATTTCAGCGAAGTCGGCAACGCTCGAGCCGCGACGGCCCGGGGTTGTCGGCTTGTATTTACGGATTCCCATAACTCAATTCCTCGTTAAAGTGGTCTCCGCTCTAGGAGAGCGGACCGCCGAAGATGTCGATCGAGCCCTCTTTGAGGGACACGATGGCACGCTTGGTGCCCTTGCGCTGGCCCCAGCCGAACTTGGTGCGCTTGCGCTTGCCAACCCGGTTGATGGTGTTGATCGAGTCGACCTTCACGGAGAAGATCTTCTCGACCGCCAGCTTGATTTCTTCCTTGTTCGAGCGCGGGTCGACCAGGAAGGTGTACTTGCCTTCGTCGATCAGTCCGTAGCTCTTCTCCGAGACGACGGGTGCAATGACGACGTCGCGCGGATCCTTTGCGATGGTGCCGCTCACTTGGCATCCTCCTCGGTGATGACATCAGCCGAACCGACGAACTGGTCGTAGGCGGCCTTGGTGAAGATCACGTCGTCGGAAACCAGCACGTCGTACGTGTTGAGCTGGTCCACATAGAGGACGTGTACCTCGGGCACGTTGCGCACCGAGAGTGCTGCGACGTCGTTGGCACGCTCGATGACCACGAGCAGGCGGGGCCGCTCGGAGATCGCGCGCAGGGTGTCGATCGCGCCCTTGGTGGACGGCTTGTCGCCGGCGACCAGGGATTCGAGGACGTGGATACGGCCGTTGCGTGCCCGGTCGGAGAGGGCTCCGCGCAGGGCGGCGGCCTTCATCTTCTTGGGGGTGCGCTGGCTGTAGTCGCGGGGCGTGGGCCCGTGGACGACGCCGCCGCCGGTCATGTGGGGGGCGCGGATCGAGCCCTGGCGGGCACGACCGGTTCCCTTCTGCTTGAACGGCTTGCGGCCTGCGCCACTGACCTCGGCGCGGGTCTTGGTCTTGTGCGTGCCCTGGCGGGCGGCAGCGAGCTGGGCGACGACGACCTGGTGCAGCAGCGGCACGTTGGTCTGCGCGTCGAAGATCTCCGCGGGGAGATCGACCTTTACTGTGTTGGCAGCCATTTGGCTATGCTCCCTTCACGGCGGTGCGTACGAGGACGACCTGGCCGCGGGCGCCGGGGACGGCACCCTTGATCAGCAGCAGCGACTTCTCGGCGTCGACAGCGTGAACCCGGAGGTTCAGCGTGGTCTGACGAACGGCGCCCATGCGGCCTGCCATTTTCATTCCACGGAAGACGCGGCTGGGGGTGGATGCTCCACCGATGGACCCGGGCTTGCGGTGGTTCTTGTGTGCACCGTGCGAGGCGCCCACACCGTGGAACCCGTGGCGCTTCATGACGCCGGCGAAGCCCTTGCCCTTGGTGGTGCCGATGACGTCGACCGTCTGGCCGGCTTCGAACATCTCGACGGAGAGTTCCTGGCCGAGCGAGTAGGAGTCGGCGTCGGAGGTACGCAGCTCGACGACGTGGCGGCGCGGCGTGACGCCGGCCTTCTCGAAGTGGCCTGCGAGCGGCTTGGTGACCTTGCGGGGGTCGATCTGGCCGAAGCCGATCTGGACGGCGGTGTAGCCGTCCTTGTCCTCGCTGAGGAGCTGCGTGATGACGTTGGAGTCGGCCTGGACGACCGTGACGGGGATGAGGATGTTGTTCTCGTCCCAGACCTGGGTCATGCCGAGCTTGATGCCCAGCAGGCCCTTGACCTGGCGCGTAAGTGAAGTAGACATGTGTATCCGCTCTCCCTTACAGCTTGATTTCGATGTTCACGTCCGCGGGCAGGTCGAGACGCATCAGCGAATCAACGGCCTTGGGCGTGGGATCAATGATGTCGATCAGACGCTTGTGAGTACGCATTTCAAAGTGCTCACGGCTGTCCTTGTACTTGTGCGGGGACCGGATGACAACGAAAACGTTCTTCTCCGTGGGCAGGGGCACGGGGCCCACAACCGTTGCGCCTGCGCGCGTCACCGTCTCAACGATCTTCCGGGCTGAAACATCGATGACCTCGTGGTCATATGACTTCAGCCGGATGCGGATTTTTTGTCCCGCCATGGCGTCTCGACTCTCTCTCTACATAACTGCCTGGGCAGTTCCGGTACGTACGTACATTTCCTGCGTCCGTTGTGCGACGCCTCCCGAACAGACTGAATCCGGAAAACTCCGGGTTCCTCACCCTGCCGGGCTCCGACCCCCGCGCTCGGGCGTGTCGCACTGCGTGACATACGAACACAGGCCGGACACACACGTTCCGCTGATCCCGGACGAGCCG
Organism: Arthrobacter sp. Ld5; assembly: GCF_051172775.1. Lineage (NCBI taxonomy): Bacteria > Bacillati > Actinomycetota > Actinomycetes > Micrococcales > Micrococcaceae > Arthrobacter > Arthrobacter sp. Ld5. The sequence goes on from NZ_JBPKBO010000014.1 coordinate 174,205, forward strand.
GAGGGGGTGGATCATATTTGGGCCGTACGCGTCGGCGGACCCGATCCCCGCATCAGGCATTATCCTGACCGGGATGAGGTCTCTGACCGCACGCGCAAGCGCTTGAACAACTTATCTAGTGTCGCAGATCCCCTGCACGATTGCGAACCGGCCGCCCTGCCCGCCGGGTGATGTGCACTACTCGACCTTCGCAGGGCACCGGTCAAACACGATGCCGAAGTCCTAAACTGTTGGCCCACCAACGCGAAGGAGATCAGCCATGATCAGCGCCAACAGGACCACGACCATCCTGCCCGTGCGGGACCTGGACCGGGCCCGGAACTTCTACGAGACGAACCTCGGGCTGCACGCCGACAGTGCGTGGCAGGACGGCAGCTTCCTCTTCAGTGAGGACGGGCACAACGGTATAGAGCTCCAGCTCAAACCCGACAGCGTGCCGACCGGCAACACCGAACTCAGCTTCGAGGTGGAGGACCTCGAAGCCGAGATCGCGGTCCTCGAACAGCACGGCGTGCGACTCGAGGACTACGACCTGCCCGGACTGAAGACCGTGGACCACATCGCCGAGAACGATCATCTGCGGGCGGCGTGGTTCACCGACTCGGAGGGGAACATCCTCTGCCTGCACCAGGTCACCGCGTGACCCGAAGGCAGAGGGCGGGCCGGGCCGGCCTCTCCCTGATCGGACCGGGAACGCAGAAGGGCCCCGCTGCCGTAGCAGCGGGGCCCTTCCGACGATCAGTCAGGCAGTCCGTGGACTACTTGAGGATCTTGGTGACACGTCCCGAACCCACGGTGCGGCCGCCTTCGCGGATTGCGAAGCCGAGGCCGTCCTCCATGGCGATGGGCTGGATGAGCTCGACGGTCATCTCGGTGTTGTCGCCCGGCATGACCATCTCGGTGCCCTCGGGGAGGGTGATGACGCCGGTCACGTCCGTGGTGCGGAAGTAGAACTGCGGGCGGTAGTTCGAGTAGAACGGGTTGTGACGCCCGCCCTCGTCCTTGGCCAGGATGTAGACGTTGGCCTCGAAGTCGGTGTGCGGGGTGATCGAACCCGGCTTCACGATGACCTGTCCACGCTCTACGTCTTCGCGCTTGATACCGCGGAGCAGCAGACCACAGTTCTCGCCGGCCCAGGCCTCGTCGAGCTGCTTGTGGAACATCTCGATACCGGTGACCGTGGTCTTCTGGACCGGACGGATGCCGACGATCTCGACCTCGGAGTTGATGGCGAGGGTTCCGCGCTCGGCGCGGCCCGTGACGACGGTTCCACGACCGGTGATCGTGAAGACGTCCTCCACAGGCATGAGGAACGGCTTGTCCTTGTCGCGGACGGGGTCCGGGACGTTGTTGTCGACGGCTTCCATGAGGTCCTCGACGGACTTGACCCACTCGGGATCACCTTCGAGGGCCTTGAGGCCGGAGACGCGGACGACAGGGGCGTCGTCGCCGTCGAAGCCCTGCGAGCTGAGCAGCTCACGGACTTCCATCTCCACGAGGTCGAGGAGCTCTTCGTCGTCGACCATGTCGGACTTGTTCAGCGCGACGAGCAGGTAGGGAACGCCGACCTGGCGGGCGAGCAGGACGTGCTCGCGGGTCTGGGCCATCGGACCATCGGTGGCTGCGACGACGAGGATGGCCCCGTCCATCTGGGCCGCACCGGTGATCATGTTCTTGATGTAGTCAGCGTGACCGGGGGCGTCGACGTGCGCGTAGTGGCGCTTCTCGGTCTGGTACTCGACGTGCGAGATGTTGATCGTGATGCCGCGCTGCTTCTCCTCGGGAGCCGAGTCGATCGACGCGAAATCGCGCTGCTCGTTGAGAGTGGGGTACTTGTCGTACAGCACCTTGGAAATGGCAGCCGTCAACGTGGTCTTGCCATGGTCGACGTGACCAATGGTGCCGATGTTAACGTGCGGCTTAGTCCGCTCGAACTTTGCCTTCGCCACGGGTTCCTCCTAGAACGTTTGAGAAGAATTGCTTCCCAGCCACGCTTGTCGCGGCTGAAACTCATGCAAGTCTACTGGGGGCTTTTGGTTTTGATGAAATTGCTCTGCACCGTCGGACCGGGTGGTCCAGCGGCAGAGGGGGCGGGGCGGCCGGCCGTCGGCAGGCCGCCCCGCTCCCCCGGGATCCCGTTGCCGGGAGGGGGCTACTCGCCGCGCGTCTTCTGGATGATCTCGTCGGCGACTGCCTTCGGGACCTCGGAGTAGCTGTCGAACTTCATGGAGTAGACCGCACGGCCCTGGGTCTTCGACCGGAGGTCACCGATGTAGCCGAACATGCCCGAGAGGGGCACGTGCGCCGTGATGACCTTCACGCCGCTGGCGTCCTCCATGGACTGCATCTGGCCGCGGCGGGAGTTGAGGTCGCCGATCACTTCACCCATGTATTCCTCAGGGGTGCGGACCTCCACCTCCATGAGCGGTTCGAGCAGGACGGGCTTCGCCATGCGTGCGGCTTCCTTGAAGGCCATCCGGCCGGCGATCTTGAACGCCATCTCCGAGGAGTCGACGTCGTGGTAGGCGCCGTCCAGCAGGGTGGCCTTGATGCCGACCACCGGGTAGCCGGCGAGCACGCCGTCGTTCAGTGCATCCTGGATGCCGGCGTCGACACTCGGGATGTACTCGCGGGGCACGCGGCCGCCGGTGACCTTGTTGTCGAAGGCGTACAGGACGCCTTCCTCGACCTCCATCGGCTCGATCGCGATCTGGACCTTTGCGAACTGGCCGGACCCACCCGTCTGCTTCTTGTGGGTGTAGTCGTGCTTGGCGACCGTGCTGCGGATGGTCTCGCGGTAGGCGACCTGGGGCTTGCCCACGTTCGCCTCCACGCGGAACTCGCGGCGCATGCGGTCCACCAGGATGTCCAAGTGGAGCTCGCCCATTCCGGCGATGATCGTCTGGCCGGTGTCCTCGTTCAGGGAGACCTGGAACGTGGGGTCCTCGGCGGAGAGCTTCTGGATGGCCGTGGAGAGCTTCTCCTGGTCGCCCTTGGTCTTGGGCTCGATGGCCACCGAGATGACCGGTGCCGGGAAGCTCATGGACTCGAGCACGATCTGGTTCGCCGAGTCACAGAGGGTGTCACCGGTGGTGGTGTCCTTCAGGCCGATCGCCGCGTAGATGTGCCCTGCCGAGGCCTCCTCGACGGGGATCTCCTTGTTGGCGTGCATCTGGAACAGCTTCCCGACGCGCTCCTTCTTGCTCTTCGTCGAGTTCACCAGCTGGGTGCCCGCCGAGACATGGCCGGAGTACACGCGGATGAACGTCAGCTGACCGAAGAACGGGTGCGTGGCGACCTTGAACGCGAGGGCCGAGAAGGGCTCCTCGGTGCTCGGCTTGCGCGTGAGCTCGACCTCTTCGTTGCGGGGATCGTGGCCGATCATCGCGGGGACGTCGAGGGGCGAGGGCAGGTAGTCGATGACGGCGTCGAGCATCGGCTGCACACCGCGGTTCTTGAACGCGGAACCGCAGAGGATCGGGTAGAGCTCGGAGTTGATCGTCATCTTGCGGATGCCGGCCTTGAGCTCGTCGATCGAGATCTCTTCGCCCTCGAGGTACTTGTTCATCAGCTCGTCGGAGGACTCGGCGACGGTCTCGACGAGGGTCGCGCGGTACTCCTCGGCCTTCTCCTTGAGGTCGGCCGGGATCTCCTGGATCTCGTACTTCGCACCCATGGTGACGTCACCCTTGGAGTCGCCGGGCCACACGAGGGCACGCATGTAGAGCAGGTCGACGACACCGACGAAATCGTTCTCGGCACCGATCGGGAGCTGCAGCACGAGGGGCTTGGCGCCCAGGCGGCTGATGATGGTGTCGACCGTGAAGTAGAAGTCGGCACCCAGCTTGTCCATCTTGTTGACGAAGCAGATGCGGGGCACTTCGTACTTGTCGGCCTGGCGCCAGACCGTCTCCGACTGGGGCTCGACGCCCTCCTTGCCGTCGAACACGGCGACGGCACCGTCGAGGACGCGCAGCGAGCGCTCTACCTCGACCGTGAAGTCGACGTGCCCGGGGGTGTCGATGATGTTGATCTGGTTGTTCTCCCAGAAGCAGGTGACCGCGGCGGACGTGATGGTGATGCCGCGCTCCTTCTCCTGTTCCATCCAGTCGGTGGTGGAGGCACCGTCGTGCGTCTCACCGATCTTGTGGTTGACACCCGTGTAGAACAGGATGCGCTCGGTAGTAGTGGTCTTGCCGGCATCGATGTGGGCCATGATGCCGATGTTGCGGACCTTGTTGAGGTCGGTAAGCACGTCCTGTGCCACGGTGTCTCCCTTAATACGAAAATGGAGTTCTGCTGGGCCGCAAGCCGGACCGCCCCCGAAGGGGTGTTGGTCCGGCCGGCGGAGCTGTTACCAGCGGTAGTGTGCGAAGGCCTTGTTCGACTCGGCCATCTTGTGCGTGTCCTCGCGGCGCTTGACCGCTGCGCCGAGACCGTTGGACGCGTCCAGGATCTCGTTCTGCAGGCGCTCGGTCATCGTCTTCTCGCGACGGGCCTTGGAGTACCCGACCAGCCAGCGGAGGGCCAGCGCGGTCGAACGACCGGGCTTGACCTCGACGGGGACCTGGTAGGTCGCGCCGCCGACGCGGCGGGAGCGGACCTCGAGGGTCGGCTTGACGTTGTCCATGGCCTTCTTCAGCGCTGCGACGGGGTCGCCGCCGGACTTGGCACGGGCACCCTCGAGTGCGCCGTAGACGATGCGCTCTGCGGTGGACTTCTTGCCGTCGACGAGCACCTTGTTGATCAGCTGCGTGACCAGGGGTGAACCGTAGACGGGATCTACAACGAGCGGCCGCTTCGGGGCCGGGCCCTTACGAGGCATATTACTTCTTCTCCATCTTCGCGCCGTAGCGGCTGCGAGCCTGCTTGCGGTTCTTCACGCCCTGGGTGTCCAGTGCGCCGCGGACGATCTTGTAGCGGACACCCGGAAGGTCCTTCACACGACCGCCGCGCACGAGCACGATGGAGTGTTCCTGGAGGTTGTGTCCGACGCCGGGGATGTAGGCGGTGACTTCGATGCCGCCGTTGAGGCGCACGCGGGCCACCTTGCGGAGCGCCGAGTTCGGCTTCTTCGGGGTGGTGGTGTAGACGCGGGTGCAGACGCCGCGCTTCATGGGGCTGCCCTTCAGTGCGGGCGCCTTGGTCTTGGAGACCTTAGGTGTCCGGCCCTTGCGGACCAGCTGGTTAATCGTAGGCACTTTCGTGTTCTCCGTAATGTCTAAGATGAGATCTGTGTCGCCCTACCCAGCGGTCACGGCGGCCCGTGAGGGCCGCGCCGTCCAGAGGTCGGGTTGATCGGTCGTTTGGCGCACCACCGACGGATTTGCTGCCGCAGAACGACTGTAGGCGTGCGAAAATGTGGCATTCGCTGTACAACTTACGTACAACACGGAGATACGTTTCTCAACGCCGATCCACTGCCACACAAACAATTGGTACCTACTCTACCAGAGTTGCCACGTGCCCCGTACGCGCACCCCTCCCCCGCATGGTAGGGGGGACAGGGAAGGCCCCGGACCGCAGGTCCGGGGCCTTCCTCCTGGGCTACGTGCTTCAGCGGAAGTCGCTGTTGCCCATGTCGTAGTCGTCCAGCGGGATCGCGTGGAACTCGGGGCTCAGGCCGCCCTCGACACCGGCGTAGTCGAAGTCGCTGAACGCGCTCGGACCGGTGAAGAGGTTCGCCTTGGCTTCCTCGGTGGGTTCGACCGTGACCTTCGTGTAGCGGTCCAGGCCGGTGCCGGCCGGGATGAGCTTACCGATGATGACGTTCTCCTTGAGGCCGAGCAGCGGGTCGCTCTTGCCTTCCATGGCGGCCTGCGTGAGGACACGCGTGGTCTCCTGGAAGGAAGCGGCCGACAGCCACGACTCGGTGGCGAGCGACGCCTTGGTGATACCCATGAGCTCGGGCCGGCCGGAGGCCGGCTTCTTGCCCTCGGACACCACGCGGCGGTTCTCGTCCTCGAAGCGGCGACGCTCGGCCAGCTCACCGGGGAGCAGGTCCGATTCGCCGGACTCGATCACGGTGACGCGGCGCAGCATCTGGCGGACGATGACCTCGACGTGCTTGTCGTGGATGCCCACACCCTGGCTGCGGTACACGCGCTGGACCTCGTCGACCAGGAATTCCTGGGCCTTGCGGGGGCCGAGGATCCTGAGGATCTGCTTCGGGTCGACCGCACCGAAGACGAGCTGCTGCCCGACCTCGACGTGCTCGCCGTCGGCCACCAGGAGGCGTGCACGGCGTAGGACCGGGTACGCGATCTCCTCGGATCCGTCGTCGGGGGTGACCACCAGGCGAAGCTGCTTCTCGGCATCCTCGATGGTGACGCGCCCTGCGACCTCGGAGATCGGGGCGACACCCTTGGGGGTACGCGCCTCGAAGAGCTCCTGGATACGGGGCAGACCCTGGGTGATGTCCTCCGCCGACGCGACGCCACCGGTGTGGAACGTACGCATGGTCAGCTGCGTGCCTGGCTCACCGATCGACTGCGCGGCGATGATGCCGACGGCCTCTCCGATGTCCACGGTCTTGCCGGTCGCGAGCGAGCGGCCGTAGCAGAGGGCACAGGTTCCGACACTGGACTCACAGGTGAGTACGGAGCGGACCTTGATGTCGGAGATGCCGGCCTCGAAGAGTTCACCGATGAGCACGTCACCGACGTCGGAGCCCGCAGGTGCGAGCACCTTGCCCTTGGAGTCGAGGACGTCGGTGGCCAGCGTACGTGCGTACGCCGAGTTCTCGACCTCCTCGTGCAGGACCAGCTCGCCGTCCGCGTTCGGTACGGCGATGGTGACCTTGAGCCCGCGCTCGGTACCGCAGTCGTCCTCGCGGACGATGACGTCCTGCGACACGTCGACGAGGCGACGGGTCAGGTACCCCGAGTTGGCGGTACGCAGGGCGGTGTCGGCCAGGCCCTTACGGGCACCGTGCGTGGCGATGAAGTACTCCAGGACCGACAGGCCCTCGCGGTACGAGGACTTGATCGGACGCGGGATGATCTCGCCCTTGGGGTTGGCCACCAGGCCACGGATACCGGCGATCTGGCGGACCTGCAGCCAGTTGCCTCGTGCGCCGGAGGACACCATGCGGTTGATGGTGTTGTCCTTCGGCATCGCGGTGCGCATGGATGCGGCGACCTCGTTGGTGGCCTTGTTCCAGATGTCGATGAGCTCCTGGCGGCGCTCCTCGTCGGCGATGAGCCCCTTGTCGAACTGCGACTGCACCTTGGCGGCCTGCGTCTCGTAGCCCTCCATGATGCCGGCCTTGTTGATCGGCGCGGAGATGTCGGAGATCGCGACCGTGACACCCGAACGGGTGGCCCAGTAGAAACCGGCGTCCTTCAGGTTGTCCAGCGTCGCCGCGGTGACGACCTTCGGATACCGCTCGGCGAGGTCGTTGACGATCGTCGAGAGCTGGCCCTTGTCCGCGACCTTGTCCACCCAGGGGTAGTCCAGGGGAAGCGTCTCGTTGAACAGGACCTGTCCGAGCGAGGTCTCGATGAGCGCGGGCGTACCCGGCTCCCAGCCCTCGGGTGCGGCGATGTCCGCGCTGGGCACGAAGTTGTCGACGCGGATCCGGACCACCGAGTTGAGGTGGAGCGAGCCCATGTCGAACGCCATGATGGCCTCGGCCATGCTCGTGAAGACCCGGCCTTCGCCGGCGCTTCCCTCACGCTTGGTGGTGAGGTGGTGCAGACCGATGATCATGTCCTGCGAGGGCAGGGTGACCGGGCGGCCGTCGGACGGCTTCAGGATGTTGTTCGAGGAGAGCATCAGGATGCGCGCCTCGGCCTGGGCCTCGGGGCTCAGCGGCAGGTGCACTGCCATCTGGTCGCCGTCGAAGTCCGCGTTGAACGCACCGCAGACCAGCGGGTGGAGCTGGAGTGCCTTGCCTTCGACGAGCTGCGGCTCGAACGCCTGGATGCCGAGCCGGTGCAGGGTCGGTGCACGGTTGAGCAGCACCGGGTGCTCGGTGATGATCTCTTCGAGGACGTCCCAGACCTGGGGGCGGTACCGCTCGACCATGCGCTTGGCGCTCTTGATGTTCTGCGCGTGGTTGAGGTCCACCAGGCGCTTCATCACGAACGGCTTGAACAGCTCCAGGGCCATCTGCTTGGGCAGACCGCACTGGTGCAGCTTCAGCTGCGGGCCGACGACGATGACCGAACGGCCCGAGTAGTCGACACGCTTGCCGAGGAGGTTCTGGCGGAAACGACCCTGCTTGCCCTTGAGCATGTCCGAGAGGGACTTCAGGGGACGGTTGCCCGGTCCGGTGACCGGACGGCCGCGCCGGCCGTTGTCGAACAGCGAGTCGACCGCTTCCTGGAGCATGCGCTTCTCGTTGTTCACGATGATCTCGGGAGCCCCGAGGTCGAGCAGGCGCTTCAGACGGTTGTTGCGGTTGATGACGCGGCGGTACAGGTCGTTGAGGTCGGACGTCGCGAAACGGCCGCCGTCGAGCTGGACCATCGGGCGCAGTTCCGGCGGGATCACCGGGACGGCGTCGAGGACCATGCCCAGCGGGCTGTTGGTCGTCGTCAGGAACGCGTTGACCACCTTGAGGCGCTTCAGGGCTCGCGTCTTCCGCTGCCCCTTGCCGTTCTGGATGATGTCGCGCAGCAGCTCGGCCTCGGCCTGCATGTCGAAGTTCTCGAGGCGCTTCTTGATCGCCTCGGCACCCATGGAGCCCTCGAAGTACAGGCCGTAGCGGTCGCGCAGTTCGCGGTACAGGCCTTCGTCACCCTCGAGGTCGGCGACCTTCAGGGTCTTGAACCGCTCCCAGACCTGGACCAGGCGCTCGATGTCGGCGTCGGCGCGCTTGCGGACGTTCGCCATCTGGCGGTCGGCGGAGTCCCGGGCCTTCTTCTTGTCGGCGGCCTTGGCGCCCTCGCCCTCGAGGCGGGCGAGCTCGTCCTCGAGGTCCTTGGCGATCGCGGCGATGTCCGCGTCGCGCTGGTCCGTCATCTGCTTCTTCTCGAGGTCGTGCTCGGCCTGGAGGTTCGGCAGCTCGGCGTGGCGGTTCTCCTCGTCGACCGAGGTGATCATGTAGGCGGCGAAGTAGATGACCTTCTCGAGGTCCTTCGGTGCCAGGTCGAGGAGGTAGCCGAGGCGCGAGGGAACGCCCTTGAAGTACCAGATGTGCGTCACGGGAGCGGCGAGCTCGATGTGCCCCATGCGCTCGCGGCGCACCTTGGCACGCGTCACCTCGACGCCGCAGCGCTCACAGATGATGCCCTTGAAGCGCACGCGCTTGTACTTGCCGCAGTAGCACTCCCAGTCACGGGAAGGGCCGAAGATCTTCTCGCAGAAGAGGCCGTCCTTCTCGGGCTTGAGCGTGCGGTAGTTGATGGTTTCCGGCTTCTTGACCTCGCCGTAGGACCAGCCGCGGATTTCGTCCGCGGTGGCAAGTCCGATTCGCATGAGGCCGAAGGAGGATTCGCTGGACATAGGGTCCCTGTTCTCTCTTTGTTCTCTAAATTCTTGAAGTCTTATGGGGTGCGGCGATGAGGTGCCGGCTGATGCCCGGGTGCCCGGCCCGGCGGGGTCTTCCACCTCGCCGGGCCGGGCCGGTGTTCGAGGAAGCGGCCTTTAATATTTCAAGGCCGCCCGCGGCCGCAGAAATTTCGTTGGCCGCGTTCGAACACCGGTTCGGCGCCTAAACCTCTTCGACAGAACTCGGCTCGGCCCGTGACAGGTCGATGCCCAGCTCCTCCGCGGCCCGGAAGACTTCTTCATCCGAGTCACGCATCTCGATCGTCGTGCCGTCGGTGGAGAGGACTTCCACGTTCAGGCACAGCGACTGCATTTCCTTGATCAGGACCTTGAAGGACTCGGGGACACCCGGCTCGGGGATGTTCTCGCCCTTGACGATGGCCTCGTACACCTTGACGCGTCCGTGGATGTCGTCCGACTTGATGGTCAGGAGTTCCTGCAGCGTGTACGCCGCGCCGTAGGCCTCGAGGGCCCAGACTTCCATCTCACCGAAGCGCTGGCCGCCGAACTGCGCCTTACCACCCAGCGGCTGCTGCGTGATCATCGAGTACGGGCCCGTGGAGCGCGCGTGGATCTTGTCGTCCACCAGGTGGTGGAGCTTCAGGATGTACATGTAGCCGACCGAGATCGGGTCCGGGAACGGCTCGCCGGAGCGGCCGTCGAACAGCCGCGCCTTGCCGGATTCGCCGATGAGGCGCTGTCCGTCGCGGGTGACGTTCGTCGAACCGAGCAGGCCCACGATCTCGTCCTCGGTGGCGCCGTCGAACACGGGGGTCGCGACGGTGGTCGAGGAGATCTCCCGGGGAAGGTTGGGGAGGTTCTTCAGCCATTCGGGCTCGCCCTCGATCTTCCAGCCCTGCTTGGCTGCCCAGCCGAGGTGGATCTCGAGAACCTGTCCCACGTTCATGCGGCCCGGGACACCCAGCGGGTTCAGGACGATGTCGACGGGCGTGCCGTCCTCCAGGAACGGCATGTCCTCGATCGGCAGGATCTTGGAGATGACACCCTTGTTGCCGTGACGGCCCGCGAGCTTGTCACCGTCGGTGATCTTGCGCTTCTGCGCCACGTACACGCGGACCAGCTGGTTGACGCCCGGGGGCAGCTCGTCGTCGTTGTCGCGGTCGAAGATGCGCACGCCGATGACCGTGCCGGACTCGCCGTGGGGGACCTTCAGGGAGGTGTCACGGACCTCGCGGCTCTTCTCGCCGAAGATCGCGCGCAGCAGGCGCTCCTCGGGGGTCAGTTCCGTCTCGCCCTTGGGGGTGACACGGCCGACGAGGATGTCCCCGGCCTCGACCTCGGCACCGATGTGGATGATGCCGCGCTCGTCGAGGGCCCCGAGGACCTCCTCGGAGACGTTCGGGATGTCACGCGTGATCTCCTCGGCACCGAGTTTGGTGTCGCGGGCATCGACTTCGTGCTCCTCGATGTGGATGGACGTCAGGACGTCGTCGGAGACGATGCGCTGCGACAGGATGATCGCGTCCTCGAAGTTGTGACCCTCCCAGGACATGAACGCGACGAGCATGTTCTTGCCGAGCGCGAGCTCACCCTGGTCCGTGGAGGGACCGTCGGCGATGATCGTGTTGTACTCGACGCGGTCGCCCTCGGCGACCAGGACGCGCTGGTTGTACGCGTTGCCCTGGTTGGAGCGGGCGAACTTCATGATCGGGTAGTTCGTCTCGGTGCCGTCGTCGTTGAGGATGCTGACCAGATCGGCCGACACCTCCTTGACGACGCCGGCCTTCGTCGCGGTGACCGCGTCACCGGCGTCGACGGCAGCGTTCTTCTCCATGCCGGTGCCCACGAGGGGACGCTCGGAACGGAGGAGGGGGACGGCCTGGCGCTGCATGTTCGCACCCATGAGGGCGCGGTTGGCGTCGTCGTGCTCCAGGAACGGGATCATCGCGGTCGCGACGGACACCATCTGGCGCGGGGAGACGTCCATGTACTCGACCTCGCCGGGCTCGACGAGCACGGGCTCGCCGGAACCACCGCGGGTCCGCACGAGGACCATGTCCTCGACGAACGTGTTGTCCGCGGCGAGGGGGGCGTTCGCCTGGGCGATGAGGCGCTCCACCTCGTCGTCCGCGGTCAGGTAGTCGATCTGCTCGGTGACGAGGCCGTCGACGACCTTGCGGTACGGGGTCTCGATGAAGCCGAACGCGTTGATCCGGCCGTACGAGGCGAGCGAACCGATGAGGCCGATGTTCGGGCCTTCAGGGGTCTCGATCGGGCACATGCGTCCGTAGTGCGAGGGGTGGACGTCTCGGACTTCCATGCCCGCACGGTCACGGGACAGACCACCGGGGCCCAGCGCGGAGAGGCGACGCTTGTGCGTCAGGCCGGCGAGGGGGTTGTTCTGGTCCATGAACTGCGAGAGCTGGGAGGTTCCGAAGAACTCCTTGATCGCGGCGACGACGGGACGGATGTTGATCAGGGTCTGCGGCGTGATCGCCTCGACGTCCTGCGTGGTCATCCGCTCGCGGACGACGCGCTCCATGCGGGACAGGCCGGTGCGGACCTGGTTCTCGATGAGCTCGCCCACCGCACGGATACGACGGTTGCCGAAGTGGTCGATGTCGTCGACCTCGACGCGGAGTTCGACCTCCCCGCCGTCGCGCTTGCCCGCGAGGGTCTTCTCGCCGGCGTGCAGCGCGACCAGGAACTTGATCATCGCGACGATGTCGTCGATGTTCAGCACCGACGCGTCGGAATCCGTGAGGTCCTTGTCGATCCCGAGCTTCCGGTTGATCTTGTACCGGCCGACCTTCGCGAGGTCGTAGCGCTTGGGGTTGAAGTACAGGTTGTCCAGGAGGGTCTGGGCAGCCTCGACCGTGGGGGGCTCCCCCGGGCGCAGCTTGCGGTAGATGTCCAGGAGGGCGTCCTCGCGGGTCTCCGTGGCGTCCTTCTCCATGGTGGCGCGGATGGAGTCGTACTGGCCGAACTCCTCGAGGATCTGGCCCTCGGTCCAGCCGAGCGCCTTGAGGAGAACGGTGACGGACTGCTTGCGCTTGCGGTCGAGGCGGACGCCGACCTGGTCGCGCTTGTCGATCTCGAGCTCGAACCAGGCACCGCGCGAGGGGATGATCTTCGCGCTGAAGATGTCCTTGTCGCTGGTCTTGTCCGCGGTGCGCTCGAAGTAGGCGCCCGGCGAACGGACGAGCTGCGACACGACGACACGCTCGGTGCCGTTGATGACGAAGGTGCCCTTGTCGGTCATGAGGGGGAAGTCACCCATGAACACGGTCTGCTGCTTGATCTCGCCCGTGTTGTTGTTCATGAACTCGGCCTTGACGTACAGCGGGGCGGAGTAGGTCGCGTCGCGATCCTTGCACTCGGCCATCGTGTACTTGGGGTCGGCGAACTCGGGCTCGGAGAAGCTCAGGGACATGGTGCCCTGGAAGTCCTCGATCGGGGAGATCTCCTCGAAGATGTCCGCGAGGCCGGACGTGGTGGCGAGGCCCTGCAGCCCTTTCTCCAGCGCTTCCTCTACACGGGCCTTCCAGCGCTCGTTGCCGACGAGCCAGTCGAAGCTGTCCGTCTGGAGCGCGAGGAGATTGGGAACGTCAAGCGGTTCGTGAATCTTTGCGAATGAGAGCCGGGGGGCGGCGCCGTCGGCGTCGACCTGGCTGGTAGCGGTTGCATTATTAGAGGTGCTCGGGGCGACCAAGAGGGATCCTTCCACAGACCGTAAGGCTTGTCAGCGCTTTCGCCTCTGCACCGCCACCGCAGGATGCTGCGGGGATCTCAGTGCTCACCCGAGTCTGCTTCCATCCGTCCCAACCGTGTGGCCAGGTTCAACGACGAGAGCAGAGCAAAGCCCACCGCTATATGAAGGCTGAGGTTAGAGGGAAGACGCAAAGACCTACCTTACGGCACGGACAGCACAAAGTCCAATAGCCCCTCTGCCCCGTATCCGTCAAGCTCACCCGCCGTCGAGCCCACCGGGTCCGCCCCCGGGAAGTCGGGGCGACGGCGTCCGGCCCGCGCCGTCCGGTCAGCCCACGGCGGGCTCCGCCAGGGGGCCCGTGCTCACGTCCCCGCGCAGGCGCTTGACGATCAGTTCGGCGCTGATCAGGCACATCGGGATGCCGATGCCCGGCACGGTGGAGCTGCCTGCGTAGAACAGGTTCCGAACCTTCGCGCTGCGGTTCGAGCCGCGGAAGAAGGCACTCTGCTTCAGGATGTGCGCCGGCCCGAGGGACGTCCCCCGCCAGGCGTTGAGGTCCTCGGCGAAGTCCTGCGGACCGTAGCTGCGACGGACGACGATGCGCTCCGCGAGATCGGGGATGCCCGCCCACTCGGAGATCTGGCCGATGACGGCGTCGGCGAGGTCCTCCACACGCGGGTCTCCCGCGCGCTCCAGCCCGCCCTTGCCGATCCCCACGTCCGCCGGGATGGGCACGAGCACGAACACGTTCTCGTGGCCCTCGGGCGCCACGGAGTCGTCCGTCGCGCTGGGACGGCAGACGTAGAGCGACGCCGGCGAGGGGACCGAGGTCTCCTTGCCGAAGATCCGCCCGAAGTTGTCCCGCCAGTCGGTGCTGAACAGCAGCGTGTGGTGTTCCAGCTGCGGGAGGGTGCCGCGCACGCCCAGGTAGAGGAGCAGCGCGCTCGGCCCGGGGACGCGCTTCTGCCAGTACTTCTCGGGGTAGGTCCGGAGCTCCGCCGGCAGGAGGGTCGTCTCGGTGTGGTGCAGGTCCGCTGCGGAGACGACGATGTCCGCGGCGATCGACGCCGTCGTCCCGGCGGTGCGGTACGTGACCGCCCGCACCGTCGCGGCCTGACGGTCCAGCGGCGACCGGCCGGGCGTACGCGGGTCCGTGTCGATCGCGACGACGTCGGCCCCGGTGCGGATCTCGACGCCCGCGGCCTCCGCGACGCGGCGCATCGCCCCGATGAGGGTCGTGAAGCCGCCCATCGGGTACAGCACGCCGTCGTCGAGGTCCAGGTGGCTCATCAGGTGGTACATGCTCGGCGCCTCGAAGGGCGAGCTGCCGAGGAAGACGGCCGGGTACCCGAGGATCTGCTGGATGCGGGGATCCTTGAACCGCTTCTCGACGAACGACTGCAGCGGCTGCGCGAGGAGTGCACCGATGCGGGGCAGGCGCTTCAGGACGTCGGGCCGGAGGAACGGGAGGAAGGACTGGAACGTCGAGTAGAGGAAGCGCTTCTTCGCCATCTCGTAGGCGTCCTCGGCGGAGTCGAGGTACGTCGAGAGCTGCTCACCGGCCCCTGCCTCCAGCGACTCGAAGAGCTTGGTGACGGCTTCGCGGTCGGCGGGGACGTCCACGGTGTCGAGGCCCTGCTCGAAGATGACGCGGTACCCGGGATCGAGTTTCACCAGCTCGAGCTGCTCGGCGGCGCTCGTCCCCATCAGCCTGAAGAAATGGTCGATCACCTCGGGCATCAGGTACCAGGACGGGCCCGTGTCGAAGCGGAACCCGTCCTGCTCCCAGGAGCCGGCGCGGCCGCCGACCGCGTCCCGCTTCTCCAGCAGGGTGACGCGGTGGCCCTCCCGGGCCAGCAGGGCCGACGTCGCCAGTCCGCCGATCCCGCCGCCGATCACGACGACGTCCTTCGCCCCCACGCGTGCGCTCCTGCCCTGCTGTGCGGTCATGCCGTCCTCTCCTGCGCGGCAGGTTCCGGCACCGCGCGACCGGTGAAGGCTTTCGCCATGATGCGGAGCTTCACCGGGTTGGGCACCCGGATCCGCGCCTGGAGGAGCTCGTCGGCGGGTGTGCGCCGGAGGCGTGCCGCGAGGTCCGTGAACAGGCCCTGCGCGAGGGCGACGGCGCGGCGCGGCGTCGGGGGCAACCCCGGGAGTGCGGCAGCCGAGATCCTCAGGTCCTCGTCGATGTCGTCCAGGAGCCGGTTCTTGTCGGCCTCGGTGAAGTTGCCGGGCCGGACGCCGGGGAAGTAGCTGCGGCCCAAGGTGGTGAAGTCCTCGGCGAGGTCACGCAGGAAGTTGATCTTCTGGAAGGCCGCACCCAGGTGCCGTGCGCCGTCCACGAGTACGGCGTCCTCCTCGGGCGGAACGGCCCGGCCGACGAGGAACGCCTTCAGGCACATCAGCCCCACGACCTCCGCCGAGCCGTACACGTACAGGTCGAAGGACTCCTGGGTGTGTTCGTGCCGGGTGATGTCGGCGCGCATGGAGGCGAAGAAGGGCCGGGTGAGCTCGACGCCGATCCCGGTGCTCCGCGCCGTGACCGCGAACGCGTGGACCACGAGGTTGGCGCTGTAACCGGTGGCCATCGCCGTCTCCGTGTCCCGCTCGAGGTCGTCGAGCAGGCGCTCCACGTCCGCGTCGGGGAGGCCCGCCCCGGCCGCGGCGCCGTCGACGATCTCGTCCGCCACCCGCACGAGGGCGTACACGGCCTCGATGGAGCTGCGCGTGGTGCGGTCGAGGATCCGCGAGGCGAGGCCGAAGGACGTCGAGTAGCAGCGGATGACCTCGGCGGAGGTCTTCAGCGCGGCATCGGTGTAGCGCGCGAGCGAAGCGTCGACACCCACTCAGCGCACCCTGTCCACGACGGCCGTCACCACGGGTTCGAGCGCGGCCCGCAGTGCGGAGGGCACCGCGTCCGAGTCGAGGTGCGCGCGGGCACGCGAGGCGTACTGGGCGGCGAGATCCGCGGAGTAGTCCTTCGCCCCGCTGTCGACGAGGACGCGCCGGACGACGTCGGCGTCGGACGCCGACATGCCGGGGCTGCCGACGAGCGAGGAGATGCTCTCCCACTCGGGGCGGGCGGACACGTAGGACAGCAGCGCCGTGCGCTTGCCCTCCCGCAGGTCCCCCCAGTTGGTCTTCCCCGTGCGTGTCTCGCTGCCGAAGACGCCGAGCAGGTCGTCGGCGATCTGGTACGCGATCCCGGCGTCGCGCCCGAAGTCCCCGAGCCGTTCGACCACGTCGTCCTCGGCGCCCGCGAGGACCGCGCCCGCCTGGAGCGGTCCCTCGAAGGAGTACACCGACGTCTTGAGGCGCGCCATCTGGACGATGTCGTCGAGTGGGGGCATGACGGCGCTGAGGGAGGTCTCGACGTCGAGGAACTCCCCCGCCGCGGACGCGAACACCGCTTCGTCGAGGATGTCGCCCAGCCGGCGGCGCGTGGCGGGCGCGGCGGCGACCCGCTCGAGCAGGCGGTATGCGTTGGACAGGGCGAGGTCGCCGGCGATGACGCCCGCGGAGAGCCCGACGTGGCGCGCACCGTCCGGGGACAGGCCGGCGGCCTCGGCCACGCTGCGGTAGCGTCCGGACACGTTCGGGATACCCCGGCGCACGAAGTCGCGGTCGATGACGTCGTCGTGCACGATCAGTGCCGTGTGGAGGAGCTCGAACGCCGCCCCGAGTTCGGCCGCGTTGTCGAGGTCGCTGCCCCCGAGCATCTGGTAGGCGGACATCACCAGGCGGGGCCGGAAGCGCTTGCCGCCCGTGGTGCAGCGCTCCAGGGTCTCCCACAGGGCGTGGTACCCGGGACCGATCTTCGCGGCGCGGTTCTTGGACTCCTCGAAGAACCGCCCCAGCGCGTCCTCGACCTGCTCCAGCCCGGCGGGCTCGACCAGCAGAGTGTCCATGTCCATAGGTAAAGTAAACAACGGAAAGTGCGCCGTTGACGACACGGAGGCGGATGACGGCGCCCCGGGCCCACGGCGACGCCGGGCCCCGCGGGGCGCGCCGACAACCAGCGAAAAGAGAGCCACCATGGCGAGCGAGACAGGAACCATCCAGGACGGCGCGGCAGGCGAGGCGCACGGGGACGCCGAACTCGTCGTGCTGCTGGCGGAGGACGGCACGCCGCTCGGGACGCAGGCGAAGGCGACCGTCCACACGCTCGACACGCCGCTCCACCTGGCCTTCTCGACCCACGTGTTCGACCGCGAGGGTCGAATCCTCGTGACGCGGCGCGCGCTCGGCAAGAAGGCCTGGCCCGGCGTGTGGACCAACTCCTTCTGCGGGCATCCCGCGCCCGGCGAGGGCTTCGAGGACGCCGTCCACCGACGGGCCGCCCAGGAGCTCGGCTTCACCGTCACGGACGTCCGTGCGGCACTGCCCGACTTCCGCTACCGGGCCGTGGACGCCGGGGGGATCGTCGAGAACGAGATCTGCCCCGTCTACACCGCCGTCGCCGACAGCGCGGTCGCTCCGCTGCCCGAGGAGGTCATGGACTTCCAGTGGGTTGAGCCCGCCGGTCTGGTGCACGCCGTGACGGCGACTCCCTGGGCGTTCAGCCCCTGGCTCACCCTCCAGCTCCCGCTGCTCTACCCGCAGGGTGCGGACGGCCCGGGGCCGCGCGCCTGAAGCGGTCGGGGGCGGCAGGGCCAGGGCCTAATCTGGTAGCGGCACCATTTCAACGACGAAAGAGAGTCTCGCCATGGCGACACCCACGCCAACCCCCGACGACGTCGTGCTCGTCGGCGGAGCCCGCACACCCCTCGGGCGCCTCAACGGGCAGCTCGCATCCTTCACCGCCGTGGACCTCGGCGCCCGTGCCATCGCCGGTGCGCTGGAGCGGGCCGGGGTCGACCCCTCCGCCGTGGACGCCGTGATCATGGGCCACGTGGTCCAGGCCGGATGCGGACAGAACCCCGCACGCCAGTCGGCCGTCAAGGCCGGCATCCCCTGGAACGTCCCGGCCGTCACCCTCAACAAGGTGTGCCTCTCGGGCCTCACCGCCGTGATCGACGCCGCCCGGCTGATCCGCAGCGGCGAGGCGCGCGTCGTCGTCGCCGGCGGGCAGGAGTCCATGACGCGTGGTCCGCACCTGCTCCCCGGGTCCCGCCAGGGGTGGACCTACGGGTCCCTCCAGGCCCTCGACTCCGTGGCGCACGACGGGCTGACCGATGCGTTCGACGACGAGTCCATGGGAGCCTCGACCGAGCGTGGGAACGTGCGGCTCGAGATCGACCGCACGGCCCAGGACGGCGTGGCCGCGGCATCCCATCAGCGGGCCGCTGCCGCGACGGACAGCGGGGTCCTCGCGGAGGAGATCGTCCCGGTGACGGTCCGGCAGCGCAGGGGCGACGACGTCGTCCTCACCTCCGACGAGGGCATCCGCCCCACGACGACCGTGGAGTCCCTCGCGAAGCTCCGGCCGGCGTTCAACCCGGACGGCGCGATCACGGCGGGCAACTCCTCCCCGCTGTCCGACGGCGCCGCCGCGCTCGTCGTCACCACCCGAGCGTATGCCGAGGAGCACGGACTCCCGGTGCTCGCCGTCGTCGGCCGCCCCGGCCAGGTCGCGGGACCGGACAACACGCTCCACTCGCAGCCCGCGGCCGCCATCCGGCAGGCCCTCGACCGCGCCGGCTGGTCCGCGGCGGACCTGGACTTCATCGAGATCAACGAGGCCTTCGGGTCGGTCGCCGTGCAGTCGCTCAAGGACCTCGACTACCCGCTCGAGCAGTGCAACATCCATGGCGGGGCCATCGCCCTCGGGCATCCCATCGGCGCATCGGGGGCCCGGCTGGCCCTGCACGCGGCCATGGAGCTCGCCCGTCGTGGGACGGGACGAACCGCCGTCAGCCTCTGCGGCGGCGGCGGCCAGGGCGAGGCCCTGCTCCTCTGGCGCTGAGCTTCCCCGGCCCTCCAGGGCGAACGAGAAGAGCCCCGCTTCCTGCGAAGCGGGGCTCTTTCGTGGTGCAGCAGGCCGGCGTGGGCCGGCCGGGATGTTACTTGAGGGTAACGGTGGCGCCGGCGGCCTCGAGGGCCTCCTTGGCCTTCTCTGCTGCTTCCTTCGTGGCGCCTTCGAGGACGGCCTTGGGCGCGCTGTCGACGACGTCCTTGGCTTCCTTCAGGCCCAGCGAGGTGAGCGCGCGGACTTCCTTGATCACTGCGATCTTCTTGTCGCCGGCGGACTCGAGGACGACGTCGAACGCAGTCTGCTCCTCGGCCTCGGCCTCGGCGCCGCCACCGGCGGGGCCAGCGACCGCAACGGCTGCAGCGGTGACATCGAAGGTCTCCTCGAACAGCTTCACGAAGTCCGAGAGTTCGATGATGGACAGTTCCTTGAAAGCTTCGATGAGCTCTTCGTTGGTGAGCTTCGCCATGGGAGGCGTCCTTCCTTTAGTGGTGCAGTGCACCTTCAGTGTGTGGGCGAAGGGAAACTAGTTCGCTTCGGGTGCTGCGGCTTCCTCGACGGGAGCCTCCGCGGGAGCTTCTGCGGGGGCAGCGGCTTCCTCGGTTGCAGCAGGAGCGTCGGCATCGGCTGCGGGTGCAGCGTCGCTTCCCTCCTCGAGCTTGACGCGCAGGGCGTCGACGGTGCGTGCCAGAGCGGACATCGGTGCCTTGAGGACACCTGCCACCCGGGCGAGCTGGAGTTCACGGGACTCGAGGGCCGCCAGGGCGATGACCTCGGAGGCGTTCAGAGCCTTGCCCTCGAAGATTCCGGTCTTGATGACGAGCTTCGGGTTGGCTTTCGCGAAATCCGTGAGGCTCTTGGCTGCAGCGACGGCGTCACCCTTGATGAAGGCGATCGCGGTGGGTCCGGAGAGCTGGCCGTCGAACGCGTCGATGCCCGCCTCCTTCGCCGCGATGCCGGTCAGGGTGTTCTTGACGACGGAGAACTTGTTGTCGGTGCCGAGTGCACGACGCAGGTCCTTCAGCTGAGCAACGGTGAGCCCGCGGTATTCGGTCAGGACAGCGGCGGTGGAATCCTTGAAATCGGTGGTGATCTCATCCACTGCAGAAACCTTTGTTGGCGTTGCCATAACCCTCCTTCCGGGGGAATATGCGCCGGCTTTCCAGCTCCCATAAAAAACGCCCCGCGCAGATGCACGGGGCTTTGCTCGACACGGACCAGGTCCGTGGAGAGGAGCTTCGTTCACCTGCGTAGGCCGTCCCTTGCGGGAACTTTCGAATCCTGATCCTTCTTCCTCGCCGCATACGCGCGGTGGGGAAGCGGAGGTGGATCGACCGACGGTCTTTGGTCCTTCAAGACTACGTGACGTCGGGAACCTCTCCAAATCGACTGGCGGAACCACCTCCCGCGAGTTCGTCGCGTGGCCGAAGCAGGGGGCCCGAGGGTCGGCTCCTCGTCAGCACGCCCCGGACACGAAGAAGCCCCGCGGCCGACGCCGCGGGGCTTCTTCAGGGAGCGACACCTAGACGGTGAAGACCTTGGTGACGCTCGGGTCGACCGAGATGCCCGGACCGAAGGTGGTCGAGACTGTCGCCTTCTGGATGTAGCGGCCCTTCGATGCGGAGGGCTTCAGGCGGAGGATCTCCTCGAGCGCCGCGGCGTAGTTCTCGCCCAGCTTCTGCTCGTCGAAGGACACCTTGCCGATGATGAAGTGCAGGTTCGAGTGCTTGTCGACGCGGAAGTCGATCTTGCCACCCTTGATGTCGGTGACGGCCTTCGCGACGTCGGCGGTGACCGTACCGGTCTTCGGGTTCGGCATCAGGTTGCGGGGGCCGAGGATCTTCCCGAGGCGTCCCACCTTGCCCATGAGGTCAGGGGTGGCAACGGCCGCGTCGAAGTCGGTCCAGCCGCCAGAGACCTTCTCGATCATGTCGTCGGAGCCGACGAAGTCGGCGCCGGCCGCAATGGCAGCCTCGGCCTTCTCGCCGGTCGCGAAGACCAGGACGCGGGCGGTCTTGCCGGTGCCGTGCGGGAGGTTCACGGTGCCGCGGACCATCTGGTCCGCCTTGCGGGGGTCCACTCCGAGACGGAAGGACACCTCCACCGTGGCGTCGAACGTCGAAGGGTTGGTGTCCTTCGCCAGGGCTACCGCTTCGAGGGGGGCGTACTGCTTGTCCGCCTCGATCTTCGCGGCAGCTCCCTTGTATGCTTTGCTGCGCTGTGCCATCTGCTTGTTCTCCTTATGCAGTCGTGGTCTGCGGACCGCGCTCGGCCCTGCCACTCACGACGACGTCCGCGGGAGCGTCGTCGTCGTGCCGTGAAAATGGTGGTGTGCCCTGTCCGACGACGCCGGACCGGGCGGGGGTGGGTCGGTCAGCCCTCGACCGTGATGCCCATGGAGCGGGCGGTGCCGGCGATGATCTTCGCGGCTGCCTGGACGTCGTTGGCGTTGAGGTCTTCCATCTTCATGGTGGCGATCTCCTCGACCTGGGCGTTGGTCAGCTTGGCGACCTTGACCGTGTGGGGTGTGCCCGAGCCCTTGGCGACGCCGGCTGCCTTCTTGATCAGCTCGGCTGCCGGCGGGGTCTTCGTGACGAAGGTGAACGAGCGGTCCTCGTACACCGTGATCTCCACGGGGATGACGTTGCCGCGCTGGGATTCCGTGGCGGCGTTGTATGCCTTGCAGAATTCCATGATGTTGACACCGTGCTGGCCAAGCGCGGGACCGATGGGAGGAGCCGGGTTGGCGGCGCCTGCATTGATCTGCAGCTTGATGAGGCCGGTGACCTTTTTCTTGGGGGCCATGAAAGGGTCCTTCTCTTGCATTGCGTTCCCGCGGGACAGGAGCGTCCTGCGGGGTGGTGGCCGTCATGGCGTGACGGCCTGACGGTGCTCCCGGCCAAGCACGCCGGGGGCACCGAAGCTTTACTGGATCTTGGTGACCTGGTTGTAGGAGAGCGTGACCGGGGTCTCGCGCTCGAAGATCGACACGAGAACGACCAGCTGCTGCGACTCGTGCTTGATCTCGGAGATCGTCGCCGGGAGCGTCTCGAAGGGGCCCTCGTTGACGGTGACGGATTCCCCGACCTCGAAGTTGACCGTCGCCGGGGTGAACTGCGGCTGGACGGGCTTCCCGGACACCGCATCGGTGTGGACGATGGTGTGCTCGAGCATCGAGAAGACCTCGGAGAGGCTCAGCGGGACCGGGTTGTGGGCGTTGCCCACGAAGCCGGTGACGCCCGGAGTGTGGCGCACGGCGCCCCACGACTCGTCGGTCAGTTCCATGCGGACCAGTACGTAGCCCGGGATGCGCACGCGGTTCACGATCTTCCGCGTGGTGTTCTTGATCTCGACGACCTCTTCCATCGGGACCTGGATCTCGAAGATGTAATCTTCCATGTCCAGCGTCTGGATGCGGGTCTCGAGGTTCGCCTTCACGCGGTTCTCGTAGCCGGCGTAGGAGTGGATGACGAACCAGTCGCCCTCCTGGCGGCGGAGCTTCGCCTTGAAGGCGGCCACGGGGTCTTCGGCGGGAGCTTCCTCGGCAACCTCGTCGGTCGGCTCCGAGCCGTCCGCGTCGGTCTGCTCGGAGGCGTCCGCGCCATCTGTGTCGACATCGGTATCGGCGTCGGAGGCGGCGGCCTCGTCGACGGCGTCGACGGCCGTGGCCTCGATGTCGGAGTCGGTGGAGCCGTCGACCGCGTCGGAGCCGTCAGCAGGCACGTCGGTGGAGTCCACCTCCGCCTCCGTCCCGTACTCCTCGTTCTCCAGACCATCTTCGGGAGTGATCTGCTGTTCGAGTTCTTGCTCGGACACCTAGCCGCCTGCTTTCTGACATTCTTCGAAGGTTGTTCTGCTTTCCTGCACCCGCTCCGACTGCGGTGCGCCGTCGGGGGTTCCCCGGGACAGCGTCAGCTGCCGCCGAACACCCACAGCGCGCCGGCGCCGAACAGGAGGTCCAGTCCCGTCACGATGAGCATCATGATGATCACGAAGACGAGGACGGTGATGGTGAATCGGACCAGTTCCCGGCGGGTCGGCGTGACGACCTTCCCGAGCTCCGCGAAGACCTGGCGGATGAACAGCATGATGCGTCCGAAGAACCCGCGCCGGGGAGCCTCTTTCTCGGATGGGCTTCCCTTGGAGCTGCTCGCAGCCGTATCGGTCACCGTCAACCTCATCAATCTGTGTGGTGGTCCAACCGGACCACCAATGGCGCGCCCAGCTGATCATGTTTACCGTCGGGCGGAACCGATGCCTGCGGCGGGACTTCGTGATCTGTTTCTGCCGTGCCTTCGCCGTCTATCCGCGAAGGCCACGCGCAGGGCAGACAGGACTCGAACCTGCAACCTGCGGTTTTGGAGACCGCTGCGCTACCAATTGCGCCACTACCCTTTGGTCTTGAACAGGTACTGCTCCACTCCGGACGGCCCGGGAGGGCACGAACCATCATGGTGTTTCAACACCGAGGAACAAGTCTACGCACTCACCGCCGGAACGTCGAACCGGTGACCTGAGCGGGACTGCCGGGCCCCGCCCGCACGGACACGCGGCCGGGTCGTGCGCGGGCCCGGCGGGGCATCGTGGACGGACCCGGCGGCGCATCCCCGTGCTCGTCGTCGGGCCCGGACACGGGCCAGCGCCTAAGCTTGGACGAGACACTTGCCCCTCATGGAACGGGACCCGATGAACGCGATGACCGACGATTCCACCCGCGCAGCACTCCCCCGGGTCTCCCGGCGGATCGGCTCGATCGCGGAGTCCGCGACACTGGCCGTGGACGCCAAGGCGAAGGCTCTGAAGGCGGCCGGACGACCCGTCATCGGTTTCGGTGCGGGCGAGCCGGACTTCCCCACGCCGGACTACATCGTCGAGGCCGCGATCGAGGCGGCGCGCCAGCCGCGGTTCCACCGCTACTCCCCCGCCGGCGGCCTGCCAGAACTCAAGCAGGCCATCGCCGCCAAGACCCTGCGTGACTCCGGCTACGGCGTCGACCCCTCCCAGGTGCTGGTGACGAACGGCGGCAAGCAGGCCGTGTACGAATCCTTCGCCGCGCTCCTCGATCCCGGGGACGAGGTGCTCGTTCCCAGCCCGTTCTGGACCACCTATCCGGAGGCCATCCGCCTGGCCGGCGGGGTACCGGTCGAGGTGTTCGCCGGACCGGAGCAGGGCTACCTGGTGACGGTGGACCAGCTGGCCGCCGCCCTGACCCCGCGCACCAAGGTGCTCCTCTTCGTCTCGCCGTCCAACCCCACCGGGGCGGTCTACGGCCCGGACGCCGTGCGGGAGATCGGCGAGTGGGCTGCGGCGCGCGGCCTGTGGGTGGTCACCGACGAGATCTACGAGCACCTGACGTACGACGACGTCCGGTTCACCTCGATCGCGACGGCGGCCCCGGCCCTCGGCGACAAGGTGGTGGTCCTCAACGGCGTCGCGAAGACGTACGCCATGACGGGGTGGCGCGTGGGCTGGATGATCGGCCCCAACGATCTCGTGAAGGCCGCCACCAACCTGCAGTCCCATGCGACGTCGAACGTCTCCAACGTGTCGCAGATGGCCGCCCTCGCGGCCGTCGCGGGTCCACTGACGGCGGTCGAGGAGATGAAGGTGGCGTTCGACCGGCGCCGCCGCGCCATGGTCTCGGGGCTCAACGCGATCGAGGGCGTCGAATGCCCCACCCCCCACGGGGCCTTCTACGCCTATGCGGATGTCCGCGCCCTGCTCGGCAGGAACATCGACGGCGCCACCCCCGCGACGTCGGCCGAACTCGCCGCGCTGATCCTCGAGAAGGTGGAGGTGGCCGTCGTGCCCGGGGAGGCCTTCGGTCCCAGCGGCTTCCTGCGGCTGTCCTACGCCCTGGGCGACGAGGACCTCGCGACCGGCGTACGCCGGCTGCAGGAGTTCCTGGGCTCGGTCCGCTGACGGGGCCTCCGCCCGGGCACGCGGAGGGCGGGCAGGTCAGAGCAGCCTGCGCTCCGTGGCCCAGCGCGTGAGTTCATACCGGGAGGACAGCTGCAGTTTCCGCAGGACCGCGGACACATGCGTCTCGACGGTCTTGACGGAGATGAACAGCTCCTTCGCCGTCTCCTTGTAGCTGTAGCCGCGGGCGATCAGGCGCATGACTTCCAGTTCACGGGCGGAGAGGCGATCGAGCTCGTCGTCGACGGCCACCGACGCCGTCCCGAACGCATCGAGGACGAACCCGGCGAGTCGCGGCGAGAACACGGCGTCGCCCGAGGCGATGCGCTGCACGGCGTCCGTGATTTCCGGACCGGAGACGGTCTTGGTGACGTATCCGCGGGCGCCCGCGCGGATGACGGCGACGACGTCCTCCGCGGAGTCGGACACGCTCAGGGCCAGGAAGCGGGACGGGACGCCGAGCCGGGAGCACCGGTGGATGACCTCCGCGCCTCCCCCGCCGCGACCGCCGGGCAGATGCACGTCGAGGAGGACGACGTCGGGCCGCGCCGCGTCGATCACCGCTTCCGCCTCCTCGACCGTCGCCGCCTCGCCGAGGACGTGGATCACGGGCCCGAGCGCCCCGCGGAGCCCGGCGCGGAAGATCCCGTGATCGTCGACGATCACGACGGAGACCGTCCCCGGCGCGGACGCCTCCGCCGCTTCATCCATCCTGTCCATGCCGCTCCCCTCCGGCCGTCGGCCGTCCGTCGTCTTCCCGTCCTGCGCTGACGCCGACCGTGCCGGCGGCCCGGATGCCGGCCGGCGCGCAGGCCCCGACCCGTGGCTGCGGCATCATGCCGGGATCCCTGTGGCGCCCCGTCGCTGCGGCATCATGCCGGAATCCCTGTGGCGCCCCGTGGCTGAGGCATCATGCCGGGATCCCGGTGGCGCGGGGCAGGCGGAGCCTCACCTCGGTGCCGTCGGCGTCGCTGCGGAGCTCCGCCGTCCCGCCGTGGCGCTGCATCCTGCTGCGGATCGACTCCCGGATGCCCAGGCGGTCGGCAGGGACCGCCGCCGGGTCGAAGCCCGGGCCGCGGTCCCGCACGAAGACCTCCACGCTCTCCGGCCCGGCCTCGAGGTACACCGACACGGCAACCCCGGCGTGCTTCGCCGCGTTCAGCATGGCTTCCCGTGCCGCCTGGGCGAGGGCGTCCTCAGCGGGCCCCAGGGAGGCGTCGCCCACGGCGACGACCCCGACCGGATGCCCGTAGAGGTCCTCGATCTCTCCGGCCATGCTCCGGAGCCGCTCGGCGAGGCTGACGGGGTCCCGTCCGGGATCGGCGAACAGCCACTGGCGCAGCTCCCGCTCCTGGGCGCGGGCCAGCCGCAGCACATCCGTCTCCGAGTCCGCCCGGTTCTGGATGAGCGCCAGGGTCTGCAGCACCGAGTCGTGGAGGTGGGCGGCGATCTCGGCGCGCTCGGTCTCCCGCACGCGGGCCGCCTGCTCGCTCTCCAGATCCCGCCAGAACTTGAGCCCCCAGGGGGCGAGGACCAGTCCCACACCCGCGAGGACCGCCAGGACCGCGACGAGAGTGGCCATCGTCAAGGTCCACGACCCGCTGCTGGAGAGCGCGACGAGGACCCCGGCGATGACGAGGACGATGCCCGCGAAGAGGCGCAGGGCACCGCCCGCCCGTTCGGCGCCGGCCCGGTCCATCATCCGCGCGCGGCGCACGTCGTCGAGCTGCGACCAGGCGAGGGCAGCGCCCGTCGCGACGACCGCGATCGGGACGAGGAGGCCCCAGTCGACCGGGACGCCGAGCAGCTGCACCACGAGGACGGCCGCGGCGACCAGCAGGGCGGTCCCGAACAGGATCTCCCGCCGCCCGGCGCCTTCCGTGCGGTCGCGCCGGACGTCCGTGACGAGCGGGTCCTCGTGCATGAAGGCCGCAGGGCCCCCTCGACGGCCCACCGCAGCGGCCCGGTCCGACGCCGTCGGGACGAAGATCCAGAGCCAGGCGTACAGGAAGACGCCCGCGCCGGAGGCCAGGGTCAGTACCACCATGCCGACGCGCACCCAGGACCGGGGGATCCCCAGATGAGTCGCGAGGCCCGCGCAGACGCCGGCGATGACGCCGTCGGACGTGCGGAGCAGCGGGGGTCTCATGCCCTCATCAAAGCACGCTGCGCGCCGCTCCGGGACGGTCCCGGAGCAGATTCAGGGCGCACTCAGGGTTCGATCAGGGTAGGCCCCGATGTGCCCGTCCCTGCCTGGGCGGAAGGATGGGGACATGACTTCGGAACCACCACCAGGCGGGCCGTCCTGGCAGCAAGAACCGGCCGCATCGCATCCCGCGGGACCTCCCGCCTCCTCGCCGTTCTTCCGCTGGGTGCGGGGACTCGGCATCACCCGGGCCCCCGACCGCTGGGTCGGCGGGGTCGCAGGCGGCGTGGCCCGCCGCACGGGCATGGACATCGCCCTCGTCCGTGGGCTGATCGTGATCCTCGCGGTCTTCGGCGGCATCGGTGTGCTGCTGTACGGGCTCGCCTGGGCGCTGCTTCCCGAACCGGACGGGCGCATCCACCTGGAGCAGGCCGGCCGGGGCTCCTGGACCTCCGGCCTGACCGGGGCCGCGGCGTTCGTGGCGATCGGCTTCTGGCGCCCGAACCTGCCGTTCCTCGGTGGTGACGGCACGGGCGCGCTGCTGTGGACCCTGTTCTGGATCGGCGCCGTCGTCCTGTTCGTCTACTGGATCATCAACCGGTCGGCCGGAGGACAGGCTCGCCGGGACGTCCACGGCGGCCCGGGTGGCGGGCCCAGCGACGTCACCGGCGGGCCGGACCGGTCTGTGCCGCCGTCCGGTCCGGCGAAGGACCCGGGATCCCCGGCTCGTCCGGGCCCTGACGGACCACCCCCGACGACCCCGCACGGCGAGGCGCCCACGGCAGGACCGGCGGCGGGCCCGGGTGGGCGCACGCCCGACGACGGCTCCCCCCATGAAGGGCCGACCGGCGTCACTGACGGAGGACCGGTTGCCGGAGGACCAGACGGCACCCCCGACGGTGATACCGACGGCGCTCCCGGATCGGCCCAGGACGATGCCGTGCACCGCACCGTCCCCCTGCCGTACCAGCCCCGCCCCTACTCCGTCACGGAGCCATGGACCCAGCACACGCACCCGACCGGGCCGCTGCCCTACGACCCCGGCTCGTCGTCCTGGTCCGGGTCCACCTTTCCGGTGACCTACCCGGGCCCCGTCGCCGGTCCCCCACCGGCCACCCGGTACCGGCCGCCGCGGCCTTCCGGGCCGGTGACGGCCGTCCTGGTCGGTGGGGCCGTCGTCGTCGCGGCGACCGTTCTCGCGCTGGACTACCTCGGCGCGCCGGATCTCGTCGAGCCGGTCGTCGTCGCCCTCGCGGCGGCAGCGGTCGTCCTCGCCCTCGGCATCATCGGGCTCGGCGTGCGGGGACGCACGTCGGGGATGGTCGGAGTCGCGGCGGCCTTCGCGGTCGTCGGCGCCCTCATGGCCTCGTTCTCGATCGGCGGCGCCACCTGGATCGTCGCGCAGGACGAGAGACTCACCCCGGTGTCGCTGCAGTCCGCAGCCGGCGGCTACAGCGCCCTGGCGGCACAGGCCACCATCGATCTCACCGGCCTGCCGCCGCTGTCCAGTGACGTCGTGGTACCCGTCAACTCGCTCGCCAGCGACGTGACCGTCGTGGTGCCCGACGACGTACCGGTCGAGTTCCGCACCCGGATGGCGCTCGGCAACGCCGGGCCGCGCGGAACCCTGGAGGGCTCCGACGGCTCCCCCATGTCCCCCCGGAGCGAGGGCGGCCTCCTGCTGCTGCGGAACGGGACGCTGAACCCCGACGCCACCGGATCCGCGATCATCCTCGACCTGCGTGGCGCGATGAGCGACGTCAGCGTCGTCACCGACTCCGAGGACGCTTCCCTTCCCTCGAACAGCAGTCCCATCCCGACCGGAGACACACCATGAGCACCACACCGAACCGGACGAAACACCGCACCCGCCTCGTGACCGTCGTCTGGGGGTCGGTGATCCTCGCGATCGCGACGCTCCTCCTCGTCGGCCAGGTCGTGGAACTGTCCATCGACCCCGTGATCGTGGCGTTGGGCCTGCTCGTGGGCGTCGGGCTGGCACTGGTGGCGGGCGGCATCCTGTCCCTGCGGTCCAGGCCAGTCCCGGACCAGCGGGACGACCGCGACGAGGGCCCCCTGTCCGGATACTGAAGGCCACCGGATACTTGTTCGACCACCCGAGAACCGAAAGGCACACCATGCAGTCCCTCTACCGTTTCCTCCGCTCCTCACCGATCAAGCGCGCCCCAGGAGGCCTCCTCGGTGGGATCGCCGCGGGCATCGCGCTCCAGTACGGGTGGCGCGTCACCTACGTCCGGATCGCGATCCTGCTGAGCTTCCTGCTCCCCTTCATCGGGCTCCCTCTCTACCTCGTCCTCTGGCTCCTGCTCCCGACGACGGAAGGCTCCATCGCCCTCGAGAAGCTGCTGGCCGGCGGTTAGGACCGGGCGCACGGAGGGGGCAGGAGGGCCCGCTCCCAGCAAGGGGCACCTGCCGCCGGGCGGGTGCCCCTTCCTGCTGCGTGACCTGCAAGGATGGAAGACGTGTCGAAGACTCCCGCTCCCCGTCGATTCCCGCGCCTGCTCATCGCGTCCTGCGCCTTCCTGTTCGTCTCCGGCTACTTCGTGGTGCGGTTCCCCGACGTGGAGGGCGCGAGCTATGCCTCCTACGGCTTCAACCTCCTGATCGCCCTGCCCGCGTTCATCGCGCTCGTGCGCCAGCTCGGGGCCGCGCGGGGCGCCGCCGCCCTCCTGGCCGTGTCCGTCTTCGGGTACCTCATCGAGGGCTTCGGCGTCGCCACCGGCATGCCGTACGGCGAGTTCTACTACGGCGAACCGCTCGGCCCCACGATCCTCGGCCTCGTCCCCTACCTGCTGCCCCTCTCCTACGTGCCGCTGGTCATCGGGGCGGTCGCCGCCGTGTCGGGCGGCGGGACGGCCCTGCGCAGGATCGTGCTCGGCGGGCTCCTGCTCGTGGTCATCGACGGCGTCCTCGATCCCGGCGCGGTGTCCCTCGGCTTCTGGATCTGGCCCGGTGGTGGCCCCTACTACGGGGTCCCGCTCTCGAACTACGGCGGCTGGCTCATCTCCGGGCTCGTCGCGTCCGCGCTGGTGACCTGGATCGGCGGGCGGCGCCTGACCGACATCCCGCTCCGTCCGGGCCTGCTGGACAGCCTGCTCGTCTCGATGTTCCTGTGGCTCGGCGTCTGCGTCTTCTCGGGACTCGGGTTCCCGGCGGTGCTCGCCGTCGCCCTGATCGTCCTCCTGGTGCGACGGCGGCTGCAGCTCACCCGGGTCGCGGTGGCGGCCACGGAGCCCGCGGGCAGCGCGCCGGTGGACGCCGCACAGCAGGCCTGAGCCGGCCCGGCCCGGCCCGGTTCGGCCCGGCCCGGGCGACGGAACCGGTCAGCGGCTCAGGGGACCAGTGGCTCAGGCTTCAGGGCTCAGACGGTGGATCCCAGGCGTGCCAGCAGCTTCTGGGTGGACATCATCGCGCCTCCGAGGACGGCAGGCAGGCCGCCGCCGGGGTGGACGGACGCACCCACGCGCCACAGCCACGGGCGCAGCGGATCCGAGTAGGGCGGAAGGTGGAACGGTCCGCTCATCCACGCCGGACGTACCGCCCCGTAGAGCGCCCCGCCGGCGGAGCCGCGCTCGCCGAAGTAGCCCGGGTCGAGGATCTCGTGGCTGCCGAAATAGTCCTCGAGGGGTTCGGGCAGTCCGAGGACGCGCGTCGTCCGGTCCAGCTCACGCCGCACGAACGGGTCCTCGAGCGAGTACGTCCTGCCGTTGGCGGGCGCCGTGAGCAGCAGCGCGAGCGTCGCGGACCGGTTGGGGTAGACGCCGTGCGCCGGATAGTAGTTCGCGAACGCCATCGTCTGGTCGGGCTCCTGCCCGGCCTCGAGGCTCCGGTAGAGCGCCGCCGGGTCGTCGGGCATGACCACGCCGTGGCGGGCCGTCCCCTCGGGTAGCGGCCGGTCCAGGACGGCATAGATCCCGACGGCGGAGCAGGTGAGCTTCCGCGGCGTGCGGGCGGCACGGCCCCCGAGGAGCCCGGCCAGGCGGTGCGCGTCGAGGCCGCTCACGACGGCGTCGGCCGGGTAGCTGCCTGCGGTCGTGGTGACGCGCCGTCGTCCGATGCCCTGCGCGGGCTCGCCCGTGCGGATCTCGACGCCGGCGTCCTCCGCGACGCGCTGCAGCGCCAGGACGAGTTCGTAGACACCGCCCTCCGGGATCCAGACGCCGTCCTGGGCCATGATGGCGGGCATGCTGGCGTAGAGGGCAGGCGTCCGGGTAGGGCTGACGCCGGCATTGAGCGTGTGGATCGCGATGACCTCGCGCAGCCCCTCGGGCAGCCACGGCAGGCTGTCGAGGTAGCTCCGCGTGGTCAGCCTGCGCCCGTACAGCGCGCCGAGCCTGGCCAGCGCGGGGTAGGAGGACTTCTCGAGCGGACCCGTGGTCAGCAGTCGCGACACGTCCTCCCCGAGGATGCCGTGTTCGGCCGCGAAGCGCGTCCAGGCCGGGTGCCACGGATGCCCCTCGGGGACGGGCAGGGCGCACGCCTCGCCGCGGTAGTAGTAGGTCCCGACCTCCGGCAGCCGCTCGAGGCGCAGACCGGCGATGTCAGCGGCGGGCGTGGCGCCGGCCGGGGCGACGGCGTCGAGGAGCCGCAGGAGCTCCTGCCACACGCTCGGGAAGGTGACGAGCGACGGACCCGTGTCCATGCGCTGCCCCGAGACCTCCACGCGGCGGCTCTTGCCCCCCACGTGGTCCGAGGCCTCCACCAGGGTCACGCTGTGACTCGCCCGTCCGAGGAGGGCGGCGGCTGTCAGGCCGCCGATCCCGCCGCCGACGACGACGACCCGGCTCATCGGTACAGTCCCAGCGTCAGGGCGACGACGAGCTGGACGCCCGCGACGGTTCCGGCGACGTAGGGGAAGGCGATCGAGTACCGGTACAGCCGGTGGCCCGTCTCGGGCCGGGGATCCCGGTACAGGCCCAGCAGCAGCCAGCCCGCGATCAGGAGGTTCACGACGGCGACCGGGATGTTGACCAGGGCGAAGCACACCGTCGACACCGCCCACCAGGCGCCGCTCCAGGCGACGACGCCGCGGGGCCCCAGGCGCACGGCCGTGGTCTGGATGCCCACCCCGCGGTCCTCGTCGATGTCCTGGACGGCGTCGTAGGTGTGCTTGGCCGCGCTCCAGGCCATGAGACCGAGGGCTGCGGCCCAGACGGGGGTGTCCCCGAGGGCGTAGGGGACGAAGACGAGCGGGAACGCGTAGGCCGCGTTGCTGAGGGAGTCGAGGTACGGCCGGGCCTTGAAGCGCAGCGGCGGCGCCGAGTAGAAGACGAACACGAGGGCGTACAGCGCGATCCAGGCGAGGGCCGCCGGCGGGAGGGTGGTGGCGAACCACGCGAGGAACGGAACGTTCGTGGCGAGCACGGCGATCCAGATGGCGCGGACCTCCGAGGCCCTGATCCTGGCACCCTCGAGCGATCCCTTCCTCGGGTTCAGGGCGTCGGTGTCCTGGTCGAAGATGTCGTTCACGCCGTAGATGAGCAGGTTGAACGGCAGCGTCAGCCAGGCGAGGAGGGCGAGCGCCTCCCACTCCCAGAACGTCCCCGCGAGCCACATGCCGACGACGCCGGTGCCGAGGGTGTTGATCCACAGGACCGGACGGGAGATGTGGACCATGCGCAGCGCCGCTGGCGCAAAACCTGCCTGGGGCACTGCGGGTGTCCTCCTCGGACGGACGGGCGAGCGCCGGGGACGCGGGGTCCCGGGCGCTGGATGGTCCCAGCCTACGTGGTCGTCGACCGGCCCGGTGCAGCGAATCGGCCGCTCCCGCCGGTGAAGAAGGCCGGCCGGTGTGTGTCTAGAATCATAGGCGGGCCCGACGGCGTGCTCCTGATGGACAACCACACCCTCCCCGAAGGAAACCCCACGCCATATGAAGATCGGAATCCTCACCAGCGGCGGCGACTGCCCCGGGCTCAACGCGGTCATCCGCGGTGCCGTCCTCAAGGGCATCAAGGTCCACGACCAGGAGTTCGTCGGATTCCGGGACGGCTGGCGCGGCGTCGTCGAGGGCGACGTCATCGATCTCCCCCGGCACGCGGTACGCGGCATCTCCAAGCAGGGCGGCACGATCCTCGGGACCTCCCGCACCAATCCGTTCGAGGGCAACGGCGGCGCGGAGGTCGTCAAGGCGAACATGGAGCGCCTCGGCATCGACGCGATGATCGCGATCGGCGGCGAGGGCACGCTCGCCGCCGCGAAGCGGCTCACGGACCTCGGCCTGAAGATCGTCGGCGTCCCCAAGACGGTCGACAACGACCTCGACGCCACCGACTACACGTTCGGCTTCGACACCGCCGTGCAGATCGCCACCGAGGCCATCGACCGTCTGCGCACCACGGGCGAATCCCACAGCCGCTGCATGATCGCCGAGGTCATGGGCCGCCACGTCGGGTGGATCGCCCTGCACGCCGGCATGGCCTCCGGTGCCCACGCCATCCTGATCCCCGAGCAGCAGACGAGCGTGGAGCAGATCGCCGAGTGGGTGTCCACGGCCAATGCCCGCGGGCGTGCGCCCCTCGTGGTCGTCGCCGAGGGGTTCGTCCCCTCGCACCTGGAGCAGGCGCACTCCGAGCGCGGCCTCGACACCTTCGGCCGTCCGCGGCTCGGCGGGATCGCGGATCAGCTCGCGCCCGAGCTCGAGGCACGCACGGGCATCGAGACCCGCGCCACGATCCTCGGCCACATCCAGCGCGGCGGCGTCCCCAGCTCGTTCGACCGCGTACTCGCCACGCGCCTGGGCATGGCCGCCGTCGACTCCGTGCGCGACGAGCTCTGGGGCACCATGGTGGCCCTCAACGGCACCGAGATCGCCCACGTGGGCTTCGAGGCGGCGCTCGGCAACCTCAAGCGGGTGCCGCAGCACCGCTACGACGAAGCCTCGATCCTCTTCGGCTGATCCGGTGGAACTCGATCCCGGCACCGTCTCGATCATCCAGCTCGCCTGGTCGCGACTGCTCGGGCTCGACGACGACGCCCTCGCGAGCGGCTCCGAGCGCCTCTACGCGGTCGACGACGACGCCCCGGTGCTGACCTTCGTGACCCTCTTCGGCCGCGAGGTGCTCCGGGGGCCTGCCTGGGCGGTGGACGCGGGACGTTCGATGTCCTCGCTGGAGCTGCGCAGCCACTCGACGTTGCTCACGCTCAGCCGGGAGCACGGCGGACGCGCACTCGGCGAGGCGCAGCTGTACTTCTGTGACGACCTGCCGCGCTTCGACGGGCCGCCCGCGGTGGTGTCCGGGGAGGCCTCGCTCGTCCGCGAGCTCGAGCGCCGATGCCCGCCCGACGACGTCGCCGAAGCGGGGCTCTCCACGGTGGAGCACCCGTTCGTGCTGGTCGACGGCGACGACTCGGACGCCGCCACGCCCCTCGCCGGGGCCGGGTACGACATCTGGCAGGGCATCCTCGCCCATGTCGCCGTCATCACCCCTCCAGGGGAGCGACGCAAGGGCTATGCCGGGCGGGTGGCCGCCGTGGCGGTCGAGGAGGCAATGGCGGCCGGGCTCGTACCGCAGTGGCGCGCACGGACGGACAACACGGCCTCCCAGCGCACGGCCCGTCGGGCCGGCTTCGCCTACGCGGGGACGCAGACCTCGGTCCTCCTCGGCACCTGAGCACTGCCGACCCCGAAGGACCGGCGCACGCCGTGCCGATGGGTCCCGCCGACCGGCGGTCCGGAGGCCGACGCGCGCGGGCGTCAGCCGAGCAGCTCTAGGAGCTCGGTCCGCCCGAACATCTCGGCCGCGGCACGGGCGGAAGGCGTGCCCGCGTCGGCGTCGGCCCCTGCTCCGACGAGCAGCCGCACGACGTCCGTGTGCCCCTTGAAGACGGCCCCGGCGAGCGGCGTCTGCCCGCGGTCGTTGACCTGGTCCGCTTCCGCTCCGCGGGCCAGCAGGTCGCGGACGATCGCGGGATGGCCGTTGTACGCGGCCAGCATCAGCAGGCTGTCCCCGGCGGTGTTCGTCAGGCCGAAGGGCACCCCGGCATCGAGGTATCGCACCAGTGTGGCGCTGTCACCCGACCGCGCGGCGTCGAACAGGGAGTGCGCGAGGGCGATGGCAGCGGCCGCGTCGCTCCCGTCCGACGGGCCCTGGACGCCGTCGTTCCCGGCGCTCATCGCGGGGCCTTCAGGAAGCCCGACGCGCGGCCGACGACCTGCCCGGCATCCGGCGCCACGATGACTTCCTGGCCTGCGGCGTAGACCTCGTCCCCGTCCTGCACCAGCAGGTCCGCGGATGCGTCGACGGACCGCTTCAGCACGGCGAGGGCGATCGGCCCCATCTCGTAGTGGTGACCGACGGAGGTCAGTCTGCCCACCGTGCGGCCGTCGCTGAGGACGGGGCTTCCGGGCGCGGGGAGCGTGTGCTGGCTGCCGTCGAGGTGCAGGAAGGCGAGCCGGCGCGGCGGGTGCCCGAGGTTGTGCACGCGGGCGATGGTCTCCTGGCCCTTGTAGCACCCCTTCGCGAGGTGGACGGCGGTGCGCATCAGGTCGAGCTCGTGCGGGATGGTCTTCTCGTCCGTCTCGAACCCGGGCCGCGGACGCCAGGCTGCGATGCGCAGCGCCTCGGCGGCGAGCGAACCGGACAGCGCGAGTCCCGTGGCGGCGACGGCCTCCTCGAGGTCCGCGCGCGGCACGAGGTACTCGAACCAGGGCCGCTCCCGGCCCGGGTGGGCGTTCTCGTCGACGACCGCGTAGGAGTATCCGCCGGGCGCGACGGCGGGCCAGGGGTCCTCCCACACGACGGCGTGGGCGGGCGGTGCGGGCAGGGCCTTCGTCGTTCCGAGTACGGCCCAGTCCTGCGTGGCGTCGGTGACCTCGACGCGGAGCATGAACTTCATGCGGTCCAGCCAGGCGGCCAGCGGTGCCGCCTCTCCCCCCTCGGTGATGAGCCACGTCGTGGCACCGTCGTCGACGACGTGGGCCGCGTACTCGATGCGGCCCTGGACGGTCAGGAGCAGTGTCTCGGAGCTCCGGCCCGGCCGGAGGTCGAGGAGCAGCTGGGAGGAGAGCGTGTTCAGCCAGCTCAGGCGGTCGGGGCCGGAGACGGTGACGACCCCGCGCTGGGACAGGTCGACGACGGCCTCCCCCGCGGCCAGGATGCGCTGCTCGCGGAACGGGTCACCGTAGTGGGATGCGACGCCGGCGTCGGCACCGCCGCCCTCGACGGCGCCGGGTCGGCCCAGGAGTGGGCTTCGTGGGGTCATTGGTACAACGCCTTCCGGGCGGGTCTGTTCCGGGTGTTGCTCGTGAGGATGCTCCTGACGCGTCAAGAGACCTTGGTGAGGATCGCGGATGCGTGCGCCTCGAGGGAGTTGCCCTGGGCGGCGACGTCCCAGCGCCAGTAGAGGTTGCCGTCCACGAGGCCGAACAGCCGGGTAGCCGCCGCGTACTCCTTCGAATGCTGGCCGCGCATCACGAGGTCGGTGCTGAGCTGGATCTGCGGGCCCTTGATGCTGCCGTAGTAGAGCTCGGCGATGCCGCCGGGATGCACCACGGTGGCCGTGATGTCGAAGCCGCCGGAGTCGTTGCGGAACTGCTCCACCTCATCGGCGGTCTTGAGGGCCGGGACGATGTCCGCGGGGCTCAGGCCGGGCCCCACGTCGGAGTCGTTCAGTTTCCGGTCGAGGGCCCAGAATCCGGTCTCGGCGGACAGCGGGCGCAGCTGCGCGCCCTGCTCGTCGATGAGCCACGACTCGGCGCTGTACTGCAGGTACGGGAGACCGTTCTGCGAGAAGACGACGCGCTGGGAGAAACGCTCCGACTCGGCGGTCCCCTCACCGAGCATTCCCGTCCCCTCCCAGGTTCCGAGGAGCCACGACAGTGGGACGAGCTCGGGTGTCAGGTCGGTGGGCAGGTCGATCGACATGGGACCTCCGGGGTCGGTCGGCTACTTCTGGCCCTTGTACAGGCGCGTGATGACGAGGGCGGCGAAACCGGCCATGCCGAGACCGGCGACGACCAGCAGCGAGATGAAGAAGATTTCAAGGGCAAGGATGGACATGCCCCCATCCTAACGCCCGGTACGGACGGCCGAGGAACGCCCGCAGCGGGCATCCGCCCAGGCCTGCCTCGACCTGTCCCACCGGGGGCCGATGGCGCCCGGCGGCCCGGCTCAGGCCAGGAACAGCGTGTCGAGGAAGTACACGACGGCGCCGATGGCGAGGACGGGCGTGATGCCGGCGGCGATGGCAGCGATGCGGTCGATCGGCGCCTCCCGGGCGACGAGCAGCCTCCGCGTGCCGGCGATCACGGCACCGCAGGCGATCCCCACGGCCGCTGCGGCGAGTGCCGGCACATCGGTGAAGAGCAGCGCACCGAGCGGTCCCGCGAGTGCGGCGAGCACGACGGCGGCGGGGGCGACGAGGCGGTCCGGCAGGGGCAGCAGGCACACGGCGATCGCGATGAGGATGCTCACGCCGGTCACGAGCGTCATGCCGGAATCGGCGGCGTTGACAGCCAGCCGGTCCGTGGCGACCCAGCCCGCGCCCATGCCCACGACCACCACGCCGGAGCTCGCCCCGAGGGTCGATTCGAGCCGGAGGCTCTGACCGGTCCCGCGCAGGAGCTGGATCATGAAGACCGCGCCGACGCCGAGCGCCACGGAGACCGGGAACCAGGTCAGGTGGAGCGGCCCGGGCACGGTGGCGGCGAGGACGACGGCGAGCAGTGCGGCGAGGCCGATCGCCGCGGACAGGCTCTTCCGGGCCGGTACGCGGAGGATGCGGGGCCAGCCGATGGCGGCCAGGAGGCACAGGACGCCGACGGCCACGGCGACCGCCGTTACGGAGATGTAGGAGGACGCGACGATCGCACCGGTCGCGATGGCCGCGGCTCCGGCCGCTGCGGCCACACTCGTCCTCTTCACCCCAGCAATACTGCCCTACCCGTGCTGGTGCGCCGAAAAGCGCACCCCCGGGCGCCGTCGCGCGTGTGGCTCGTCACAGGCGGCGGCTATACTTGACCAAATTTCGGACGTCCCCTCCTCCCAGCCCGGGAGGACGGCGCCCCTGCCCGATGATGCGCACCCCCCTACCCGTGGAGGACCCATGCCGCACATCCTGATGCTCACCAATACCACCGGCTCGTCCGTCGACATCCTGCCGGCCCTGGAACTGCTCAACCACAAGGTGCACATCCTCGCGGCGGAACCCACGGCGCTCCTCGAGACGGAACCCTGCGACGTCGTCCTCGTCGACGCGCGCAAGGACCTCGTCGGTGCGCGGTCCCTCACCCAGCTGCTGAAGGCCACCGGCCTAAGCGCGCCCCTCGTCCTCGTGCTCACGGAGGGCGGCATGGCGGCGGTCGCCGCGAACTGGCTGGCGGACGACGTCGTGCTCGACTCGGCGGGTCCCGCGGAGGTGGAGGCACGGCTGCGACTGGTGATCGCCCGGTCGGCGGCGGCGGGCCAGGAGGCGAGTACCGAGATCCACGCGTCCGGCGTGGTGATCGACGAGGCCAGCTACACGGCGCGCGTGGGCGGCGAGCCCCTGAACCTGACGTACAAGGAGTTCGAGCTCCTGAAGTACCTCGCGCAGCACCCCGGCCGGGTGTTCACCCGCGACCAGCTCCTGCACGAGGTGTGGGGGTACGACTACTACGGGGGCACGCGCACCGTTGACGTCCATGTACGGCGGCTGCGGGCGAAACTCGGCGCCGACCACGAGCAGCTGATCGGCACCGTCCGGAACGTCGGGTACCGCTTCACACTGACCCGCCTGCCCGAGGACCGGTCGTCGGTCGACCAGGACGCCTGACCCCACGCGAAAGCCCCTTCCACCCGCGGGTGGAAGGGGCTTTCGGTGGTCCCGGCGGGCCGGGCCGAAGTGGAGGACATACGGGTCGAACGTATCGCGGGCGCCCCACTGGCGCATCCCCCTCGAGCAGTTCCCGACACTACCGCACCCGGCGGGCGAGCACCAAACCGTGCGGCGGTCGCAGGACTAGGCTGGGTTCATGACCGCCGCTCAGCACGCCCCCACCTGGACCGTCGGCAGGATCGCCGGTGGCCCGCCCACGGACGTCGTCGAGGAGATACGCAGCCTCGCCGCGTCCGCCGCCGAGGCGGACGGCAACCCGCCGCTGTCCGAGCAGACCCTCCTCACCCTCCGTGCCCACGATGCCGGCGACCGCCTGCTCGTCTTCACGGCGCGCACCTCCGAAGCTCCCGACAGCGAACTCGCGGGGGTCGCCGTCGTCACGCGCGGATCCGAGGACGGCGCGGTCCTCGAACTCGTCGTCCGGCCGGACTGCCGCGGGGAGGGCGCCGGGACGGCCCTGATCGAGGCGGTCCTCGCCGAGGGGATCACCGGCCTCCGCGGCTGGTCCCACGGCAACCACTCCGCGGCAGCGGACCTGGCGGAACGCTTCGGCTACGCCCCCGTACGGGAACTCTGGCGGATGCGCCTGACCCGCGCGGCCGTCACCGAGACCGTCCCCCCGCTCCGACTGCCCGACGGCGTCGTCGTGCGGCCGTTCGTCCGCGGGCAGGACGAAGCGGCGTGGCTCGCGGCCAACGCGGCGGCCTTCGCGCACCACCCCGAACAGGGCGCGACGACGCGCGCGGACCTCGAGGCGCGGATGGCCGAGGACTGGTTCGACGCCGAGGGCTTCCTGCTGGCCGTGCGAGAGAGCGACGACGCGCTGCTCGGCTTCCACTGGACGAAGGTCCATCCCGCGACCGGGGGACACCCGGCGATCGGCGAGGTGTACGTGGTCGGCGTGACGCCGGAGTCGCAGGGCATGGGTCTCGGCAAGGCGCTGACGATCGCCGGCGTCGAACACCTCCACGGCCGGGGGCTGCAGGCCATCATGCTCTATGTCGACGCCGACAACACGGCCGCCGTCGCGCTCTACCGCAGGCTGGGCTTCACGCGCTGGGATGTCGACGTCATGTACGCGGCCAAGGTGACGCAACCCACCTTGTAAGGTTGATTCGAGGCGTCCCGGGCCGATCGGAGCGGGGTTCCCGCCACCATGACCACCACGCTGCAGGAGACGCAATGGATTCACGAACCAAACGCCGGGGTGCGTCTCTGTACGGGTCATCCGAGACGGCTCCGGCCCGGGCCACCCAGGACCGCATCGACATCCCGGAGTTCGCTCCCAGCCTCCTGCCGTCCGGTGACATCGGAGCGGACCGTTTCCTCGACCGCGAGATCAGCTGGCTCGACTTCAATGCGCGCGTCCTCGAACTCGCGGAGGACCCGGAGCTCTTCCTCCTGGAGCGGGTCGGCTTCCTGTCGATCTTCGCGTCCAACCTCGACGAATTCTTCATGGTGCGGGTGGCCGGCCTCAAGCGCCGGATCGCGACGGGGCTGGCGGTTCCCTCCGCGGCGGGCCTCAGCCCCATCGAGCAGCTCGAGAAGATCATGCATGACGGCTACCAGCTGCAGCAGCGCCACGCGGCCGTGTTCGCCGAGCACATCCGGCCCGCCCTCGCGCGGGAGCAGATCCACCTCACCACGTGGGAGGAACTGGACGACGCCGCACGCGCCGAACTGCACACGGTCTTCGCCGAGAAGGTCTTCCCGATCCTCACGCCGCTCGCCGTCGACCCCGCCCACCCGTTCCCCTACATCTCGGGGCTGTCCCTCAACCTCGCGGTCGTGGTCCGCAACCCCGTCAGCCAGAAGGAGCTCTTCGCCCGTGTGAAGGTTCCCGACCAGCTGCCGCGCCTCATGTCGGTGGACGGACCGCGTGCGGGCAACGTCGCAGGACGCATCGCGCGCTTCATCCCGCTCGAGGAAGTGATCGCCGTCCACCTGGACCAGCTCTTCCCCGGCATGGAGGTGCTCGAGCATCACCTCTTCCGCGTCACGCGCAACGAGGACCTCGAGGTGGAGGAGGATGACGCCGAGAACCTGCTGCAGGCCCTCGAAAAGGAACTGCTGCGCCGCCGGTTCGGGCCGCCCGTCCGCCTCGAGGTCACGACGGACATCAATCCGAGCATCAGGGCGCTGCTCTCGCGCGAGCTCGGCGTG
Organism: Arthrobacter sp. Ld5; assembly: GCF_051172775.1. NCBI lineage: Bacteria > Bacillati > Actinomycetota > Actinomycetes > Micrococcales > Micrococcaceae > Arthrobacter > Arthrobacter sp. Ld5. The sequence continues at coordinate 215,350 of NZ_JBPKBO010000014.1, forward strand.
GAGGAGGACGAGGTCTTCAATCTCCCGGCCCCCCTGGACCTGCGCGGCCTCAGCGTGATCGCCGGCATCGACCGCGGGGACCTGCACTTCCCCAAGCACGTCCCGCACACGAGCCGGTACCTCAACGAGAGCGAGACGTCGAAGGCGGCGAACGTCTTCGCGGCGATGCGTCGGCGGGACATCCTGCTGCATCACCCGTACGACTCCTTCTCCACCTCCGTGCAGGCGTTCCTGGAGCAGGCGGCCGCGGACCCGAAGGTCCAGGCCATCAAGCAGACGCTGTACCGGACGTCGGGCGACTCCCCCATCGTCGACGCCCTGATCGACGCCGCCGAAGCCGGCAAGCAGGTGCTGGCGCTCGTGGAGATCAAGGCACGCTTCGACGAGCAGGCGAACATCTCCTGGGCCCGCAAGCTGGAGCAGGCCGGCGTGCACGTGGTGTACGGCATCGTGGGGCTCAAGACCCACTGCAAGCTCTCGCTCGTGGTGCGGCAGGAGATCGACGGCCTCCGGCGCTACTGCCACATCGGCACCGGCAACTACCATCCGCGGACCGCCCGGTACTACGAGGACCTCGGCCTGCTCACCTCCAACGAGCAGGTGGGCGAGGACCTGTCGCGCCTGTTCAACCAGCTGTCCGGATACGCCCCGAAGTCCACCTTCAAGCGCCTCCTCGTGGCGCCCCGGTCGGTCCGCTCGGGCCTGATCGATCGCATCGAACGGGAGATCGCGAACAAGCAGGCGGGGCTCGCAGCACGCGTGGTCATCAAGGTGAACTCGATGGTCGACGAAGCGATCATCGACTCGCTCTACCGCGCCTCGCAGGCGGGCGTCCAGGTGGACGTGATCGTGCGTGGCATCTGCTCCGTGCGTCCCGGAGTCCCCGGGCTGAGCGACAACGTGACGGTCCGCTCCGTGCTCGGCCGGTTCCTCGAACATTCGCGTGTCTTCGCCTTCGCCAACGGCGGGACGCCTGCGGTGTTCATCGGGTCGGCGGACATGATGCACCGCAACCTCGACCGCCGGGTGGAAGCCCTCGTGCAGCTGAGTTCGGCGGAGGACATCTCCTACCTGATGAACCTGATGGACCGGTACATGGATCCCTCGGTCTCCAGCTGGCACCTCGACGAGACCGGCTGCTGGACCCGTCACCACAAGGACGCCGACGGCGTGCTGCTCGAGGACATCCAGTCGTCCCTGCTCGCCTCCCGTGCCCGCCAGCGGGCAGTGTCCCGCCGCTGATGGCTCCATCCACCAAGTCGGCCGCGACCACCACGGCGACCGGCAGCCCTGCCGTCGTCGCTGCCGGAACCCTGTGCTGGCGGATCGAGAAGGGCTCGCTCGAGGTCCTCATCATTCACCGCCCCCGGTACCACGACTGGTCCTGGCCGAAGGGCAAGCTCGATCCGGGCGAGACGACGCCCGAATGCGCCGTCCGCGAGACCTTCGAGGAAGTGGGGCTGCGCGTGAGCCTCGGCGTCCCGCTGGCGACGATCACCTACCTGGTGAACTCCGGCGACAAGACCGTGCACTACTGGGCGGCGAGGACCGAACGGGCCACCCCGGTGCCGGACGGCAGTGAGGTCGACGAAGCGCGCTGGGTGTCACCCGAGGAGGCGCGCACCGCGCTGAGCAACCCGACCGACGTCGTCCCCCTCGACGCGCTCATCGAGGCGCACCGCGCCAAGAACCTCCAGACCTGGCCCCTGATCGTGGTCCGCCATGCGAAGGCCAAGCCGCGTTCCTCCTGGAGCAGGGCGGAGGGCGAGCGGCCCCTCGCAGCCACCGGCCGGCGGCAGGCCACCGCCGTGAGCCGCCTGCTCCAGGCGTGGACGCCCGAGCGGGTGGTGAGCAGCCCCTGGGTGCGGTGTGTCCAGACGATCTCGCCGTACGTCAACCAGCGCAGTGCGAAGCTCAAACTCGTCGACGCCCTGACGGAGCATGACGCCGTGAGGAAGCCTGCACGCACGCGGGCCGTGATCGAGCGACTGCTGGACAAGCGCAGGCCCGTGGCGATCTGCACCCACCGCCCGGTGCTCCCGCTCGTCCTCTCGGTGCTGCGCGGCCACATGCCGGATCACCTGCACGAGCTCCTGCCCGTCGACGACCCGCATCTCGCGCCGGGCGAGGCGGTGGTGTGCCAGGTGAGCAGCGCCAACCAGGGGCGCATCGTGTCCATGGAACAGTTCCGCGCCTACGACGACTGACCACAGGGCCCGGCCCCTGATCAGTCCAGTCCGTGGCAGGAGAGCGATCGCTCGCGTCCACGCCCCGTTCACCCGGGGCGCCTACCGTCGATCCCTCGATTCCGCTCCTGAGTCCCGGGCGGGATGGCCCCGAGGTCCTGTGTCGGAGACGATGGTGCTGTGAAACCCCCTCCCGGGCCCCCGGCTCCCGGTACGTCGTCGGGACCGCCGGGCACCGTCCTCCGCCTGCAGCGGACCGGGCCGGCGTCCGACCTCCCGTCCATTACCGCCATGCTCCGGGTCCTCGACGACGTCGAACGGGCACGGGCGGGCCTGACCGCCGATGCCGCGCAAGCCGCCTCCTTCATTGCGGGACGATACCTGCTGCGGTGCCTCGTCGCCGACGTGCTGGGAATCCGGGCAGGCCGTCCTGTTTCCTGCTTCGAATGCCCGGCCTGCGGACCGACCGGGGTACCGGATCACGGCCGGCCGACGTACCTGCTCGACGGCGAACGCGTGCCGCTGGCCCTCAGCCTGTCCCGCGCCGACGGCTTCGTGCTGCTCGGAGCGCTCGGAGCGTCAACGACGGCCTGGTCCTCAGGGCCAGCCGGGACAGCCGGGCTCTCCGGGCTCTCCGGGCTCTCCGGGCTCTCCGGGGCAGTCCGGACGCCCCGGAGAGCCCGGACACCGTCATCGCATACCGCCCGGTCACCGTCTCGACCCGGGCTCGGCGTGGACCTCGCTGCAGTCGCCGCGGTGGACTTCGAGGGTTTCGACGACGTCGCCCTGACTCCCGGGGAGCGGACCATGGTCGATGGGCTCGGGTCCGATGACCGGAAGGCGCTCCGCGCGCGCCTGTGGACTCGCAAGGAAGCCCTCGTGAAGGCGTCGGGCACGGGCTTCACCGATCGCGGTCCGGACGCGGTCCAGGTGCTGCAGGAGCGAAGGGTGACCGACCTCACCTCGATCGGCGGCGAGGCGCTGGAGCCGCTGGGCCTCGTGGCTGCCGTCGCCGTCGACCCCTGAGGACCGGATCGGCTTCCGGCGACCAGTCCGGCGAAGCCGCCAGCACGTCCGGGGCCGGACGGTGCGGATCCGCAGCCCGGGCACCGGTCGGCCAGCGTCGCAGGACCTGCACAGGGCGGGTAGCGGACCGCCCAGGTCCATAGCTCCGCCACGGGCCCGCCCCCGGCACAGGGCGGGTAGCGGACCGCCCAGGTCCGTGGCCCGGGCACCGGACGCCCGTCACAGGGCGGGCAGCGGCCTCGAGAGCAGCCATGGCACCAGGAGGTCCCCGACACCGGCGCCGGGAAGCGTCCGCACCGCGAACGCGATGAAGTCCGCCGTGGTGGCGGTCCCGTGGCGGTGCTCCGCGGACCAGGAGCGCAGCAGTGCGAAGAAGGCGTCGTCGCCCGCGGTCTTCCGGAGCGCATGGAGCGTGAGGGCGCCGCGCTTGTAGACGCGGTCGTCGAACATGTCGACGGCGCCGGGGTCGGCGAGGACGAGGTCCTGGGGTGCCCGGCTGAGGCGCTGGTGCGTGGACCGTGCGTGGGCGTCCGCCGTCGTCGCCCCGCTGGCCTCGGACCAGATCCATTCGGCGTAGCAGGCGAAGCCCTCGTGCAGCCAGATGTCCTGCCAGCGCGCGGCCGTGACGGAATTGCCGAACCACTGGTGCGCGAGCTCATGGGCGATGAGCCGCTGCGCGTCCCAGCCCCGGTCGAGGTGGTTGCGCCCGATGATGGAGAGCGTCTGCGCTTCGAGGGGTATCTCGAGGTCGTCATCGGCGACGACCACGAGGTACTGCGGGTAGGGGTAGGGCCCGAAGCACTCTTCGAACACGGACATCATCTGGTGCTGGCGGCCCAGCGACGCCTTGGCAGCGGGAGCGAGGGACGGGGGCACGGCGGCGTACAGCGGGACGGGAGTGCCCGCGGGTCGCTGCGCTCCCAGGGCTGGCAGGCCGACGACGGGCTCCGCCGGGTCGTTCAGCGCCACAAGCGCGTACCGACCGATCTGCACCGTCGCGAGGTAGGTGGCCATCGGTTCGGCCTGCTCGTAGGTCCAGGTGGTCCGGCTGGAGCGGTCGACCCGCGAGACGAGGACGCCGTTGCAGACGGCGCGGTAACCGGCATCGGTGGTCACCGCGATGCGGTAGGCCGCCTTCTGGGAGGGGTGGTCGTTGCACGGGAACCACGACGGCGCCCCGGTGGGCTGCCCGGCCACGAGGGCGCCGTCGGTCAGTTCCTCCCACCCGATCTCGCCCCAGATCCCGGTGAGTGGTCGGGGGTTGCCCTCGTACCGGATGTCCAGCCGGAACGTGGCACCGGCCGGCACCGGGTCGCGGAATCCGATGACGAGCTTGCCCGCACGGTCCTTGAAGGACCGGATGCGGACGGTGTCGGAGGTGATCCGGGTGGTCCGGAGGCCCCGGAGGTCGAGTTCGACATGGTGGAGTCCCCGGCGCGCGGTGACGGCCAGGACGGCCCGACCGGTCAGCCGGTTGGTCGAGAGCCGATAGTCGAGGGAGAGGTCGTAGTGGTCGACCCGGTAGGAGGTGCTGCCGTTGGTCGGGGTGTACGGGTCAGGTGAAAAGCTCTCGGAACTGGTGCTCACGCACCGTCTCCCGGACCCGCCCAGGAGCTGACCGGGTTTCCCATCCAGTAGGTGCCGGCGGGGACGGTCTCGCCGCGCATCACGAGCGACGCCGGTCCCACGGTGCCGCTCCGGTCGATCCGGGCTGCAGGCAGGATCACACTGTGCGGGCCGAGGGTTGCTCCGGCGGCGAGCTCCACGGTGTCCATGCTCATGATCCTGTCATGGAAGAGATGGGTCTGCACGACGCACCCGCGGTTGACAGTGGATCCGGGGCCGAGGCTGACCAGGTCCGCTTCGGGCAGCCAGTAGCTCTCGCACCACACCCCCTCCCCGATCTTCGAGCCCAGCGCCCGCAGCCACCAGACCAGCGACGGCGTCCCGCTGGCGGCCCGCGCGAACCACGGGGCGCTGACGCTCTCGATGAACGTGTCCACCACCTCGTTGCGCCAGATGAAGGAGCTCCAGAGCGGGTGCTCCCCCGCCGTGATCCGGCCGACCAGCAGCCACTTCGCGACGACGGCGCTCGCGGCGGCGACGGCGCCCAGCACCGTGAACACGACGCCGCTCAGCAGGGCCGCCACGAGGTAGCCACCCCACAGCGCGAGCGCGTCGAAGGCCATGAGGGCCGCGGCGGCGATCATCCCGGTGAGGATGACCGGCACCACACGACACAGCTCCCAGAACGCACGCGCCGCCTTCAGGCGCGCGGGAGGCCGGAACGTGCGGCTCTGATCCGCTGTGACGGCGAGCCGGCGCAGGCGGGAGGGCGGGCTGCCGAGCCAGGAGCTGCCGGCCTTGGCCTTCGGCGGCGTGGCCGACAGCACCGCGACGAGCGAGTTCTTCGGTACGCGCCGTCCCGCCGACGTCATGCCCGAGTTCCCGAGGAAGGCACGCCGGCCGATCTTCGCAGGGGCGATGCGCAGGTACCCGCCACCGAGCTCGTAGGAGGCCACCATGGTGTCGTCCGCGAGGAAGGCGCCCTCGCCGATCGTGGTCATCCTCGGGATGAGGAGCACGGTGGAGGCCTCGACGTTCCGCCCCACCCGTGCTCCGAGGAGCCGCAGCCACACGGGGGTGAACAGGCTCGCATAGAGCGGGAACAGGAGATCCCGCGCCATGTCGAGGGTGCGCTCGGTGGCCCAGATCTGCCAGCCGATCCGGCTGCGCGCGGGATAGTGGCCCTCCCGCAGCCCGATGCCCAGCAGCCGGATCGTGGCGAGGACGAGCGCAGCGGTGACGACGAGCCAGAGGACGGCGGCGAGCGCCACCGGTCCCACGAGGGACGGCCACGCCGAGGACAGGGACGGGGCGCCGTCCAGGGCGGCCACCACGGGGAGCACGGCGACGACGGCGGCCGCGTACGGGATGAGGGCGAGTGCGCCCGAGGCGGCGGCGAATGCCAGGAAGGACAGACGGGAACGCAGCCGTGAGCGGGTCGGCGGGGCATCCGGCCAGTCCTGCCTGGCCCTGCCCGCGCGGGTGGCGGGCGAACCCGAGACGAGCTGTCCGGGCCGGACGACGCCCTGCACCGCCGATCCGGGCGCCACCTCTGCGCCGTCCCCGATGCTTGCACCCGGCATCAGCGTGCTGCGTGCACCGACCACCGCTCCCGCACCCACGGTGATCCCCCCGATGTGGATGCGATCGCCGTCGATCCACCAGCCCGAGAGGTCCACCTCCGGTTCCACGGACGCGCCGGCTCCGAGGGTGAGCAGGCCCGTCACCGGCGGGACGGAGTGGAGGTCGACGTCGGACCCGATGCGCGCACCCAGCGCCCGCGCGTAGAACTGCACCCAGGGTGCGCTCGCGAGGCTCACCGCCCCGACGCTGTCCGAGATCTGCTCGGCCAGCCAGAGCCGCAGGTGCACCCTGCCCGACCGCGGATAGACACCGGGCTCCACGCCGGACAGCAGGAGGCGGGCCGCGAGGACGGACAGACCCATGCGGCCGAACGGGCTGACGAACACGAGCCAGGACAGCGCCACCCACCACCACGGGAGGGTGGTGTCCGAGGTGAGGACCCCGAGCCCGGTGAGGAGGTTGCCGGCGATCATCGCGTACGTGAGCCAGCGCATGCCCGCGAGGAACTGCAGCGGGATGCCCATGATGGTCTGGAAGACCTGTGACCTGCGCGCCGTGCGCAGGACGGCGCGTTCGGGCGCGGCGGCCTGCTCGCCGCCGTCGCCTGTTCCTGCCGCGAAGGCGGCGAGCGCCCCGAGCCGAGGATGGGCGTAGATGTCGGCGACGGTGACCACCGGGTAGCGGGTGCGGATCAGCGACACGAGACGGGCGGCCGCGAGGGATCCGCCGCCGTGCAGGAAGAAGTCGGCGTCCTCGTCGACGGGTACGGTGCCGAGGACGGCGGCCCACTGGTCCGCGATCCACCGGACGCGGGGGTCGAGGTCCTCCAGGGTGCCGGGGCCGCCCGGGTCGTCGATGCCGGAGAGCGGCCAGGGCAGGGCGTTCCGGTCCACCTTCCCGCTGGTCTTCGTGGGCAGGGCGTCGGTCACGGTCAGCAGCGGGACGAGCGCTGCGGGCAGTTCCCCGGCGAGCAGCGCGCGCAGGGCCGGGAGGTCGGGGTCGCCGTCGGCCGGGACGAGGTAGCCGACGAGGAGCTGGTTGCCCGACGGCGTCGTCCGGACGGCGGCGGCGGCACCGGCGATCCCGGGCAAAGCCTGAAGGGCCGCATCCACCTCACCGAGCTCGATGCGGCGCCCGCCGAGCTTCACCTGGTCATCGGCCCGGCCCATGAAGACCAGCCCGGCCGACTGCAGCTGCACCAGGTCGCCCGACCGGTACGCGCGCCGCCAGCCGAGCGTGGGCATCGGTGCGTACTTCTCGGCGTCCTTGGCCGGATCCAGGTAACGGGCCAGTCCCACTCCCCCGATGATGAGCTCCCCGGTGCCGCCCTCCGGGACCGGTGTGCCGGACTCGTCGACGACGGCGAGATCCCAGCCGTCCAGGGGCAGTCCGATGCGTATGGGGCCCTCCCCACCCAGGCGTGCGGCGCAGGCGACGACGGTCGCCTCGGTGGGCCCGTAGGTGTTCCAGACCTCGCGGTCGTCGACGGCCAGGCGCTGCGCGAGGTCCGGCGGGCAGGCCTCCCCGCCGAAGATGAGGAGGCGGACGTTCTCGAGCGAGTCGGCCGGCCACAGCGCCGCCAGCGTGGGCACGGTGGACACGGCGGTGATGCCGCGGGTGATCAGCCAGGGACCGAGGTCGACGCCCGTCCGGACGAGGGCGCGGGGCGCGGGCACGAGGCACGCGCCGTGCCGCCAGGCCAGCCACATCTCCTCGCAGGAGGCGTCGAAGGCGACGGACAGGCCGGCGAGCACGCGGTCGGCGGGCCCGAGTGGTTCGTCCTGCAGGAACAGGCGCGCCTCCGCGTCGACGAACGCGGCCGCGGAGCGGTGGGAGACGGCGACGCCCTTCGGTGTGCCCGTGGACCCCGAGGTGAAGATGATCCAGGCGTCGTCGTCCGGTGTGGGGTCACCCGGGAGTCCCCGGCGTGCGCCCGGCCCGGCGACCACCGACAGGCCGTGTCCGACGACGACGCCGACACGGGCTTCCGCGAACACGACACGGGCGCGTTCGTCCGGGTCGTCGGCGTCGACCGGCACGTAGGCCGCTCCCGCCGCGAGGACGCCGAGGATGGCGATGTACAGCTCGTTGGTGCCCGAGGGAAGGCGCACCCCGACGGTGTCGCCACGGCCCACGCCGACGGCGCGCAGGGTGGCGGCGAACTGCTCGGCAGCGGTCACCAGCTCCGTGTAGCTGAGGTCCCGGGTGCCGTCGTCGAGCGCCGACGCGCTGGGGTGTTCGCCGGCCGTGGCCCGCAGGATGTCGAGGAGCGTGCGGGGCGCCGGCGCCCGGCCGGACGCCGTGAACCGCGCGGCGGCGGGTGCGGCGCTGGTCTGGGGCGAGGGGATGGTCACGGCTGGATTCTTCCGGTGCGAAGTGAACAGCAGGTGAGCGGCGACGCCGTCGCCTGCACGGCCCGGGGGTAGTCTACCCGCGGCGGTCGCAGCCGTCCGGGGCGGTGGGTTCGTCCTAGACTGGCCGGGTGAGCACTCCCATCCCCACCCCCTACGAGGACCTGCTGCGCGACGTCATGGCGAACGGCGCGGCCAAGAGCGACAGGACGGGCACCGGCACCCGGAGCGTGTTCGGCCGGCAGCTGCGTTTCGATCTCAGCGAGTCCTTCCCGCTCGTCACCACCAAGCGTGTGCACTTCAAGTCCGTGGCGCTGGAGCTGCTGTGGTTCCTCCGCGGCGACTCCAACGTGCGCTGGCTGCAGGAGCGCGGCGTGTCCATCTGGAACGAGTGGGCGGACGAGGACGGCGAGCTCGGCCCCGTCTACGGTGTCCAGTGGCGGTCGTGGCCCACGCCCGACGGCGGCCACATCGACCAGATCGCCCAGGTGGTCGAGGCGCTCCGGACGAACCCCGACTCCCGCCGCCATCTGGTCTCGGCCTGGAACGTCTCCGAGCTGCACAGCATGGCGCTGCCGCCGTGCCATGTGTTCTTCCAGTTCTATGTGACCCCGGGCGTGGACGGTGGCCCGGGCCGGCTCTCCTGCCAGCTTTACCAACGGTCCGCGGACACGTTCCTCGGGGTTCCGTTCAACATCGCCTCCTACGCACTGCTGACGCTGATGGTCGCCCAGCAGACGGGCCTCGAACCCGGCGAGTTCATCTGGACCGGCGGGGACGTCCACGTGTACGACAATCACGTGGAGCAGGTCGCCGAGCAACTGTCGCGGGAACCCTACCCGTACCCCCGCGTCGAGCTGAACCGGAAACCGGACACCATCTTCGACTACGCCCTGGAGGACTTCGACGTGATCGACTACCGGCACCACCCCACCATCAAGGCACCGGTGGCGGTATGAGCACGGTCTCTTCGCCCGGCACCCTGAGCGTCGCGGATGCGGTCGGGTCCCGTCCCGTGATCGGCATGATCTGGGCGCAGACCGAGGACGGCGTGATCGGCAGGGACGGCGGTATCCCCTGGCACGTGCCCGAGGATCTGGCGCACTTCAAGGCGACGACGACGGGGCATCCCGTGATCATGGGGCGGCGTACGTGGGAGTCCTTCCCGTCGACGGTCCGTCCCCTGCCGGACCGCACGAACATCGTCGTCTCCGGGTCCGGCGCGGACCTGCCCGGCGCCGTCGTCGTCGATTCGCTCGATGCAGCCTTCGAGGCTGCCGGGGCCAGCCCGGGCGCCGAGGAGATCTGGGTCATCGGCGGCGGCCGCGTGTACGCCGACGCCATGTCGCGTGCCAATGCCGCGCTCGTCACGGTCGTCGAATCCGCAGCGGAGGGCGACACCGTCGCGCCACTGCTCGGAACGGAATGGTCGCTGGCGGCCCTGACGCCGGAGACGGGCTGGCTGGAGTCGGCGAAGGGGATCCGCTACCGCATCAGTCTCTGGACGAAGCAGGGCTGACACGGAAGGCCCCGGTCACAAACCGGCGCCGTGGGGAGCCTCCGCCTAAACTGGAAGGCATGACTTCAGCACCCGAGAGTTCCGCTCTGCCCTCTGTCGGTTTCGTGGGCTGGCGCGGCATGGTGGGCTCTGTCCTCATGCAGCGCCTCCAGGACGAGGGCGACTTCGCCAGGATCAACCCCGTGTTCTTCTCGACCTCGTCGGCCGGGGGTGCCGCGCCGCGGTTCGCGGAGGGAACCGGCACCCTGCAGGACGCGTACGACGTCGAGACGCTCGCCAAGCTGCCGATCATCGTCACCGCGCAGGGCGGGGACTACACGGCCGAGGTCTACCCCAAGCTGCGCGATGCAGGGTGGCAGGGCCTCTGGCTCGACGCCGCCTCGACACTGCGCATGGAGCAGGACAGCATCATCGTCCTCGACCCGGTCAACCGGGACGCCATCGACGCCGGGCTCGCGCGTGGGGTGCGTGACTTCATCGGCGGAAACTGCACGGTCTCCTGCATGCTCATGGGGCTCGGCGGTCTCTTCCGCAACGGCCTCGTGGAGTGGGGCACCTCGATGACCTACCAGGCCGCCTCGGGTGGAGGCGCACGGCACATGCGGGAACTGCTCAACCAGTTCGGTGCGCTCCATGGCACCGTGGCCGTCAACCTCGACGATCCCGCCTCCGCCATCCTCGACATCGACCGCGCCATTCTCGCCAAGCAGCGGCACCCGAGCCTCGAAGCGAGCCAGTTCGGTGTTCCCCTGGCCGGGTCCGTCATCCCCTGGATCGACAGCGACCTCGGCAACGGTGTGTCCCGGGAGGAGTGGAAGGCCGGAGCCGAGACCAACAAGATCCTCGGTACCGCCACGCGCATTCCCTTCGATGGTCTGTGTGTCCGTGTGGGGGCGATGCGCTCGCACTCGCAGGCGCTGACCCTGAAACTGACGCAGGACCTGCCGGTCAGCGAGATCGAGTCCATCCTGGCGGCGGACAACGAGTGGGTGCGCGTCATCCCGAACACGAAGACCGAGACGGTCGCCGGCCTGACACCCGTAGCGGCGACCGGATCGCTGGAGATCCCCGTCGGCAGGATCAGGAAGCTCGAGATGGGGCCGGAGTACATCAGTGCTTTCACGGTGGGTGACCAGCTGCTGTGGGGAGCAGCCGAGCCGCTCCGACGGATGCTGATGATCGCCACCGGCAACCTCTGAGGTCCCCCGGCGGACGCCGCGCGTCCTCGGGGTCGGTTCGGCCGTGCTCTCGACCGTCCGGGGTCGGCCGGTCCGACTCGTGATCGTCCGGGACCCCGCCCGGCGACGCCGGGAGCGCCCGGCCGCGGCCGGGGGCGCCCGGGGGCGGCCCCGGAGCCCTTGAGCCGCCGCTGTCTCCTCGCGACGTGTCGATCCTGTGAGCGCCCCGCGACGTGTCATCCCGGTGAGCGCCCCGCGACGTGTCACTCCTGCGAGCGCCCCGCGACTTGTCACTCCTGCGAGCGCCCCGCGACGTGTCATCCCGGCGAGCGCCCCGCGACGTGTCACTCCTGCGAGCGCCCCGCGACGTGTCATCCCGGTGAGCGCCCCGCGACGTGTCATCCCGGTGAGCGCCCGGGCCGAGCGGTTCCGCTGTTGTTCTCACGGCGCCGCGTCCATGGCACCGACCGGTGACCCGGGCTCGGCGTGCCAGTACCTGTTGCGTCGGGCGGTGGTCCCATGGCGGTTGAGATGTCGCGGTGGGGCGAACCACGGTATGCCGTTGTGCGACACGACGGTCCAGAGACCGTCGTGGATGGTGTGGTGGTGGTGCGCACACAGCAGGACTCCGTTGTCGATACTGGTGGCACCCCCGCGGGACCAGGGCGCGAGGTGGTGCGCCTCGCACCAGCTGGCTGGAACAGTGCAGTCCGGGAAAGCACAGCCGCGGTCACGTGCAACCAGCGCCCGACGCATGTGCGGTGGGAAGAGCCGTCCCGCACGGCCGATGTCGAGGATCTGCCCCTCACCGCCGAGCACGAGCGGGATGAGGTCGGCGTCGCACGCCATCCGCCGAATGGCACGGGCACTCAGTTGCTCTGCGAAGACGGTGCGCCCGGTTCCGCTGCCACCCGTCCCGCCGGCGAAGCACGCATCAGCCAGGGTGCCCCGATCGCACACCTCCCGACCACGGTCCTGTGTCCCCATGCTCCCTGAAGCACTCGTTCGTCCGGCGCTCGTGTCACAGAGCTCGCCGAGGAGGTCGCGGTAGTCGATGGTGACCATCACCTGGGGCCGATGGCCGCCGGTGGTTGGCAGCGCGGAGGTGGACAGGGCGATCCTGCACGCGCCGACCAGTCCGTCGAGCAGGCTCTGTGCCCGGGTCGGGCTGTCCGGTCCGGCCGCCGGCAGGGATTCGACAGCCCCACCGTGGAGCGGAGCTCCAGCAGCGCCGATGCCCGGAGAGTCGTCCGGTGTGCAGCCGCGGGCAGACCCCGGGGTGCGGTCCACCCGGGTGCGGGGGTTGGTGGCGGTGGTCATGGCTGTGACGAGATGCTCGTACTGTTCGTCCGTGGCGCCGATCTCGAGGATCCGCAGTCCATTGCGGCGACCTCGAAGAAAAACGCCCTGGCGACTCCGTAGGATCTTCTCCGTCGGTTCCTGCCCGTCCTGGTCCAGAACGGTCTCCCAGCGACGGGCGACGACGCGCAGCACATCCTCGTCGGACTCGAGCGCCTGCAGTGTGAGATGCTGCTCCATCGATACGAGATGCTCGGGAGCAGCAAGACAGCGAACCCGCTCGACCGCGGAACAGATGGTTGTCGCCGCACGCCCGCTCAAGGTACCTGCGGCGAACGCAGCACCCACAGCCGTCGACGGTGCCTCGACGGGCGCTCCCGTCGGAGAGACGCCGGGCAGCACCCTGTGTGCGAGGTCCAGCCTGCGCTTCGCCTCAGCGCGACTGATCCCCAGTCGAACCCGCAGGTAGTCCGCGCAGGTCCTGGTGCCGGCCGCATCATCGGCGGTGCGGTCCGCGGACATCCGCTGCCCGGTGGCACCGACTGTTCCTGGCCTGCCGAGGGACTGTTCCGCTTGCGCCTGGAGCGAACCGGCATCACCCGGACTGTCCCCCGACGCCGGCCCCCTCTCCTCCGCCATGCCCGCGGCAAGAACCTGGAGGTAGTCGACGACCCGGGAGATATCCTCGACGTCGACCAGCATCTGCAGCACGTCGGTCCGTGACAGCATCCGGCCCCGAACCGTGAGCGAATCGGCCACGTGCACCAGCGCAGTGTGCACGAATCCCAGGGAGGGTCCCGGGTCTCCTGCGATCTCCATCGGTGCGACAGCCATACCTGATTTTATCGAACACGCGTTCTATTCATCGGCTCGACCCCGGTATGTGGACAAGTCGACGCCCACCCCTCAGCGCCACGACGCCGACCCGCAACAGCCGACGCCGTTCATCCGCGCCGCAGCACGATCGCGTGAAAAGGTCGGAGGGTCCAGGGAGGATGGGCGCATGGATCCCGTGAACGCAGACATCGTCCTCCGGCGCTTCTTCGCGGCCAGTGGCCATACGCGGCACCCCGAGAGCCTGCTGCGATACGAGCGGGTCCAGGACCACCTCCGCGCCTACCTCGAGCACGTCGCCGCGACCAGGCTCACCGGCGCCGAGCAGGAGCTCCTCGCGCTCGAACGCCAGTTCGGCACCGAGGACCCGTACGTCAAGGTCATGGGCGCGCGGCAGCTGCTGCATGCCCTGCCCGAGTTCCTGGCACCGCCGCAGCTCCTCCCGGACTTCCACGACCGCCTCGCGCAGATCAGCGTCGCCTCGCGTCTTGCCCAGTGGCTCTGCTCACGGCAGCTCGTTCAGCGGGACGACAGCTGGCACGACGTCGTCCTCACCCGTGCCGCTGCCGAACAGGCGCGACGCTCGCCCGCCCGCTGAGAGGACCTGTCAGCGGACAGCACCGGACCGACGGGTGCGCGAACCATCGACGGAATCGACGTCAGAGGGAGCAGTCGATGAGCAGTGGCTCGGGCTCCAGACGGATACCGAAGGCCCGCTCCACCCCGTCGCGGACGAGCCGCGCGACGGACAGCAGATCCGCTGCCGAGGCGCCGCCCCTGTTGGTCAGGGCGAGCGTGTGCTTCGTCGAGAGGGATGCACGGCCGCCGGCAGCAGCGAAGCCGTCGTCGTCCGCGAGACCGAACCCCTTGGAGAACCCGGCGTGCTCGATGAGCCAGGCGGCACTGAGCTTCACCGAGCCGTCCTCGCCGGCCGGATACCGGGGCGCGTCCGCCGGCAGCCGGTCCGCGACGTGCTGCGGGACGATCGGATTGGTGAAGAACGATCCTGTGCTCCAGGTATCCGGGTCCGGCGCGTCCAGCACCATCCCCTTGCCCGCCCGCAGCCGGAGCACCTCACGGCGCACGTCATTGGCGTAGGCACGCGCGCCGACCTCGACGCCGAGTACCCGGGCGAGCTCGGCATACCGGATCGGGGTGCTCATGCGGCCGAGTCCGAGCTGGAACTCGACCGTGAGCACCACATAGCGGGGGGACCCGTTGACGGTACTGCGCTTGAGCAGGGAGTCCCGGTACCCGAACTGCAGTTCGAAATTGGTGAAGCTCTTGATGCTGTCCGCCTTCCGGTCGAAGGTCCGGACCGTGGCGATGGTGTGGGACACGTCCGAGCCGTAGGCCCCGACGTTCTGCACGGGCGTCGCGCCGGTGGACCCCGGGATGCCGGAGAGGGCTTCCAGGCCGGTGAACGCGTGCAGCACGGTGTACTTCACGAGGTCGTCCCAGTCGTGGCCGGCCTGCACCTTCACCATGACGCCACCGCACGTGGCGTCGTCGTCGTCGACCGTGAACCCGCTCGACGTGATGCGGACGACGGTGCCAGCGAAACCGTCGTCACCGATCAGCAGGTTCGATCCGCCGCTGATGATCAGCAGCGGATCCCCGGCGGCATCGGCGGCGCGGACGGCCTCGACGATCTCCTGTTCGGTCGAGGCCTCGACGAGCGTGCGCGCAGGACCTCCGACGCGCGCCGTGGTGAGATCGGCCAGGAGCGTTCCGGTCAGGGGCACGCTCATGGCAGCCTCACCACGGCCTGCGCCTTCACGAGCACCTTCTGGCCGCCGAACGTCACGGTGAGGTCGATGCGCGCCGTCGACCGCTCGGGGTCGATCGCCCCGACGACGCCGGTCACCTCCACCACGGCTCCGGGCTCCCCGGGCCGCGCCGTGGTGTCCTCCACGACGACGGGCTTGGTGAAGCGCGTCTGGTAGTCGACGACCGCGGCGGGGTCGCCGGCCCAGTCGGCCACCAGCTGCACGACGGCGCCCATGGTGAACATCCCGTGGGCGATCACGCCGGGCAGCCCGACACCCTCGGCGAACGCCTGGTTCCAGTGGATCGGGTTGAGATCCCCCGAGGCGCCCGCATACCGGACGAGGTCCTGGCGGGTGATGTCTATGGTGGTGGAGCCGATCTGCCGGCCCACCTCGAGTGTGCTGATGGATACGGTCATGGCTACTGGTCCTCCCCACGGACGAGGAGGGACGACGTCGTGGTGGCCGTCGGCTCGCCGTCGACGGTCGAGATCTCCGCACGCGTGGTGATCATCGCTCCACCGCCCATGGCCCGCACCTGATCCACGTGGAGTGCGGCGACGAGTTCGTCCCCGGCGAGGATCGGACGGTGGTGGATGAAGCGTTGGTCGGCGTGGACCACGCGCGTGAAGTCGATCCCCGCAGTCGGGTCCGCGATGAGCTGCGCGTCGGCCCGCTGGGCCACGATGATCGCGAACGTGGGCGGGGCCACGAGGTCCCTATGCCCCAGCGCCCGGGCGGCATCGAGGTCGTAGTGCGCCGGGTGCGTGGCCTTGACGGCCCGGGCGAAGTCACGGATTGCCTCGCGCCCCACGGAGTAGGTCTCTCCCGCGGGGTAGCTGCGCCCCTGCAGGTCTGGGTCGATGGTCATGGTTCCTCCGATGGAAACGTCGTCGGGCGAGCGGGCAGTCGTGGCTGAAGGCGCGGGAAAGGGACGGCGTCCGCCGTCGGACCGTACCGGCTCAGCGCCGGTCCCTGAGGCGGCGACGCGTGTCGCGCGAGCGCACCACGAGGCCGGCGATGTGGCACACCATCCCGACCACGATGACCGGGATGCCGGTGTAGACGAGCCCGCTCCGGTCCGTCATGGCTCCGACCACGGCAATGAGGATGCCGAGCGCCGTGGTCACCAGTGCGGAGACCACCAGTTTGCGGTACAGGTCCGAGCCGGTCTCCCAGGGCGTATTCAGCATGCACCGATTCTACTGCCGCCCGCCTCCCGGTCCTCAGAAGAGCGCTTCCTGGACGGCCGGCACCGGCGTCCTGAAGTCCCCTGCCCGGAGCCGCCGGCCCTTGAGCTGGGAGAGATCCGCGACGAACACGAGGTCCGCGCCGTCGATCGCGACGAGCGCCGACGGACCGAGTACCGCGCGGACGGTGACGCCGTGCCGGCCCTGGCCGAGCGGCTCCGGATACGGCTGCAGGCCCCGGTGTCGGAGAACGGTGGACCACGACGGCGGCGGCTCGAACTCCTCGTGGACCACCTCGAAGCCCTCTATCCCCATCCCACCGGACAGTAGTCCGCGGGCCGCCAGTGCGAACCCGTCGTTGAGGCGCTCGAGCTCGACCGCAGGGAGCGGGGCACACAGGGACGCCGCCTTCGTGGCGGATCGCACGGCCTGCGGCAGACCGACCGTGCGGGTGACCTCGTCCTCGAGGATCCGGACGACCCGCCCGTCCCGGGCGTAGGCGACGAACTGTGCGACGACGGCGCCCTGCTCCACGAGGCGCGCGCGCTTCCGCAGGTCCGACGCCGTCCCGACCTTCGTCGAACCGTCGGCGAAGGTGGCGACGTACAGCCAGTGGGGTTGGTCGAGATAGCGCTTCAACCCGGCGGGGGCGATCCCGGAGCGATGGATGTCGTGCATGAAACGGAGGTCGTCCTGCGCGAAACAGCGCCCGCACTGATAGCCACGCTCCGCCGGCGCCTGGCCCGCGCACCCCACCCACGTGCGATCGTCCCGCCCATGGACCCGGTGGAAGCCGAGGCAGAACCTCCCCTCGGCAGTGACCTCGAAAGCCAGTCGCGTGCCGGGAGCCAGCGGGACATCGTGCCCCTCGTCCTCCGAGCCCGGATTCCCTGCCGTTGCCTCGCGCAGGGACAGCACGGGCCCTGACTCGTGCCAGGCCACGCCGCTGCAGAGGTAGGTGGGTTCCACACCTACAGCCTAGGGGCCCCCGCCGACATGGGATCGGGCCGCGCGGCCTCCGGCGGATCACCGGCGGAGGGTCGTGCGCCTGGCTGCACCGGCGTCGTGCCTGGGCCGGCCGGCCGCGCACTCGGGTCGCACGGCTCTGGTGCCCGCATCGGGCGTCGGGGACACTGGCTGCACCAGCCACGCGTCCGCCCGACCGGACGCCCCGATGTTCAGGAGGAGCACGCCATGGAAAGCGACGAACGCCCCGGAACGGTCCTGTCCGAAGCCGAGGCATGGGACCTGCTGAAGCGCGCTGAATACGGTCGACTGGCCTTGAGCGTCCTGGGCGAGCCGGACATCTACCCGCTGAACTTCGTCGCGCACAACGGGGCCCTGTTCATGCGGACGAACCCGGGGACGAAGCTGGCCGAACTGACGGTGAACGAGCGCGTCGCCTTCGAGGTGGACGAGGTGTCCGACGACGAGGCCTGGAGCGTGGTGCTCAAGGGCACGGCCCGCGTGATCGTCTCGCAGTCCGAGGTGGACGCGGCGGACATGCTACCGCTCAGGCCCTGGATCCCGACGCGGAAGTACACCTATGTGGAGATCACGCCGACGTACATCCACGGTCGCCACTTCGAGCTCGGCGAGGAACCGGATCGGTACTGAGCCGCAGGTCACCCCGTAGCCCCGGCCCCGCCCGTCAGGACGCGGCTGAGGTCGTAGGCCGCCGGCAGGTCGAGCTGCCCGAACGTGCACGAGCGCGCCTCCCGGTCCGGCCGCCACCGCTCGAACTGCACGGTGTGGCGGAAGCGGTCGCCCTCCATCTGGTCGTACCTCACCTCCACGACGCGTCGCGGGTGCAAGCGGATGTACGAGACGTCCTTCGCGGCGGCGAACCGGCTTCGTTCGGTTGCACCGAGTTCCGCCACGCCGTCGCCGTCGCGCAGAACGTCCTGCTCCAGCTCGTCGACCAGCTCCAGCCGGCGGGCATCCGAGAACGCGGAGATACCACCCACGTTCCGCAGCGCGCCGTCGTCGTCGTAGAGACCGAGCAGCAGTGAACCCACACCCTGCCCCGATGCGTGGATCCGGTAGCCCAGCACCACGGTGTCGGCACTTCGATGGTGCTTCACCTTGAGCATGCGCCGCTTGTTCGGTTCGTAGGCTGCGGCGAGCGGCTTCGCGACGACGCCGTCGAGGCCCGCGCCCTCGAACTCGACGAGCCAGCGCCGCGCGAGGTCGACGTCGTCGGTGACCTGTGAGAGATGGACCGGGGGCGAGAAGAACCCACCGATGTCCTCCAGCGCTGTCCGGCGCTCACGGAAGGGGATCCCCGTGAGGTCGGCGCCGTCGAGGGCAAGGAGGTCGAAGGCGATGAACGACGACGGCGTCTGGCCGGCCAGGAGCCGCACCCGGCTCTCCGCGGGATGGATCCGCTGCGACAGGGCGTCCCAGTCCAGCCGCTCCGCCCCGGGCCGTCCCCTCCGCACCACGATCTCCCCGTCCACGACGCAGCGTTCCGGGAGATTCTCGAGCAGTGCATCGACGAGCTCCGGGAAGTACCGGGTGAGCATCTTCGAGCCCCGGCTGCCGATCTCGCACGTGCCGTCCGCGATCCTCACGATCGCCCGGAAGCCGTCCCACTTCGGCTCGTAGACGAGGCCGCCGGGCACGGCGTCCTGCTCCGGGACGGCGGCGACGGCCTTGGCGAGCATGGGACGGACGGGGAAGGGAAGATCGGTCATGCTCTGATCCTGTCCCATCGGCCCGTCGTTGACCATGCTCGCCCGGCGCTCACACAGAACACCGCAGGGCCCGCCGGACGGCGGACCCTGCGGTGTTGGTCGGTGGCGCGCGCTACGCCGTCTGGCCCTCGTGGGGGCCTTCCTCGATCTCCTCGAGGAGCTTGTCGTTGAAGGCCTCGAGGTCGTCGGGGTTCCTGCTCGTCACGAGCCCCTGGTCCACGACCACTTCCTCGTCGCTCCAGTTGGCGCCCGCGTTCCTCAGGTCCGTGGCAAGCGTGTGGTAGGACGTGAGGTCCCGGCCGCTGACCACGCCGGCCTCGATCAGGAGCCACGGTCCGTGGCAGATGGACGCGACAGGCTTGTGCTGCTCGAAGAAGGCACGGGTGAACGCCTGGGCATCCTTGTCGACGCGCAGGAAGTCCGCATTCACGACGCCACCCGGCAGGACGAGGGCGTCGTAGTCGTCGGCCTTCGCCTCGGCCACGGCGAGGTCCACCTCGAAGGTGTCACCCTTGTCCATGCCGTCGAAACCCTGCAGGGTCCCGGTCTTGGGCGAGACGAGCGTGGGAATGCCGCCCGCTTCCTTTACGGCGTTCCAGGGGCTTGTGAGCTCGATCTGCTCCACCCCGTCCGTCAGCAGGAACGCGACCTTCTTGCCGGAGATGTTGTGTTCGGACATGCTGTTCTCCCTTCCGTGGAGCGATGCTGTCGTACCGGTTCCAGCCTAGGAAGCAGCCCGATCATAAGCAAGCTGAGCATAGGGCGGTAGGAATGCCGTCCGGCGCCGGCTTCGTGAGCGCGTCCTTGGTCTTCGCCGCTCCGGGTTGGATGATGGGCTGCTACGGGTGCCGCCGCACCCGTCTGCTCGTAGCGTCAGGAAGAGGTACGCCGTGCCCGGTGAGTACACACAGGAATTCTGGGACGACCGCTACCGGCAGCACGCCGCGAGGATCTGGAGCGGCAACCCGAATGCGCAGCTCGTCGCAGCAGCGGAGGGCCTGGCGCCCGGCCGGGCGCTCGACGTCGGCTGCGGCGAAGGGGCCGACGCCGTCTGGCTCGCCTCCCGGGGATGGACGGTCCTCGGGGTCGACGTCTCGGAGGTGGCCCTCACCCGCGCCCGTGCCCACGCCGGGGCGCTCGGGGACACGATCACCGACCACATCGAGTGGCGGCACGCGGACCTGCTGGACTCCCCGGAGCTCCCGGGTGACCAGGACCTCGTGTCGGTCCAGTTCATGCACCTGCCTGATCCGGACCGTGCACGGATCTTCCGGCAACTGGCGGCGCTCGTCGGCCTCGGCGGCACCCTCCTGATCGTCGGCCACGACCCCTCGGACCGGCACACCGGGGTGGGCCGGCCACCGCACGCCGAGGTGTTCTACACCCCGCAGCAGATCGCGGCCCTGCTCGACGATTCCTGGGACATCCGCGCCTGCGAATCCCGGCCGCGGACGCAGCGCACCCCGGACGGCCGCGACGTGGCCATCAGGGACGCCGTCCTGCAGGCGGTGCGGGTCCGTCGAGGCGGGGCCCCTCTTCCAGGTTCCGCCGAATCTCGAGGTAGTGCCCGGTCGCCAGGTCGCTGACCTCTCCCCTGCGGCAGAAGGCCAGGGAACGGAGCTTCTGGTGAGGTCTCTGCACCACGACCCTCCCGTCGTCGAGGGTCGACTCGAGGAGGCTCAGGGCCTCCAGGAAACGCGGGTCCCTCCGCGCACGCTCGTGGAACGACAGGACGTAGACGTAGAAGAAGAGGTTGTAACTGGAGAAGGGATAGGCGACCTGCAGGAAGAGGGAGCCTATGCCGAAATGGCACGGGCCGATCGGCGCCCGAACGACCCAGTGGTCCAGCAGGAAGTCCACCGCCGCGTCCAGGGCCTCCGGCTGATGGCACAGGGGCACGAACCGCAGGGCGTCGAGCGCAGCAAGGGTCGGTCCGGGATTCGAACAATCGGTCTCCGGCCCCCTTCCGTAGCTGAACTTCCTGCACCGCCAACCCCCGTCGGCCTCCTCGATCCGGGCCAGGTGATCGAAGGTCCCCCGCAGTCGGGGATCCTCGGCGTAGCCCAGATGGCAGAGCGCCCTCACCGCGTTGATGGTGTGGCAGGGGTAGATCGCGCCATGCGGGGCGATCGCGAAGCGCCCGTCGTCCCGCAGCGTCCGGAAGACGAGATCCGCTGTTCCCTTCAGCACCGGGTCGGTCGGGTCCATCCCGAGGTCTTTCAGCATCAGCGCACAGTCGAGCGTGGTGAAGGGACTCCCCTTGCTGATACGTCCGTCGGGCGTGGCCCAGTAATCGGCACCGTTGTCATGGCGCCGTGCCAGGATCTGGGCGATATCCGCGTCCTGCCCGGACACTATCGTCTGCCGTCTCAGTCTCTGCGCCGGCAGGACGGGCGAAGTACCCTGACGGCCTTCCTTCGGGACACGATCACGCCATGATGGTCCGCCGCAGGGGCCACCCTGCGGCAGGGGCGAAGGTAACCGGATCCGGCCGACGACCAGAAAGACCCCGGAATCTCGGATTCCGGGGTCTTGTCTGTAGCGGTGGTGGGACTCGATCCCACGACCTCACGATTATGAGTCGTGCGCTCTAACCAGCTGAGCTACACCGCCCTAAATGAGTTCGCCCGCACCGATCGGATGATCGTCACGGGCCCCCTCATTTGCGAGCCCCCCACCGGAATCGATCCGGTGACCTCGTTCTTACCAAGAACGCGCTCTACCACTGAGCTAGGGGGGCAACAGCAAGAAACTTTACCAGTTCCCCGCCGCTGGTGCGAAATCGACGGCCACCCTCTCGAGCGGACCCCGGATTCCGCGTCGGACCCGCGCAGGGCGCGGGTCCGACCGGGTGGGTCAGCTAGGTCCTACCACTGCTCGGACTGCGCGCTGGAGCGCCCCGCCCCGGCTCCGGCGCCCTTGGCCTGGCGCGGCTTGCGGGTGGTGTCGCCCGAGAAGCGGGTGTCGCCGTCGCGCTTGGGGTAATCCTTCTTGAAGGGCTTCTTGAACTCGCCCGCGCCACGGTTCCCCGCGGGCTTGCGACCCTTGTCGAGCTCCAGGTGGATCAGCTCGCCGCCGATGCGCGTCTTCGAGAGCGCCCGCAGCTGGTCCTTCGAGAGATCAGCCGGCAGCTCCACCAGGCTGTGGTCCGCACGGATGTCGATGCCGCCGATCTGCGAGGAGGACAGCCCGCCCTCGTTCGCGATGGCGCCGACGATCGAGCCCGGCAGGACGCGCTGGCGGCGGCCCACCGCGATGCGGTAGGTGGCGTTGCCCTCGGTGAGCGTGCGCGTGGGGCCTCGGGACCCGAAGGCATCCTTGCGACCGTCGGCGCGCTCCCGCTGCCCGGCGGGAGCCACCGGGATGTCCTTGACCAGGATGGGCTGGCCGCCCTGCGCCATGACGGCGAGGGCCGCGGCGATCTCGGCTGCCGGCACGTCGTGCTCGCGCTCGTAGTTCGCGATCAGGTCGCGGAACAGCGAGACGTCCTCGGTGGCCAGCGTGGTGGTGATCTTGTCCGCGAACTTGCCGAGGCGCAGCTCGTTGATCTTCTCCGTGGAGGGCAGCTGCATCTGCTCGACCGGCTGGCGCGTGGCCTTCTCGATCGAACGGAGCAGGTACTTCTCACGAGGGGTGATGAACAGGATCGCGTCGCCCGAGCGGCCCGCACGGCCGGTACGGCCGATGCGGTGCACGTAGGACTCGGTGTCGTGCGGGATGTCGTAGTTCACGACGAGCGAGATGCGCTCCACATCGAGGCCACGGGCGGCGACGTCCGTGGCGACGAGGATGTCGACCTTGCCGTCGCGCAGCGCCTCGACGGTGCGCTCACGCTGCTGCTGGGGGATGTCTCCGTTGATGGCTGCAGCCGAGAAGCCCCGTGAACGCAACTTGTCCGCCAGGTCTTCGGTCGCCATCTTGGTGCGGACGAAGGCGATGATGCCGTCGTAGTCCTCCACCTCGAGGATGCGGGTCATCGCGTCGAGCTTGTGCGGGCCCATGACCTGCAGGTAGCGCTGACGCGTGTTGGTGCCCGTCGTCGTCTTGCCCTTGACCGAGATCTCGGCGGGGTCGTTCAGGTACTTCTTGGCGATGCGGCGGATGGCCGGGGGCATCGTCGCGGAGAACAGGGCAACCTGCTTCTCAGCCGGGGTGGAGGAGAGGATCTGCTCCACGTCCTCGGCGAAGCCCATGCGCAGCATCTCGTCCGCCTCGTCGAGCACCACGTACTCGAGGTTGGACAGGTCGAGCGAGCCCTTGGAGATGTGGTCGATGACGCGACCCGGGGTGCCGACGACGACCTGCGCGCCGCGGCGGAGCCCGGCCAGCTGGGGGCCGTAGGGCGATCCGCCGTAGACGGGGAGGACGCTGAAGCCCTCCATGTGCTTGGCGTAGGAGGTGAAGGCCTCCGCGACCTGCAGCGCGAGTTCGCGGGTGGGGGCGAGGACCAGGACCTGCGTGTTCTTGCTCGGCCCGCCGTTGACGTCGGCGAGTTCGGCCATCTTCGACAGCGCGGGGATGGCGAACGCGGCGGTCTTGCCGGTGCCGGTCTGGGCGAGTCCGACGACGTCGCGACCCTCGAGCAGCGCGGGGATGGTCGCCGCCTGGATGGGCGAGGGCTTCTCGTAGCCGACATCCGTGAGGGCGGCGAGGACGCGACCGTCGAGGTTCAGGTCGGTGAAGCGGATCTCCACGGCGTCGTCGTCCGCCGGTGCCGCCGGCGCTGCCGCGGTCTCGTCGGTGACGGGCGTGGAGTCGATGATCTGTTCGGACAGGTTTTCAGGCACGGGAAATAATCCTCCAGGTAGGTGCCGGACGGCCCTGGCAGGATGGAGCCCGCAGTGCCGAATGAACGTAGGAATCCGGCACTGTTTCAATCCCGGCGCCGAACTCCGCGCCACACGGTTCTCTCTGCTCTCTCAGCAGTGACGTGTGACGTTTCTTCTAGCCGGCGCTCCCTGATGAATCTGCTCGCGAGTCTGTGCTCCGAGCCCCAACACAACCAATCCGGCCCGAGAGGGCGGACATAAAGGGAATACCGGTGTGGGGGATGTTCCCAGTCTACGGCACTCAGGCGTCGTGCCGTGCCAGAAGTTCGACGACGGACGGGTGACCTTCGGCACGTCAGGCCAGGGCCGCGACCCTCAGGGCCTGCAGTGCGGCCTTGCGCACCTGCGGGGTGAGCGTCAGGGGACCCTCCGTCGCGGCATCGAGGAGCGCCACGGCGCGGGGCTCGTCCAGGCCCGCATAGACCTGGGCGGCGGTGACCCCGTGGGCCGGGACGCTGCTGACCCGGACCGTGTCCCCGGCCGTGATGCTGCCCTTCACCACTACGCGCAGGTAGGTGCCGACGCGGTTGGCCTCGCTGAAGCGCTTCACCCAGGACTTCTCCCCCAGATACCGCGCGAAGTTCACGCACGGCGTCCTCGGCATGGTGACCTCGAGGACCACCTCCTCCCCCACGCTCCACCGTTCGCCGATGACCGCGTTGGAGGCGTCGATCCCTCCGACGCGTAGATTCTCGCCGAAGAGGCCCGGGCGGATCTCCCGCTCCAGCTGCGCGCCCCAGAAGTCGGCGTCCTCCTGCGAGTAGGCGTAGACGGCCTTCGTCGGCCCGCCGTGATGCTTACGGCTCGCCTGGATGTCCCCCGTGAGTCCCAACGGATGGACGTTCACGGGCCCGGGGACGGCCCGCTTGTCGATCGCGGTCACGCCGGTGGAATCCCGGGTGGGCAGCAGTTCGTGCACGCGGCATACCGCGAGGAGGGTGCCGGAGGTCATGGCCACCATCCTAGGGCGCGGACAGGGCGCGGCCGGGGATCCCGACGACGACGGCGCCCACGGCGGCGCCGGCGGCGCTGGCGCCCACTGCGGCTACGGCGCCCACGGCGGCGCTGGCGGCTACGGCGCTCACGGCTCGAACCGGTACCCCATACCGCTCTCCGTGACGAAGTAGCGGGGCGCCCCGGGGTCCGGCTCGAGCTTCTTCCTCAGCTGTGCCATGTACACGCGGAGGTACTGGACGTCCTTCGCGTAGGCCGGACCCCAGACGTCCAGCAGGAGCTGCTGCTGCGTCACGAGCCGGCCGGGGCGGCTGATCAGCCGGTCGACGATCCTCCACTCCGTGGGCGTCAGCCGGACGTCCCTGCCGTCCCTGACCACGCGGCGTGCACCGGCGTCGAGGGTGAAGTCGGGCGTCTCGATGACAGGCGCTTCCGCTGCGATCGCCGACCGTCGGGCCGCCACGCGTAGCCGGGCCAGCAGTTCGTCGAGCCCGAAGGGCTTCGTCACGTAGTCGTCCGCGCCGGCGTCGAGCGCGTCCACCTTGTCCTGCGACCCGTGCCGGGCGGACAGCACGATGATGTGCACCTGCGACCACGCCCGGATCCGCCGGATGACGTCCACGCCGTCGAGGTCCGGCAGCCCCAGGTCCAGCACGACGATGTCCGGGTGGTGCTCGGTGACTGCGGCGAGGGCCGTCTCGCCGTCGACCGCCGTCACGCACTGGTAGCCGCAGGCCCGGAGGTTGATCTCGAGGGCACGGAGGAGCTGCGGTTCGTCGTCGACCACCAGCACGCGCGTCACAGCTCCGCCCCCGTGGAGATGGGAAGGCGAATCACGAGTGTGAGGCCTCCGCCCGGCGTCTGCTCGGCGTCGAGCACGCCGCCCATCACCTCGGTGAAACCCTTCGCCACCGCGAGGCCGAGCCCCACGCCGGCGCGGGACGGGGCGTCGTCGAGTCGCTGGAACGGGCGGAACATGGCGTCCACGTCCGTCCGCGACACCCCACGACCGTGGTCGATCACACGCAGCTCGCTGGCGGGAAACCCATCGATGAGTGCCTTGCCCGTCCCACCGACCGACGCCGTCACCTCGACGGTCGATCCGGGCGCATACTTCACCGCGTTCTCCACGATGTTCGCCAGGACGCGCTCCAGCAGGACGGGATCCGCCTCGACCGCGGGGAGGTTCGGCGGCAGGCCGACGTGCACGCGGTCCGCGGGGATGCCGGCGAGGGCGGGCCCGACGACGTCGATCCAGCGGGTGGGGCGCAGCAGCGCGTTCACGGCGTCGCCGGTGATGCGGGACATGTCGAGGAGGTTGCTCACGAGCGCGTCCAGGCGGTCGGAGGAGTCCTCGATCGTCTCGAGGAGTTCGTCCTCCTCCTCCCGGGAGAAGCTCATCTCCGAATGCCGGAGGCTGCTTACCGCCAGCTTGATGCCGGCGAGCGGCGTGCGGAGATCGTGGGAGACCGACCGGAGGATCGCCGTGCGCATCACATTGTCCTCGGCGAGCCGCCGGTTGGTGCGCGTACTCCGGACGAGTTCCTGCCGCTGGAGCATGGACCGCAGCTGCCCGGCGAACGCGGTCAGGATGCCTCGCTCGCGCGTCGACAACTGGTGGCCGTAGAGGGCCAGGACGACGTCGCCGTCCACCGGTTCGACGGTGGTCGCCGCGTCGGGCGTCCAGGGGTCCGAATCATCACCGCGCCCGCGACCGCCCCGCGCCGCCCCGGGCAGGGCAGATTCCGGGGTGTCGCGTACTGCGAGCGCCGTCCGCTCCAGGCCGGGGACCGCCGTGGTCCCGTCGTCCGGCGGGGTTTGCGGCTGGGTGTGAGGCTGTGTGTCCGGCGGGGTGTCCGCCGGAGCATCCATCGGGGTCACCGGGGCGCCCGCGTGGGTTCCGGGGACATCCGGCGAGGCGTCCGGCGCGGCCGCGGGACGGGCGAACAGGGCGGCGGCATCGACGTCGAACTGGGCCTGGACGTGTCGGAGGAAGCCCTGCAGCGTGTCCTCCTCCGCGAGCGCACCGCGGGCCAGCGCTCCGAGCAGGGCCGCCTCCTGCTGGGCCAGCGCCGCGTCGCGGGACCGCTGCGCCGACAGCCCGACCACGAGGGACACGGCCACCGCGACGGCGATGAAGATGAGCACCGTGGCGAGGTTCTCGGCGTCCGCGATCTCGAGGGACCCCAACGGCTCGGTGGACGTGTAGTTCAGGATGATGCTGCTCCACAGCGCCCCGAGCAGGGCCGGCCAGAGGCCGCCGATCAGGGCGACGGCGATCACGCAGGCGAGCTGGAAGAGGACGTCGACCGCGAGCAGGGATCCGCCGGCGCTGACCACGGCCGCTTCGAGCAGCGGGGGTAGGACCAGGGCCACGGCGACCGCAGCGGCGAGGCGCAGGCGCCCGACGGGAGCCGCGAGGGTGCGTCGCGCCGCCGGTGCCATCAGCGGTGCGGAGTGCCGGGGACGGCGTCGTCGGGCGCTGTCGAGCGGTCCGCCGCAGGCGCACCGAGGCCGGCCCGGGCCTCGGTGCCGGCCGCGGCGGTTGCCGTGCCGCCCCGCCCGGTGGCGGTGCTGCCGTGCTCGGGGTCGGCCGGACCGCGGCGGGCGCGCTCATGGCGCGGATCCGTTGCGGTCGGGGACCGCCGGGCGCGGGACAGGAGCACCCAGAAGACCGTGATCGCCAGCGCGCAGAAGACACCCGCGCTGGAGGCCATGAGCCAGCCCGTGGTGAGCTGCGAGTTGAGATCCTCGGCCCCGAACAGCAGGCCGATCGTCTTCGGTGAGTAGATGAAGACCACGAGGGTCGCGACGAAGAGGATGGCCGCCGTCGTCCGGTAGCCCGACAGTCCTGCGGGCAGCCCGGCGGCCTGTCCGGCGAGGACCGCCAGGACGACGACGATCCAGACCCAGTGGTGGGACCACGAGATCGGCGAGATGAGGAGCATCAGCAGCGACGTCGTCGCGATGGGCAGGAACCGGTCGCCCTGGAGGATCGAGGAACGGATCACGTAGGCGGTCGCGGCCACCAGCAGGAGGGAGATCACCAGCCACGGGACGGTGGAGGGGAAGTCGGGGCCCAGGAAGTGGAGGATGGCCCCGCGGACCGAGAGGTTGTCCACATACCCTTCACCGCCGATGCGTCCGGTGTCCCGCAGCATCTGGAGCCAGTACGTCGCGGACTCGCCCGGCAGGAGGAGGAATCCGACGGCGATCGTCCCGAAGAAGCCGCCCGCCATGGTGAACAGCTGCTTCCACTCGCCGCGGACGAGGAAGTACAGGCCGAAGACCAGCGGCGTCAGCTTGATCCCGGCCGCGATGCCGGTGAGCAGGCCCGTGGGCATCCGGCGGTGCGGGCCCGAGAGCAGATCCGCGGCGATCATGGCGAACAGCACGATGTTGACCTGCGAGAACGCCATGGTCTCCCGCCAGGGACCGAGCAGGCACACGAGGCCGGTCCCGGCGATCGCGAGCGGCAGGGCGGTCGGGTGCCGGAGCACGTCGCGGACGGCGGAGAAGCCGCCGAGATAGCGGGTGACCAGCAGCGACGTCGCGCCTGCGATGGCGACGGACAGCGCGACGAAGAGTGCCGCCCCCGTCTCCGCGCTCACGAGCGTCAGCACGGTGAACGCGAGGGCGGCAAACGGAGGATAGGTGAAGAGCAGCGACCCCTCACCCTCGCCGAAGGACCGCGAGTAGAGCGAGCCGTCGCCGTCGACCACGGACTGCCCGCCCATGCGGTACACCCGGAAGTCGAGGCCGATGAAGTCCGCCCAGGCGAACGCCCAGGCCGCCAGGGCTCCGGCCACCACCGCTGCGGCCACCAGGCCCAGTGCACGGGTCCTCACCGGCGTGGTGCGCTGGCTCATGCTTCCCCTTCCGAGGGATCAGTACTGGAACCGGCCCGGGAAGCCCGACGGACGGCTCATCCAGTGTAGGCACGCCCCTGAGGGCCGCCCGCGGGCCGATATGGTGGAAATCACCCGACCCCTGTGAAAGGCCCCATTCGATGTCGCATTCCAGCGGAAACCCCGCGCCCGTCACCGCCATCACCAACGCGCACGTCGTCCCGATCGACGGAGACCCCTTCGACGGCACCGTCGTCGTCGAGGACGGCCGCATCACGGCCCTCGGCGCGTCCGTCCCCGTGCCCGACGGCGCGACCGTCGTGGACGCAGCCGGCAAGTGGCTGCTGCCCGGCTTCGTCGACGCCCACGTCCACCTGGGCACGCACGAGGAGGGCGAGGGCTCCGCGGGTGACGACACGAACGAGATGACCAACCCGAACACCGCCGGCGTCCGCGCGATCGACGCGATCAACCCCTTCGACCCGGGATTCGACGACGCCCTCGCGGGCGGCGTGACGACCGTGAACGTGAACCCGGGGTCCGGCAACCCGATCGGCGGACTCGCCGTCGCCCTCCACACGCACGGCCGGTACCTGGAGGAGATGGTGCTGCGCTCCCCCAGCGGCCTGAAGTCGGCGCTGGGCGAGAACCCCAAGCGCGTGTACGGGGGCAAGGACAAGACGCCCTCGACCCGCCTCGGCACCGCCCTCGTGATCCGCGAGGCGTTCATGAAGGCCCAGAACTACATGGGCAAGGCCGACGAGAACGCCCGCGACCCGCACCTCGAGGCCCTCGCCATGGTGCTGCGCCGCGAGATCCCGTGGCGCCAGCACGCCCACCGGGCCGACGACATCGCCACCGCGATCCGGATCGCCGACGAGTTCGGGTACGACCTCGTCCTGGACCACGGTACCGAGGCACACCTGCTGGGCGACGTCCTGGCGGAACGCGGGACCCCCGTCCTGATCGGCCCCCTCTTCACCACGAAGTCCAAGGTGGAACTG
This sequence comes from Arthrobacter sp. Ld5, assembly GCF_051172775.1. Classification (NCBI taxonomy): domain Bacteria; kingdom Bacillati; phylum Actinomycetota; class Actinomycetes; order Micrococcales; family Micrococcaceae; genus Arthrobacter; species Arthrobacter sp. Ld5. Next base: position 245,183 of record NZ_JBPKBO010000014.1, read on the forward strand.
CGCGGCCGTTCGATCGCCAACCCCGGCAAGCTCGCCAGGGCCGGTGTCGAGATCTCGATCATCACCGACCACCCGGTCATCCCGATCAACTTCCTCGTGCACCAGGCGACCCTGTCCATCAAGGAGGGCCTCGACCGCGAGACGGCGCTGCGCTCCATCACCATCAATCCGGCGAAGGTCCTCGGGCTGGCCGACCGCCTCGGCTCGCTCGCCGTGGGCAAGGACGCGGACCTCGTGCTGTGGAGCGGCGACCCGCTCGATGTCATGCAGCGCGCACTCCAGGTGTGGATCGGCGGCACGGAGGTCTACTCCTACGACACCGAGACCAGCACCGCCACCGTCGCACCGCGGGTCTAGGGACTCCCCCTTGGCGAAACCCCTGCCGCCCCGACCGTTCACCCTGCGCGCCGCCGTCGTGCTGTGGCTGGTGATCGCCGTCCTGCTGCTCGTCGCCGCCGGCACCTTCCTCACGTCGGCGGCCGTGCAGGACACCGACCGCGCCGGGTTCATCGGCCTCGGCACGGTCTTCGGGGCACTCGCCGTCCTCCAACTGCTCCTCCTGCTCCCGCTGCGGCGGGGCAGGAGGAGCGCCCGCGAGCTGCTGAGCACCGTCGGCATCATCGCGGGCGTGCCGATCGTGGTCCGCGGGACGCCCGGCCTGTCGCTGATCGCGGGGGCGATGCTCGTCGCGGTGCTGCTCATGTGGCTGCCGCAGAGCAGCGACTACTTCCAGCTCACGCAGCCGAAGGCGAAGAAGCGCCTCCGGCTGCCGGGGTCCCGGTAGCCCCAGCCCTCCCGCATCGCCGCCCGGCCTCATGGCTCTCTGATCGCTGTGCACCCGGCGCGGCGGCCCACACCCGGGGCTCCGTTCCCGCGGATCTGCACCCCCGGCGCGGCGGCCCACACCCGGGGCTGCGTTCCCCCGGATCTGCACCCCCGGCGCGGCGGCCCACACCCGCGGCTCCGTTCCCCCGCACCTGCACCGGGCCTGCCGCCGCTGGCGGGCAGCGCGGGTTCGTGCACGGGTTTGCCCGCCCGGAGGCGTGTCGCGACAGGACACGCCGCGGATCGGACCGAGCCCGACTGAAACGCGTGCACGAGGCGCCGCCCGTACCTGCCCGGACGGCTCGAGCTGGGAAAAGCATGTGAACGGCTCACCGCTCAGGGGTGAACTGGTGTTGAACGGGTAGCGTGATGGTACTAGGATCTTCCGGACCCGAGAACGGGTGCAATGTCAAGGGTGTACGGCGAACAAGCGGGCATCTGGAACGCGAGGTGGCGCATGTCTGACCCGATTCTCCCCAGGACCCGACGGCTGGGGGTCGCGGCCGGACGCGTCCTGCTCTACGTACTGCTCTGGGCCGGGCTCGCCCTGCTCATCGCCGCCGTCGGCATCCGGTTCCTCTGGGGGGAGATCTCCGTCAACCAGATGCTCCTCAACCTCGTCTCCGTGGAGACCGACGGCGGGGGCGGCTCGCTCGTCTGGATGGGCCTCCTGGGCGTCGGTGTACTGCCCCTTCTCCTCACCCTCGGGGTGGCAGTGTGGCAGTACGTCCGACGTCGCCGCCTCCGCGAGAGCGAGGGGACACGACGCTCACCGTGGATCGGACGGACCGCATCCACGGCCCTGGTCGCCGCCGTGGTCATCGGCGGCACCACCGCCTTCGGCAGTGCCGTCGGCATGAGCGACTACATCAAGGCGGCGAACTCCGACTACGACCTCGGCGAGTACCATGTGGATCCGGTCGTCACCGGTGAGGTGCAGAAACGCAATCTGGTGCTGATCTACCTGGAGTCGGGCGAAGCCACGCTCGCTGACGACCAGCTCTTCGAGAAGGACGCCTTCGCTCCCCTGAAGGACGCCACGCAGGCCGCGGACGGCTGGCAGAGCATCGACGACCTCCAGCAGTACAGGGGTGGAGGCTGGACGATGGCCGGGCTCGCCTCCACCCAGTGCGGCATCCCGCTGAAGGGCGGCGGACCCGCGTCGACCAGCGGCTCCCCCAACGAGCTCGGCAACGACGTCGACACCTACCTGGGTGGGACGACCTGCCTCGGCGACGTCCTGGCGACGCACGGATACACGAGCGTGTTCATGGGAGGCGCCAATGCCTCCTTCGCCGCGAAGGAGACGTTCCTCACCAGCCACGGCTACTCCGAGGTCAAGGACCTCGCCGACTGGCGCGCCGCCGGCGAGCCCGTGACGAGTTTCCGCAGCGACTGGGGCCTGAGCGACCAGCGCCTGCTGGCCCGCGCCCGTGACGAGGTCGACGGGCTGCACGCCGAGGCGGAGAAGACCGGCCGGCCGTTCAACCTCTCCATCCTGACCCTGGACACCCACGAGCCCGTGCACGTCTACGACTACTGTCCCGTCGACACGCAGAACGAGGTCACCTCCGTGTTCGCCTGCTCCATGACCGAGGTGGCCGGCTTCGTGAACCATCTGGAGGAGCAGGGCTACCTCGAGGACACCGCCGTGGTGATCATGGGCGATCACCTCAAGCACATGAACGCCGGCGATGCGTTCCACGAGCAGCTGGACGACCACCCCAACCGCACGATCTTCAACCGGATCTGGATCCCCGGCACCACGGGCGACGGCAGCACGCTCCGTCCCGGCGTGGACCAGCTGAACATGTACCCGACCCTCTTGGAGGCCGCCGGCCTGACCCTGAAGGACCGGCAAGCCGGTCTCGGCGTGTCAGCCTTCGCTCCGACGGTCCCGGACGGGTCCGCGCAGGCCATGGAGCCGGGCCCCTACGCCGATCTGCTGGATTCGCGCTCCGCCGACTTCTACGCCGACGCCTGGACCGCCGCTCCCTAGGACCCGCGGCGCCGGTCGCGCAGAACCTACCCGGACATGGGACGGGCCCCTTCCTGGGAAGGGGCCCGTTCCTGACGGCTCAGCGCAGTGCCGCGATGGCCTGCTCGAGGTCGCCGATCAGGTCCTCGACGTCCTCGATGCCGACCGACAGCCGGATGAGGTTCTCGGGGACGGCCAATTCGGTGCCCTTCACGGAGGCGTGCGTCATGTCGCTCGGATAGTTCATGAGCGACTCGATACCGCCGAGGGACTCCGCGAGCGTGAACACGTGCGTGGACTCGGCCACCTTCTTCGCCGCCTCGGCGCCGCCCTTGAAGGTCACGGAGATCATGCCGCCGAAGTCCTTCATCTGGGCTGCGGCGAGATCGTGACCGGGGTGCTCTGGCAGGCCGGGGTAGAGCACGCGCTCCACCTCCTCCTGCTCCTGCAGCCACAGGGCGATCGCCGTCGCGTTCGAGGAGTGGCGGTCCATCCGGACGCCGAGGGTCTTGAGGCCGCGCGTGGTCAGCCAGGCCTCCATCGGGGCGGACACTGCGCCGACGGCGAACTGCACGAACCCGACCTTCTCGGCGAGTGCGTCGTCGTTCACGACGACGGCCCCGCCGCTGGCGTCGGAGTGCCCGCCGATGTACTTGGTGGTCGAATGCACGACGACGTCGGCCCCGAACACGAGCGGCTGCTGCAGGTACGGCGAGGCGAACGTGTTGTCGACGACGAGCAGGGCTCCTGCCTCGTGCGCGAGCTGGGCCGTGGCCGCGATGTCGGTGATCTTCATCATCGGGTTCGACGGCGTCTCGACCCAGACCATCTTCGTGTTGTTCGCGGCGATGGCGGCCTGGACGGCGGCGGTGTCCGCCATGTCCACGGCGGTGTTCGTGATGCCCCACTCGGAGAGGACGCGGTCGATCAGGCGGTAGGTGCCGCCGTACGCGTCGTTGCCGAGCACGATGTGGTCACCCGGACGCAGTGCGGCACGGATCAGGGCGTCCTCGGCGGCGAGGCCCGAGGAGAAGCTGAAGGCGTGCCTGCCGCCCTCCAGCGCCGCGATCTGGACCTGCAGCGAGTCCCGGGTGGGGTTGGTGCCCCGCCCGTACTCGTAGCCGTTGCGCAGCTGGCCGATGCCGTCCTGCGCGAACGTGGTGGTCTGGTACAGGGGCGGGATGACCGCCCCTGTCGTCGGATCGGGGGTCTGACCTGCGTGGATGGCCCGGGTGTTGAAGCCCTGGGCGTCAGAGTGCGTCACGATGCTCCTGGAGTTCGGCGGTTACTTGCTCATGTAGGTCAGCAAGTCGTGGCGGGTAAGAATTCCCACCGGCGCGCCGACGGAGGTCACCATCAGCGTGTCGTGGTGCTCGAGCCGCTCGCGGGCCGTCCCGACGGGTTCGAGCGATCCGATGAGCGGCAGCCTGGCGTCCATGTGCCCGGAGATCTCGTCCGTCAGCTTCGCCTCGCCGCGGAAGATCTTCGCCGTCAGGGACCGCTCGTCGATCGATCCGAGCACCTCGCCCATCCTGACCGGCGGCTCCTGCGACAGCACGGGGATGCTGGACACGCCGTATCTGCCCATGACCGAGATGACCTCGCGGACCGTCTCGGTGGGGTGCGCGTACACGAAGTCGGGCAGGACGCCGCTCTTGGCGCGCAGCACCTCCCCCACGTGCTCACCCTCGCCGCCGTCCATGAAGCCGTAGGATTTCATCCACTCGTCGTTGAAGATCTTGCCGAGGTAGCCGCGGCCGCCGTCGGGCAGGAGGACCACGACGACGTCGTCCTCCGTCAGGTCCTTCGCGACGCGCAGCGCCGCGACGACGGCCATGCCGCAGGAACCGCCGACGAGCAGGCCCTCCTCGCGGGCGAGGCGCCGGGTCATCGCGAAGCTCTCGGCGTCGGTGACGCCGTGGATCTCGTCCGGGACCGACGGGTCGTAGGAGTCCGGCCACATGTCCTCGCCGACGCCCTCGACGAAGTAGGGGCGGCCGGTGCCGCCGGAGTAGATGGAGCCGTCCGGGTCCGCACCGATGATGCGGACGGGGCCGCCCGCGCGGTCGGCGGAGATCTCCTTGAGGTACCGGCCCGTCCCGGTGATGGTCCCGCCGGTGCCGACGCCCGTGACGAAGTGGGTCAGGGTGCCGTCGGTGTCGTTCCAGATCTCGGGCCCGGTGGTCTCGTAGTGGCTGAGCGGACCGTTCTGGTTGGAGAACTGGTCGGGCTTGTAGGCGCCGGGGATCTCGCGGACGAGGCGGTCGGAGACACCGTAGTAGGACTGCGGGCTGTCGGGGGCCACGGCCGTGGGGGTCACCACGACCTCCGCGCCATACGCCTTCAGGACGTTGCGCTTGTCCTCGCCCACCTTGTCGGGCACCACGAACACGCACTTGTAGCCGCGCTGCTGGGCGACGAGCGCGAGGCCGACGCCGGTGTTGCCGGAGGTCGGCTCGACGATGGTGCCGCCGGGCTTGATCTTGCCCTCGGCCTCCGCGGCGTCGATGATCTTCGCCGCGATGCGGTCCTTCACCGACCCGCCGGGGTTGAGGTATTCGACCTTCGCGAGAACGGTGGCCCTGATGCCGTCGGTGACGGAGTTGAGCTTGACCAGCGGGGTGTTGCCGATCAGGTCAACGATGGAATTGGCGTACTTCATGGGGACAACGCTACCGGCTGGCTCCCCCAACCTCCGCGCCGCCGTTACGCCGCGGGTCGTGCCATGGGACGACGACGGCTCCGCGCGGCGTCCGACCCTAGCTGTACTGGGCTGGGACGTTGTTGACGCGGGGGTCTTGAAATGGAGGAGGACCTCCGGGCTAAGTGGAGCTGTCTAGTTCCCACACTTCGTGCTCGGAGGTCCTCGTGTCTCACGTTAACGCCCGCCTCACCAGCAGCGCTCACCGTCAAGCCGCCCTTGCACCCTGGCTCGAGCACTACAACACTGAACGTATCCACACCGGCATCGGAACCACACCCATCACCCGAGTGTCACCAACCTGACGGCTCAGTACACCTAGCGCCCCCGCCCCTCGGAGGACAGCTCCCACTGGACTGCTCCGGCACCGGCTGCGCCGAGGGACTCGACGACGCTCCGGGTGCGCCCCCGAACGGCTGCCTCGTGCTCGGGCGACGAGCAGGCACCGACGGGCCGGTCCGGGGCAAGGGAACACCACCGGTAGGGGCCGGCGACGATCAGGGACGGCAGCCAGTCGAGCCCCGAAACCGACCAGGCGCCCGCTTCGTCCCGGCTGAGGCGGGCCCGGACCATCAGGCCCTCGTTGTTGACCTCGTGGACCGGTGACAGCTCCGTCACCCCGTTCCCCAGGCCATGGACGATCCAGGTGCCCTTGTACCTCTCGATGGGCAGGACCGAGTGGGTGTGGTGGCCGTAGACGAAGTCCACCAGGCCGCTGTCCGCGAGCGCGTGCGCGATCTCGGTCTGCTGGGCGTTCGGTGTCGAGGAGTATTCGTCCCCGGCATGCAGTGCCGCGATCACGATGTCCGATCCCAGGGCTTTCGCGGTCCGGGCCCTGGCGACCATCGTCGACGCATCGAGCAGGTCCACCCGCCAGGCCTGGTCGGGGACGGCCCCGTTCAGGCCGTAGGTCGCTTCGATGACCGCCACCTTCACCCCCGACCGGTCGAGGATCAGGATCTCCCGCGCGTCCGCGGCACTGGCATAGGAGCCGGTGTGTCCCAGGCCCTCCGCGTCCAGTGCCGCGAGGGTCCGCTCGACGCCCTCGGGCCCCCAGTCCAGGGAGTGGTTGCTGGCGGTCGTGCAGGCGTCGTAGCCGACATCCCGGGCGGCACGGAGAATCTGCGGGGGGACGTTGAACCGCGGGTACCCCGCAAAGGGTCCGTCCGCGTCGGCGACCGGGGTCTCGAGGTGGCAGATCCCCAGCGTGGCGGCCGAGAGGTAGGGGCGCTGGCCCGCGAGGAGCGGCTCGAAGTCGAGCGGGAGCTTCCCCGTCACGGCCGCATCCGCCGCCGCCTGCTCCCACAGTTGCGGATGGACCAGGAGGTCCCCGGTGAGGACGATGCTCGCGCAATCCGCACAGGCCCCGGGGTCCGGTGCCGGAGGTGAGGGCGGCGTCGTCGACGGCTGGTCCGCCGTCGGTCCCGGCGAAGGGTCGTCCGCCGCGTCCCCGGACCCGTTCCCCGCGCAGCCGCCGCACAGGAGCGCCACCCACAGGAGGACGACGAGCCGCGTGACCAGAGCCGTGGTAGGACGGCGCATGCCGATCCCGACCGGGGAGATGCTCCGCACCCGGTTCCTAGGCGCCGCGGCCATCTGCTGTCCTCATGACGATTCCACCGGATTCCCGATGCTACTCCGCGGGGAGGGTGGGCCGGCGGTCGCGTCATGGAGGGATCACCGTAGCGGCCGCAGACCCGTGCTGGTACCGTGAGCGCCCCGCCGCCGTGTGCAGCGCCGCACCGGACACCGGACCGTCCGACCGCCGTGGCACGATTGAGGCATGACCATCGCTCCCGCCGTCGTGCCTCCGGGCGCCGAGGCCACGGAGTGGGTGCCCGACGGTCCGTACAGTCTGGCAAGGACGATCGGCACCCTGCAGTGCGGGCCGCACGACCCGTCCTTCATCGTGGAGGGCCCCGACCACTGGCTCGCGTTCCGGACCGCCGACGGGCCGGTCACGCTGGCCCTGCGCCAGCGCGGGTCGCTGAACGAGAGCCGCGTCCAGGCGAGGGCGTGGGGACCCGGCGCTGCATGCGCTCTCGCGTCCGTTCCCCGACTGCTCGGCGCCGACGACGACTGGAGCACCTTCGACGCGTCGGAGTTCCGGGCCACCCTGCCCGATCTGGCCCGCAAGGGCCGGTACCTGGCTCCCGGCATGCGCCTGCCGTCGTCCGGCCGGATGCTCGACACGGTCGCCCGCGCGGTCCTCGAGCAGAGGGTGACCGGCATCGAGGCCAAGCGTGCCTGGCGCTATCTGCTCGTCCGGTACGGGGATGCCGCTCCCGGGGCCGGCGACGTCGCACCAGCGGCGCTCCGTCTCCCGCCCACCGCCGAGCAGTGGCGCCGGGTCCCCTCCTGGGACTGGCACAAGGCCGGCGTCGACGCCCAACGCTCGTCCACCATCCTGAAGGCAGCCCACGTGGCGAGCGGCCTGGAGCGCCTGGCCTCGCTGCCGGGAGGCGACGCCGTCCGGACAGGGCTGCGGTCCGTGTCCGGGATCGGCGTCTGGACGGTCGCCGAAGTGGTGCAGCGGACGCACGGCTGCCCCGATTCCATCTCGGTGGGCGACTACCACCTCGCCGCCTACGTGGGCGCGGCACTCACGGGCCGGCGCACCGACGACGCCGGCATGATCGAACTCCTCCGACCGTGGAAGGGCCAGCGCCAGCGCGTGGTCCGCTCGCTCTACGCCAGCGGATTCCGCAAACCGACGTTCGGTCCGCGGCTCTCGCCCGAGGACCACCGCCGGCGCTGATCGGGCGCTGACGGCCGCACCGGCACGGCGCGGGGCCCGCGACGATGCGGCGGGCGGGCGGGCACCGCTAGGGTTGGGGGATGAGCCAGCCCGTAGACGTCACCGCAGTATTCACCCCGCTCGACGGCGAGTTCTTCCGCGTGAAGCTCGCCCTCGACATCGCCATCGAACAGGTGGTGGAGGAGCCCGGCTGCATCCGTTACGAGATCACGGATGCCCAGGAGGACCGCATCGTGCTCTCCGAGCAGTGGGAGTCCACCGAACTCCTCGACCAGCACCTGCGCGGCCCCGCAATCCAGGATCTCGGCGAGTCCCTGAGCGCCCTGCTCGCCCGGCCGGTCGACGTCGTGCGCTCCGACCAGGCCTGACCCGCCCGGAGCGCCGCCGCACCCGCGGACGAAGAAGCCCCACACTCGACGGAGTGCGGGGCTTTCCTCGTTCTGGGGGGGTGTGGCTACTGGCCGTCTGCGGCTGCGGGTCCGTCAGCCTGCTGCTGGGCGATCTGCTCGTGCACGGCCTTCATGTCCAGGCCCTTGACGGCGTCGACGAGTTCGCCGAACTGGGTCGCGTTCAGGGCGCCGGGCTGTGAGAAGACGAGCACCTTGTCGCGGAACGCCATCAGCGTGGGGATGGAGGTGATGCCGGCGGCAGCGGCGAGCGACTGCTCCGCCTCGGTGTCCACCTTCGCGAAGGTGACGTCCTCGTGCTGCTGCGACACGGCGTCGTACACCGGTGCGAACTGCTTGCACGGGCCGCACCATTCGGCCCAGAAGTCGACGAACACGATGTCGTTGCCCTCGATGGTTTCTGGGAAGCTTGCCTCAGTGATATTGATTGTCGACATCCTTCAACGCTAGCGACCCGGCACCGCCCTGTCAGGTGTGTTCGCTACCAATGAAGATCCAGCACCACCGATCCCGGAGGCACAAGTGACCGACGACCCCCATGACCTGGCGCGCTTCGTCGCTGCGCAGGACGCCCACGGCACGTACCCGCAGGCCCTCGCCGAGCTGAATCAGGGCCGCAAGACGAGCCACTGGATGTGGTTCGTCTTCCCCCAGATCGCAGGGCTCGGCAGCAGTCCGACGGCGGTCCGGTACGCGATCACGTCACTCGAGGAGGCGGAGGCCTACCTGTCGCATCCCGTGCTCGGGCCCCGGCTGATGGAGAGCACGCAGGCCCTCCTCGGACTGGACGGCAACGATCCCGCGGCGGTGCTCGGCGGGATCGACGCGCGCAAGCTGCAGTCCTCCATGACGCTCTTCAACCGGGCCGCGCCGCAGGAACCGTGGTTCCAGGCCGTGCTGGACCGCTACTACGGCGGCGTCGAGGACCCGGCGACGACGTCGGTCCTTGCCGGCTGACGTCGTCGGGCCCTGCGTCCTACCGGAGGAAGTGATTGATCTTCTCGATGACGGGCAGGGCCGCGGCGAGCGTGGCCCGTTCGTCGTCGTCGAGGCGGTCCAGCAGGGCCGCCACGCGTGCGTTCCGACGCCGGCCGGCCTCCTCCCAGGCGGCGCGGCCCTTCCCGGTGAGCTCCACCAGGACAGCGCGGGAATCGCTCGGGTCCGGCCGGCGGCTGACGAGGCCGGCCTGCTCGAGCTTGATGATCTGCTCGGTCGCGGACGGGACCCGGATGCCGAGGTTCGCGGCGACCCGGCTCACGCGGAGCGGGGCGTCCGCCGCCATGGCGAGCGTGCTCATCTGCATCGTGGTGATGTCGCCCTCGCTGTCCATGGATCGGCTCAGGTAGACGGCGTGGCGCAGCGTGGTGCGGAAGGACTGCGCGAGGGCCAGCAGTTCCCGGTCGGAGGTGTCAGGGCTCATCAGAAGGGAGCCTAACATTGTGGGGGTCAGGGGTACGCGGCCACGCGCGCCACGTCGACGGGGAGCACACCGACCGTGAGGGGGACCATGCCGGAGGACGAGTGGGCCGCGAGGCGCGACGGCCTGGTTCCCGTTCATGATCCGCTCGCCTTCCTCGCCGGCGCCTGGGCGACGGAACGGACGATGCTGGACCGGTCGAGCGGCACAACGGGCACCTTCACAGGCGTCACCGTCTTCAGGCCCGACGGCGACGGCCTGGGCTGGGAGGAGGAGGGGACGGCGCGCTGGGCCTCCTTCAGGGGACCGGCGTCGCGCTCGTACCGGCTCGTCGCGGGCGAGGCCGGGGTGGTCGTCATGTTCCCGGACGGTCGGGTGCTGTGCCGCCTCGATCTCCGCTCGGGGACGGCACACGACGAACACCTCTGCTCCCCCGACACCTACCGCGTGGAGTTCGTCGTGCCGTCGCCGGACACGGTGCGGTACTCCTGGGACGTGACCGGACCGGCGAAGGACCTCCTGCTGACCACGACGCTCACGCGGCGGACCTAGCCCGTCAGGGAATCCCTGGAGCGCCGTCCACCCGGTGCGGCTCCGGTGGGGCGGCGCTTGAGTGCGGGCAGCTCGAACAGCAGGGTCACCGACGCGTGCTCCCGCCTCGAGTACATACACGCGACTCCGCCGGGGATCCCCACCCCAACGAGCAGGAGCACCGGCAGCAGCCAGGTTCCGGCGACCCCGAGCGTATCCGCGAGCGCGAGCACGCCCATGATGGGCCCGAGGTGCACCACGTAGAAGACGATCGAGTGGCGCCCGACGAACTCGAGGGCCGCCGTCACCCGATGGGTGCCGAGCCGCGGGAGGAGCCGGCAGACGACGCCGAGCGCGCCCACCACGCCCCAGGCAAATTCTCCCTGGTAGAGCACGTCCCTACCGGTGACGTTGAGGGCGCCCACCGTGACGGCCGAGACCGCCGCCAGCGCCAACACCCAGGGTCTGCCGATGTCCCGCTCCACCGTGCCTGCGTGTAGTGCACACCACGCGCCGAAGAAGAAGAACGCGGCGAGGAAGGCCATCGTCTCGAAGCGACCGCCGTCGGGCAGCACGAGGGACGCGGCCACGCCCGCACCTGCGACCCACAGCGGCGGGACACGGCGCAGCGGATAGGCCACGGCGTAGAAGATGAGGATGAACCACAGGTACCAGAGGTAGGTCGGCGAGAGATAGACGATCTGCGCGACGGCCCCGGGGCTGAGACCACCGGTCGCGGTGAGGATGATCAGCGACCACAGGAGGTAGGGCCACGCCACCAGGGAGAGCTTGCCGGTGAAGTACGCACGGGCGGGCTTCGCCACCGACCGCGGCAGCAGGATGCCGGAGAGGAACATCAGCACGGGCATGCGGAAGGGCTCGAGGAAGAGGTTGAACTGGTCGAGGCCCGGCGTCGGGCCGACCGTCACCCTGAGCGCCTCGCTCGCGTGGAGCAGGACGACGAGGAGGATCGCGGCGCCGCGAAGGCTGTCCAGCCATCCGATACGTGTTCCCGCTGTGTCCCCCGCCATGGTCTCCCTTGCTCCGCCCGTGTCCACTCTAGGCATGCTCACCGACACCGCTGCTCACTGGCTCTTCTGCTTACTGACTCTTCGGGGGCGGAGACCATCCGGATGACCGACTCGACGAGGCCGGTTCGACGAGGTCAGGAGACGGGGCAGGGAAGCATGCGATACCGAGAGGCCGGGGCGTCGACCCGCCCGGGGACGGCAGGCGCGGCGGCACTATACAGGGGTTCCGCCTGCCGTGTGGGTTCGAACTGGGGATCTGCGCTCACCTACACTCGATACCTGTCGATGCGACCGAGGAGGACCATTTGGCCACCCTGTATGCACCAACCCCAGCCACAGCAGCAAGTACGCCGACCCGATCCGGCGCGATCGACGCGCTCCGCGTGCTCGCCGTCGTCGGGATCGTCGCCGGCCACGTCTGGTCGGGACCGCTCGTCGACGCCGGACTGTACACCTGGCATGTCCCCGCGTTCTTCCTGCTCTCCGGGTATCTCTGGAAGACGCGGAAGCCGGGGGCCCGGTGGGCTGTGGCGACGGAGGCGGGCAAGCGGTTCCGGACGATCATGGTCCCCTACGTCGCCTGGCTGGTCCTGACCCTCGCCGTCCACCTCGTCGTGCTCAGCCACCGCGGCCAACTCGAGCGCGAGGCCGTGACCCTGCCGCTCATCGGCGGCTCCGAGAACGCCGGACCGTTCGGCGCCTACTGGTTCATGCCCGCCCTGTTCTTCTCGGCCGTCGTGTTCCGGGCACTCGAACTCGTTCCCCTCGCCCTGCGGACGGCGATCATCATGGGAATCACCGCTGCCATCTACCGGTTCGGAGACGTACTCGCGCCCCTGCCCCTCTCGGTCGGGGTTGCCGGCGCGGCCCTCGTCTTCATGCTGGCGGGCCAGGGACTGCGGCACGTGCGCGCCAAGGTGGAACAACCGATCCGGGTAGGGCTGGCCTGCCTCATCGCGGGCGCAACACCGATCCTCACCGGGGTGTCGGCGCACCTCGACATCAAGTACGGCGAGCTCGGCGCGCCTGTCCTCAGCATCGTCGTCGCCGTCCTCATCAGCTGCGGGCTCCTGCTGGTCCTCGAGGGCGTGTTCACCCGCCTGCCCGGACAAGTCCACGCCGTGTCCACGACGCTTGCCGCCGGATGCCTGATGGTCGTCCTGACCCATACCTACATCCTGTGGCTGCTGGCCATCCCGACCGCGGAGCGGCCGCTGTGGGTGCTCGTCGTGGCGGTAGCGGTGCCGTGGACCATCGCGCTGGTGCTCCACCGGACGCCGCTGTCCCGCACCTTCCTGGGGATGCCGCGCGCGGCGTAGCCGGTGGGGAGCCTCTGTGGAGTACTCCAGTGCACATACGAGAGGCCGGTACTTCCGCTAGTCCTAGCGGTAGTACCGGCCTCTCCTTGCTGTGGCAGATGAGGGATTCGAACCCCCGTAGGCGTTGCCAGCTGATTTACAGTGATGTTGCTGCGCTGACCGTGCTTCACCTTCAGGCCCCTCTAGCCCGTGAACGCGGGGATCCGAAGGGTTCGCGAGCGGCGTTCATCACCGCTCATGTCCGGCGCTCACCCGGAGTGTGTGCTCACGTGGTGCTCACAACACCTTTGCCCGAAGTGCCGCGTGGGAGCTGCTGCCATACGGCGGGAGCATCGCAGAATCACCCCCAACCCGTAGCGTTGCGCAACAGTTTTCCTGCTAGGATTCTTCCATAAACACCGGCCCCGCTGTTAGCTTCGCGCTATCAAGGGTCGGTTTTCTTTTGGGGAGACAATGACTGAGTACGACCGGCCCTACCTCAACTTCGAGGAACAAGTAGCGCTGATGGCTTCACGAGGGCTGGACTGCTCGGGCTGCGATGCCGCGGCCGCGCTGTCTCGAATCGGTTATTACAGGTTGTCCGCATACACCTACGTCTTCCGAGAGCCTCTGGCACTCGACAAGCAGTCTGATACCCCGTGGCAGTACCGGTCAGCAGCTTTCATGCCCGGCTACAAGTTGAACCACGCCCTGGACCTCTACAAGTTCGACCAAGGCTTACGCCTCCTCTGCTTGGAAGCGCTGAAGACACTGGAGGTTGGTCTCCGTGTTCAGGTGGCATACGTTCTCGGAAAACGAGATCGGTTCGGGCACAGCAATCGAGAGGCGCTTGATCCGGATGCTTGCGCGAAGCCGGCACGTGATCGTGACGGCGACATGTTCGACTACTGGCTGAGGCGGTACCACGAACTGAAGCGCCAAGCGCAGTCCGAGGACTTCGTTCGTCACTACACGCTGAAGTACAACGACAAGCTCCCGGTGTGGGTGGCGGTCGAAGTGATGGACTTCGGGGCGATCACTCGCCTCTTCTCCCTGCTCAATCGAAACGATCAAAACACCATCGCAAGGCAGTGGGGCGTGAAAGACGGACGCACGCTGCATACGTGGCTGCTCGTGCTAGGGAACCTACGCAACATCTGCGCCCACCACTCACGCTTGTGGAACAAGCACCTCACCTACGACGCAGGTCGGATCAATCCGAACATCGTCGAGTCAGATCTCGCCCATGTGACCTCGGAGCTCAACAGCAAGAAGGTCTACCTCCCCTTGGCTCTCATCGCCTACCTAGTTGTGAGGATCGATCCCACCAGCAATTGGCCTCGTGCGCTGCGCACGAAAGTGAAGCAGAAGTTCCCCGATGTTCCTGGGGTTTCTGCCGCATCAGACATGGACTTCCCTGAAGGCTGGGAGAACGAGGCCCTGTGGAACTACCAGCCTGCCAGAGGATAGTTCCCGTTGCTTTCAGGCGTTTGAGAGGATCAGTGATTGATTGGGAATCAGCCAGCATGCTCCTGAGCCGCATGTTTGCTGACCTCTTTCATGGTGTGAGCACAGGGTGAGCGCCCTTGCCCCACTCCACAACACACGCGCCGGCGATCACACTCATACATGCGGGTGGCGCACTCCTCCAGCTCGACCCGCTTAGCGGTGCGGAGCGAAGCTCGACGACGCATCGTGTCATGCCGGCCACCTAGGGTCTTCATAGACATCTAGAGCGACCAAGAAGGAGAAACATGCCGCGGCGTGAACCACCCCTCACCGTCAAGGAAGCCGCCAAAGCCTTGAATCAAACAGAGAAAGCCATCCGGCACCTCTGCAGAATCGGGGCCTTTCCAAACGCCTACAAGATCGGCACCGGCGGCATCTCGGCTGCTTACCGGATCCCCGCGGCCGACCTAGACCGGTACGAGAAGACTCAAGTACGAGCGCATGGCGGCTACTAAGGCCTAGTTCGCCGGCGCCTACCCTGTTCTAACCATCGCGGTGCGGGCGGCGCTCCTCGAGCTTCCGGCGGCGTATGACGTCAGGGCGAACCCACGCGTGCCGTGCCCTTGAGTGCTCAACCCATTGGATCTGCACAAGCTCGCGGGTCCATGCCATAGCGAAGCCCTTCACCGTCTGCGCAGGGTCGTCCGGGTAGGTTAGGTCAGCCCACACGGGCGGCGCCTTCTCCGTCGTCCGGGTGACACCGTCCGATGGCTCAGGAAGGGACGTCGGCGGGATGAACCTATCCCTCGAGGGTGGGATGCCGTGCCAGCCTTGGCGGGGAGCGTGTTCCATGCTCGTGACCGTAGCGGTCACCAACGACGAAAGGGGCGGGGCCTAGCAGCATCCGCCCTAGGATGAGCCAGTGAGAATCAAATCAGCCGCGTCTAACGCGTGGGCAAAAACCCGGGCTCTAGCTTCATGGCTGGGCGTTAGCTTCGTCATCGGCCTCGTTCTCGGCGCCGGCGTATACACGGTACTGCGTGAGATGGTCGAGGACGGGGACCTGCCAGGCACCGGGATGGGCCTGAAGGACTGGGCATCGTTCTTCCTAGCACTTCTCGCGTTCATACTCTCTTTCACTGCATTTATCTACAGTCAACTGAAAGCAAAACGGGACGCCTTCCTCGCCATCCACGAGAAATTGATCGCTTACGACATCCAGGAAGGACGCCGCATTCTGTTCACGAAAATCCATTCGGTGGATGATGTGAAGCGTCTTGAGCAGGAGAACCTAGACGAGTTTCAGGAGGTAAACCGTGCTCTCGCCATGTACGACGTCCTTGCAATGTACGCAAGCCGCAAGTACGTGCCAAAGCAAGTAATCCTCGATGAATGGGGTCGAAACCTCGCCCGGTCTCGGAAACACGCCCTGCACTTCATGGAGCATCGGGACAAGAAGTGGGATCACTACGACAAGCTAAGCAGTGAAGCTTTAGCTACCTACGGCACAGGCGGCGCGGAGAAGATACCCGAAACCAAGTAAAGGTCAATCGGTTCAACACCCGAGAACGCCCCCACCCTCACGAGGAGGACGGGGGCGTCACTGCACTAAGCCGGATCTATGCCTAGCGGATGCGATCGAGGGTGGCGATGGCCGTTGCAACGAGGTTTCCCAGCTTGTTCGACGCGGCACCGGTGACATGGATGCCGTCAGGGGTGAAGTCGGCAGGTTGCAGCCACTCCCGTCTCTCGCACCCTCGCCCCGGATGCGTCGTACACAACACCCGCGATGGGGTCCATGTAGGGCACGCCTGCTGC
This sequence comes from Arthrobacter sp. Ld5, assembly GCF_051172775.1. Classification (NCBI taxonomy): domain Bacteria; kingdom Bacillati; phylum Actinomycetota; class Actinomycetes; order Micrococcales; family Micrococcaceae; genus Arthrobacter; species Arthrobacter sp. Ld5. The sequence goes on from NZ_JBPKBO010000014.1 coordinate 261,396, forward strand.
CGCTGCGGCTGTCCTGATGCCAGCGTTCACTGCCTGGAGGCTGGTTGCCGGGAGCGACGTCGACCCCCAAGCGCCGACCAGGTAGACACGCGTGGCTGGCAGAAGTGTCCTGACCTGCCCCAGCACGTAGGTCACCTCGTCACGGATCGCAGTCTCGGTGGACGCCGTGTCATTCTCACCCAGGCGATGACCAGCACGTCCGGGGCGAGGGCGTCCAATTCGGCGAGGCGGTTCCGCGCCCTGCTGTTCGTCGCCCGGACATTGGTTCCATCGTTGAGCCAGCCCGTGCCGCCCTGCCCACGGTTGAACGTGTGCGCGTACCCGAGCAGCTTCGATGCCACGGCGGAGGGCGCTGACCATGCGTTGAGGGTGCCGGTCGGTCCGCCGTATCCGGTTTCGAGGTAGGAGTCGCCGAGCCAAACGGACCTGATCGGCGGGGTTTTCGCCAGCACTTCCGGCCCTGCTTTTCCCGCTAGTTCCGCGGTCGGAACGTAGATGCCCTGCACGCCGCTGTCGAGGTTCGCAAACTCCCACCGGATCTTCGCCAGCGGCAGGGGCGCCCCGAAGTTCAGGGTGACCAGGATCGGGGAGGCTGTCTTCGTGAGCATGATGGGCTGGGGTGTTGCGGATTCGTATCCGAAACCCGTGTCGATCATGACGCGGATCTGCCTGTCGGCGGTGGGGTGCCCGTAGCAGTAGAAGAAAACTTCTGACACGTTGCGCACTTCATGCGCGATGGAAGCCGCCGCTGGGATGAAAATCGTCGGGGTGTCGTTGACCAGCACCCCGAACGTACCCGCGATGCCGTTGCTGGAACCATGGCCGACTTTGGCCGAGGACAACAGGGTAAACTCGGAAGACACTTCCCCAAAGTGGATGCCTGCGGTTGAGTTGTTCACCGCGGGGGCGCTCATTGTCGCGCTGGTCGAGTTGGCAACCGCGGTGATGGTCAGGTTTCCGCTTGGGAACGCCCCGGAGCCGCAAGTAATCCTCTTGCCAACGTCGGCGGACGTGAAGACGCCCTCGACCGCGACCAGTGCGGCGCTCCCGTTTGTCAGCGTGGCGCGGACCATCCGGAGCAACGGGACGAGGGTCTTTCCTGCCAAGTTGGCGGACCCGCCGAACGTGACAGTGGGCTTATTCGGCATGGTCTTCGCCGGCGAGAACGGGGCTTCTAGGCGGGGCGAACCCGCTGCTTTCGCCGCATACCCGTTCAGGACGTCCAGGTCCACGGTGGCCGCGCCCACCTGCTCGGCAATCGTGGCACTTAGTGCAGTGAACGCCGGAGTGCCCGGAGTCTGGATCTCCGCGGCGATGGCCTCCGCGGTTGGGACCACGTTCGAGCCGTCGTTGCCTTTGAACTCGCCCTCAGCGATTCGCCGGGCGATCTCCGCCACCGCCTCCACCCCCGCGTTCGTCGCCGCCAACTGAACCGCCGCCAACGCATCAGAAACGGCCTGGTCCTTCGCGTCCTGCGAGTCCCGGCGGAACACGATATCCCCGGACTTCCACTTGTGGGAGAAGTTCGGCGACTGCACATACACATCCGGCAGGACCGGTAGGTCTCCGACCGGTACGTCCGTCCGCGTCAGCCCTGATTCGCTGCGTATGGTCAACGGTGTTGTATACGCAGTGTCGCTGAGTTCGAAGACCTGTATGAATGAATTCGACGGCACGAACGCCCTCTCCACAGTGCCATCTGGCTGGATCGAGGCGGCGTCGCCGGCTGTGATTCCTGGGTAGTATGCTTCGGGCATTTCCCGGCTCCTTGGTTAGGTGGATCTTTCTTCCACCATTCCCGAGCCGTGGGACACCAAACCGGTGCAGTAGCGGGCGTTCGCTTCGCGCCCGTCGGCGGATTGTGTCTGCTTGGCGCGAAGCGAACGCCCGGGCGGATCTGACCTACAGGACAAGCCTTAATGCCCGCCAGTGAATCTGGACTTGGCCAGGGTCGCTCTAGCTGCCGAAGTGCACTTTCCCGTCCGCGCCTTCGGCTGAGGATGGATCCTGATTGTACCGGGTGCCCTCAACCTTCGCCCATCCTCCCGGCGAGTACTCCCAGCGGACAAACCAAGGAGAGTCCCCCTGCTTCATGAGCACAAGCAAGACGCCGCTGCTTTGTGCTCGATACGCGTAGCGGCCGTCTTCACCATCGTGAAACTGCTCGTCTGCACCATCCGGTAAGACAACATGTACTGCCATACTGCACTCCCTCAATCTGCCAGCCGTCGATCGCGGCCGGTCCGAATCAGAACTCTATCGAACCCGAAACAACCCCTCAGAGATCACCATGCCCGGAGCGCCCCGCAACCCCTCAAAACCCGCTTTGCATTTGGCTAGGGCCCGCTCTGAAGACACGACCGTAAGCGTCCCATTAGGGGTAAACGCCGTTGGCAGGTGTGCTCACTGTGTGCGCACACGCCGAAACAGCCCAGCAACGGCAGGTATTGGAGGCGTGATAATTGATCCCTAATCAGCTAGCAGCTACCGCTCGACGCCTCCCAGAACCTTATCGCTTGACAGCAGGGTCGTGAAGGCTGCTCGCCTGCTGTCGGTAGTGCTCGTACGAGCCAAAGCCGATTTCGGGGTTGGTGCGGTGGAAAAGGGTGCATCGTCGGAGGTGCGTAGAGCGATGGTAACTGTCGACCGGCAACCCGACATATCCAAGGATGATGTCGATCAGAAGGTCGCTGATGTCTAGCAATGGCGCGAGCGTCCCGACAACCAAGGTTTCCCAAGGACCGCTAAGCCCTCGGATGTACCAAGGTTTGCTGTGAGCCGCGCCCGATCCTAATACCCAGTTGTAATGGATGCTGGGAGTGTAGAGAAGACTGGTCGCGGTCGCGTTATCGCGCAGGGTCTCTTTCACGAGCCCCCAAGAGATTCCCGTGGCAACGAAGGGATCATCTTTGCGGTCGTGAATCACGTAGCCAGCTTCCTCCATGTACTTCCGGATGCCGACTATTGCTCCTGCGACCCGCTCCTTCTCCTGCTGATACTCCCTAGGAAACGCTTCCAATGCCACCAAGCTGCCCTGCACATTTCTGAGCTGCACTCCTGCCATCCTGGCGAGCCGGGTCTCTGAAGTCAGAGCCGGGTCATAGAGTCGACTGATAGCCAGGACGGACTCGTGGATCGACCGGGCCATTGATGAGGCAGGCAGCGGCAACATGTCTTTTGCCGTGTATATCTCCTTGAGCGCAAGGGCAAACTGGTCTGTAGAGGCAAGTATCTCCACAACCTCTTGGATCAGACCGGCAGCAAGCCCTTCCAGGTTTCTTCTTCGCCCTTTCGCTTGTGCCCGAATCAAAGTTCGATCCTGCAGAAGCGCGGAGCCTGGCCGCGGCTGGTCTGCCTCACTGAATGCGTGCTTGAGCGCGCTGCGCAGCGCCGTGCGTTCTTGCTCGATGATGATCGCTGCCAGCTCGCCAATCGGCCTTTCCCCCATCGCGCCAGTATCGCATCAGGCTGACGCAGCCGGTGCTTCGTAGGCTCTCTGGAGGTCTCGAGCGACGCTGAGGAGTAGTTGCTGCCCGGACTGCGGCAGGGATCCGCCGCCCACGATCCGCAGGATAAGAGGATCCTCGGTGATTACCGGAAGCCCTAGCGATATGGCATAGGCGCGGATGATGTCGATGATGGGGACGTTGAGCCCGCGTGAGAGTCCACGAATGGTCTCCGGATCAGCAAAGCCCTTGCTCTGCTTGGTGGCGGCAGAGTGCAGAGCCCGTGATTTCATTTCACCGCCGCAGCCGCGGGCTAGGTCTTCGTATGATCGGTCACCCTTGTTGTTGAGGATGAGGTTCTGGATGCCTTCGGTGGGGAATTTAGTTGTCATGAGCCGAAACAGTATTGCTAGTCATGGACAGTTATGTGGCTCTTCGGACATCCGGTGGGGGTGAGGACCTGAGACTTTCCGGTTGAGGGGTGGCGGGAAGGGGTCGAGGTCCCCGAGGATCAGTAGCGCCAACCGCCGCTACATCACGGAGTTCGAGTACGGATCCGCGGACGAGGCCGAGGAGGCCATGCGCGACGCTGAGCGGGGCCTGAAGACCGCTGTCTACGGCTTCAAGCGCACCACGGCCGCATCGTACCTACAGGGCTGGTTGGATGCCCAGGAGAAGCACAACCAGTTGAAGCCCTCGACGATGCGCATGTACCGGACATACGTCGATAAGGACATCGTGCCGGCCTTCGGGCCCAAGTTGCTCCTCAATGACTTGCGGAAGCCGCACGTAGCGGGCCTCATCGCTGACCTGCAGGGCGCGGGACGTGGCGCTGTCACCATCAAGCGGATCCACGCGACACTCTCGAGCGCTCTGGCCGATGCCGTGCAAGACGGGCTACTCGCTCTGAACCCTGCCGCTGGGGCGCGCCTCCCCCGGGTCGAGAAGAACCGCATTGAAGTGTGGGAGCCCGAAGACGCCGGCACATTCCTCGACGCCATCGCCGAGCACAGGCTCGGCGCGCTATTCGAGGTAGCCATCCTGTCCGGTATGCGCCGCGGGGAGCTGTGCGGTCTCCGCTGGCAGGACGTTGACCTCGTTGCAAGGCGCCTGGTCGTCCGTGTGCAGCTTGTACAGGTCGGCAAGGACGTCCTAGAGGGCACGATCAAGACTGAGGCCGGACAGAACCCCGTGGTGGCCCTCTCAGACCGCGCTGTGGCCGCTCTGATGGCCTGGCAGTTCAAGCAGGTAGAGGAACGCGAGCAGTGGGGCGAGGCGTATGTCGAGACGGGGCGGGTGTTCACCTATGAGGACGGCCGGCAACTTCGCCCCGCCTACCCGTCGAAGCTCTTTGAGCTCACCGTGGCGAAGCTGGGGCTGCCGCCGATGAGGTTCCATGACCTGCGGCACCTACACGCGAGTTTGATGCTCGCTTCCGGGCAGGATCTGGCGATTGTGTCGAAGACGATGGGCCACTCGAACAGTCAGATCACGCGGGACCTGTACGCGCACATGGTGGGCGATGCTGCCCGTAACGCGGCTGAGGGTGCGGCGTCGCTGCTACCGAGCCGTAAGAGTGTGCTCACAACCGTGCTCACGGAGCAATAAAAAAGACCCACCAGGACCTCCGAAGAGATCCCAGTGGGTCTAAATTTCCCGCCATTACTGGCGAGTGGCAGATGAGGGATTCGAACCCCCGTAGGCGTTGCCAGCTGATTTACAGTCAGCCCCCTTTGGCCGCTCGGGTAATCTGCCGAACGTCTTCACAGGAAGACCGCCCGCAGCAAGCGCGGGCAAGACAACTTTACCCACAAACCGGCCCGGTGACGAATCGGCCCGGGACGCTACAGGCCCGCGGCCACCCGGCGCTCGATCTGCGCGTAGAAGCCGGCGGCCTGCTCCGGTGTGACCAGGCGCAGCAGGACGGCGTTGTCGAGGTCCGCCCGGACGCCCGCCAGCCGCTCCTGCTCCGACGTGACCGGCACCTCGCTCGCCGCGGCACCCCCTGGCGCAGTGTCCCCCGATGCCGGCGCCGCCCCGAGGAGGAGATCGGGCGCATCGCCGTCCGTGCTGTCCACCGGAGTGATCACCGACGGCGGGACGGCGAGCGCCGGCGCCGCGGTCAATCCGGTCAGCGATGCGGCTGTGGCTGCCGCGAGGAAGGACCCGGCGACTGCCCGGTTGAGCTCGACGCGGTGGCGGCGGCGCTGCGACTCGGTCATGGGGATACTCCTTCGGGTGCGGGAACTCATCACCACGATGCCAGCCGACCGTGTGTCCGCCCCCTGCGCTGCCTGAGCGCCCGCTGTGAAGCACGGGGGTTGCGGATAGGCTGGAGGGCAAGGAACCCAACCACCCGAGGAGGCATCGTGGCGAGTGAATCCACGTTCGACGTCGTGAGCAAAGTCGACAAGCAGGAGGTCGCCAACGCGCTCAACCAGGCGCAGAAGGAGATCGCACAGCGGTACGACTTCAAGGGGGTCGGCGCGGAGGTGGACTTCAGCGGCGAGAAGATCCTCATGAAGGCGAACTCGGAGGAGCGGGTCCTCGCGGTGCTCGACGTCCTGCAGTCGAAGATGATCAAGCGCGGCATCTCCCTGAAGTCCCTCGACACCGGTGAGCCCTTCCCTTCGGGCAAGGAGTTCCGCCTCGAGACCTCCATCAAGGAGGGCATCGCCCAGGACGTCGCGAAGAAGATCAACAAGCTGATCCGCGACGAGGGCCCCAAGGGCGTCAAGTCGCAGATCCAGGGCGACGAGCTGCGCGTCAGCTCGAAGTCCCGCGACGATCTGCAGGCCACCATGGCGCTGCTCAAGAACTTCGACGAGGCCGACCTGCAGTTCGTGAACATGCGCTGACACCCGCGATCAGCACGGACGACGGCGGCCCCACCTGCGGAAGGTGGGGCCGCCGTCGTCGGTAGGTGCCTACCGGCTCAGCGGCCGGCCGGCCATACCCTCGAGGCGCGCGATTCGCTGATCCATGGGCGGGTGCGTGGCGAACAGCTTGCCCACCCCGCCGCCCTTGAACGGATTCGCGATCATCAGGTGCGAGGTGTTGACGAGGCGCTGGTCCTGCGGCATCGGGGCCCGCTGCGTTCCGCTCTCGAGCTTGCGCAGGGCGGAGGCGAGCGCCAGCGGGTCGTCGGTCAGGATGGCGCCGTCCTCGTCGGCGTCGTACTCCCGGGTGCGGCCGATCGCGGTCTGGATGAGCCCCGCCGCCAGCGGTGCCAGGAAGGCGAGCAGCAGCGCCGCGATGGGGTTGCCGCCCTGGTTACGGTTGCCGCCCATGATGCCGGCGAACGCGAACATCTGCGCCACCGACGTGATGACGCCGGCGACGGCGGCGGCGATGGACCCGGTGAGGATGTCCCGGTTGTAGACGTGCATGAGCTCGTGCCCCAGCACACCGCGCAGTTCACGCTCGTTGAGCAGCTGCAGGATGCCCTGTGTGCAGCACACGGCGGCGTTCTCCGGGTTGCGACCGGTCGCGAAGGCGTTGGGGGCCATGGTCGGCGAGACGTAGAGCCGCGGCATGGGCTTGTTCGCCCGCGCGCTGAGCTCCCGGACGATCCGGTACATGGCCGGCGCCTGCTGCTCCGTCACCTCGACCGCGCGCATGCTGCGGATGGCGATCTTGTCGCTGTTCCAGTAGCTGTACGCGACCGAGCCGACGCCGAGCAGGGCGAACAGCCAGATGAACATGGAGCTGCCGGTCGCCCCGGCGATGACCGCGCCAAAGACGAGGAATATCCCCATCAGGGCGCCGAACAGCAGCGCCGTCTTCGCACCGTTGAAATGGTTGTGCACTGCTCTCTCTCCTTGCGCCGTGGAGGCCGTGGCGATCACCAGTAGAACGCGGGTGGCGGGTGGCCTGTTCCGTTCATCGTACGGGCCGGTACTGCGAGCCGGCAGGGAGGAAGCGCAGGGTCAGGGCTGCGGATGACGTGCGTCGTACTGCGCGAAGCGGGGCTGCCAGCGGGCGACGGCGAGCACCAGCACCGCGCACGCGATGCCGCCGACGACGGCGGTCCACCCCTCCCCCAGCCATGCCGCCTGGCCACCGGCCACCATGTCGCCGAGGCGCGGTCCGCCCGCGACGACGACGATGAACACGCCCTGGAGCCGCCCGCGCATCGCGTCCGGTGTCGCCGACTGGAGGATCGTGTTGCGGAAGACGCTGCTGATCGAATCGGCAATGCCCGCGAGGACGAGGCACGCGGCGGCGGGCAGGACCCACCCGGAGATCTCACCCTCGCCTGCTGCTGGTTGGCCGGTCGCGGTGGCCATGACGACGACGAGGCCGAACCCGGCGACGGAGGCACCCCATCCGACGATCGACCAGATGACGGCCTGGCCCTGGCGGTGGATGTGCCCGAGCGGGCCGGAGAACAGCCCGGCCAGCACCGAGCCGAAGGCGCCGGAGGCCAGCAGGATGCCGACGGTCAGCTCACCGCCGCCGATGAGCACCGCTCCCACGGCCGGCAGGAGTGCGCGCGGCTGCGCCGTGATCATGGCGATGAGGTCCAGGATGAAGGTCATGCGGATGTTCGGTCGCGTGCCCAGGAAGCGGAACCCCTCGAGCACGGTCGCGAGGCCGGCGCGCCGCACGGGACCCTCCGGAGGCAGCGGCGGCAGCCGGTACAGGGCCCAGAGCGCGAAGGTGAAGGTCACGACGTCGACCGTGTACGTCCAGGCGTAGCCCACCTGCGCCACGAGGACGCCCGCGAGCAGCGGACCCACGGTGAAGGCCAGGCCGAAGGTGATCATGCTCAGGGCGTTGGCGGCAGGCAGCAGCGCCGGACGGACCAGGCGCGGGATGATGGAACTCCGTGTGGGCTGGTTGATGCCCGCGGCTCCGGACTGGACGGCGATCAGTCCGTAGAGCAGCCCGACGCTGTCCACGCCGAGCCATGCCTGGAGGGCGATGGCCGCGGTGGTTGCCCACAGTGCGAGCCCGGAGAGCAGCGCGACCGTGCGGCGGTCCTGCGCGTCGGCGATGGCTCCGCCGTAGAGGCCCGCGACCACCAGGGGCACGAGGGCGAAGAGGCTGAGCAGCCCGACGCTGAGGGTGGACTGCGTGAGGGAGTAGATCTGCAGGCTCACGGCCACGATGGTGAGCTGCGTGCCGATCGCGGAGAGCGCGGTGCCGATATACAACCTGCGGAAGGCCGGGCTCTCCTTCAGCGGGGTGATGTCGGCGAGGAGTCTGGGCACGGCCAAAGTCTAGCCGCGGATTGATTCGCTCCGGCAACGGTCGGGCGAGGTTGCTCAGGCCGTGCCGGCGTCTCCCGCGGCGATCGCCTGCTCGATCTCCTGCAGGACGCGCTTGTCCGCGATGGGCCGGAAGTGGCCCATCGTGTCGAGCTGCACGTTGCGGGCCCCGTCCACGAAGCTGCCGCCCGGGATGTGCGGATCGAACCGGCTGTAGATCGAGGTGATGCGCGCGTTCAGGGAGAATTCGGCGCGGAGCCTCTGCAGCGTGCGGTCGAAGGGCGAGAACGCCCTGATGCTGGGCAGCAGGAAGAAGGCCGCGTAGATGGACCCGGAGAACGGCGTGTTGATGGCCACGAGGCGGTCGACGCGCGGGGCCACGCCGGACATGGTCAGGAGGAACTTGCCGATCAGGCCGCCCTTGCTGTGCGCGACGATGACCACGTCGGTGAGTTCGTGCTGCTTGAGATGCTCGGCGGCGAGATGCGCCATGTCCTCTATGGTGCCGCGGTTGTAGCCCATCCTCTGCACCACGTGGACCGCATGCCCCGCCTGGTGCAGGTGGTGGGCGATCGGGCGCATGAACTGCCAGGTCTCGTAGATCCCGGGAAGGAGCAGGACGGGCGCCTTGCCTTCCGGCGCCCCCGGCGCCGGTGTCCGGTACTGCTCGGGATCGGACCGCAGCAGGAACCCGTGCGCCTGCCAGAAGGCCACATAGGCATAGTCCAGTGTCCAGGCCCAGCCGCGCGAGAAGAGGTTCACCTCGTCAACGGTACCGACTGCACCGGCCCCGTGGGACGCAAGTTAGTTGCGCCTTATTATGAGCGATTCAGATTTACTGGTTCACTGAAGCAATGACGCAGACGACGGAGGTGACCCGCGAGGCCCGGTGGTCGGCTGCCCTGCACGCGCATCACCGTCGCGTGACACGCCAGCGCCTGGCCGTCCTCGCCGCCGTCGAGGAGTCGCCGCACGCCACTGCGGACGACACCGCAATCGCCGTGCGCGCCGAGCTGCCCCACATCACCGTGCAGTCGGTGTACGTGATCCTCGCCGACCTCACCGGCATCGGCCTGCTGCGCCGCATCGAGACCCCGCACTCCCCCGCCCGCTACGAGACCCGCGTGGACGACAACCACCATCATGCGGTCTGCACCGGCTGCGGGCGGATCGAGGACGTCGACTGCGCCGTCGGGCACGCACCGTGCCTCACCCCCGAATGGTCGCCGGGCGCCTCCCGGATGACCATCCAGATCGCCGAGGTCCTCTACCAGGGCCTTTGCGACGACTGCCGCCCGGCAGCCCCCCGATCCCCATCCCCCCACCAGGAATAGGAGCACCATGTCCGCGAACTTCAGCACCACGCAGTCCGGCGCCCCCGTCATCGACGACAGCAACTCGTCCGTCCTCGGCCGCGACGGCGCCATCCCGCTGACCGACCACTATCTCGTCGAGAAGCTGGCGCAGTTCAACCGTGAGCGCGTCCCCGAGCGCGTGGTCCACGCCAAGGGCGGCGGGGCGTTCGGCGTCTTCGAGACCACCGAGGACGTCAGCATGTACACGCGTGCCGCGCTCTTCCAGAAGGGCGCGACGACGGAGACGCTCCTGCGTTTCTCCTCGGTGGCCGGCGAGCAGGGCTCGCCCGACACCTGGCGGGACCCGCGCGGCTTCGCCCTGAAGTTCTACACCTCCGAGGGCAACTACGACCTCGTGGGCAACAACACCCCGGTGTTCTTCATCCGCGACGGCATCAAGTTCCCCGACTTCATCCACTCGCAGAAGCGCCTGCCCGGGACCAACCTCCGCGACGCCGACATGCAGTGGGACTTCTGGACCCTGAGCCCCGAGTCCGCGCACCAGGTCACCTGGCTGATGGGCGACCGTGGGCTGCCGAACTCCTGGCGCACCATGAACGGGTACGGCTCCCACACCTACATGTGGATCAACGAGCTGAACGAGAAGTTCTGGGTCAAGTACCACTTCAAGTCCAACCAGGGCCACGAGGTCCTGACGGTCGACGAGGCGGAAGCGCTCGCCGGGTCCGACGCCGACCACCACCTGCGCGACCTCTCGGAGAACATCGCCAAGGGGAACCACCCCAGCTGGGACCTCAAGGTCCAGATCATGCCGTACGACGACGCGAAGACGTACCGCTTCAACCCGTTCGACCTCACGAAGGTGTGGCCGCAGGGCGACTACCCGCTCATCCCGGTCGGCAGGCTCACACTGAACCGCAACCCGGAGAACTACTTCGCGCAGATCGAGCAGGCCACCTTCGCGCCGTCGAACTTCGTGCCCGGCATCGCCGCGAGCCCGGACCGCATGCTGCAGGCGCGCATCTTCTCGTACGCGGACGCGCACCGCTACCGCGTGGGAACCAACCACGCGCAGCTGCCCGTGAACATGCCGAAGAACGAGGTACGCAACTACTCGAAGGACGGCGCGGCGCGCTACCACTTCAACGCGGCCTCCACCCCGGTCTACGCACCGAACTCGGTGGGCGGCCCCGCCGCCGATCCGGCGCAGTACGGCGCCCACGGCGGCTGGGAGAACGACGGCGACCTCGTGTACGCGGCGCACTCGCTGCATGCCGAGGACGACGACTTCGGCCAGGCCGGGACGCTCTACCGCGAGGTGTTCGACGACGCCCAGCGTGCACGGTTCCTCGAGACCATCACGGGCGCGGTCGGCGGCGTGCAGAGCGACGAGATCCGCGCGCGTGCCATCCAGTACTGGGCCAATGTCGATGCCGACCTCGGCGCGAAGCTCGCCGCGAACCTCGGCAGCGGCGAGACGCCGGCCACCGAATCCGAAGCGGCGCTCTACTAGGCGCTCCGGCACCACCTGAGGAGGGCGGACCCGCACGGGTCCGCCCTCCTCCGTATGTAGCCGGTCGCCGTCCGGCGCTCGTGATCGCGAGTGCACGGGATCCAGGGTGTCCGCCACTGCCTGGGCTAGCGGCGAGCCCCATCCAGCAGTTCCTGCGTCACGTCCCACAGACGCTCGGCGTTGGCCGGATCGAGGGCGTACGAACGCACACCGTGCACACCGTCGACGATATCGGGCACCATCTCCGCTTCACCGCAATCCTCGAGATACCGTCCGCCGATGCCCTCGAGCAGGGGTGACGTTGCGGCGAAGACCGATGTCGCGGCGCCCTGCCCGGGGGTCTTCACGGTGAGTTCGCCCGCCGCCGTCCGGGCCTTCATCGCAGTGAGGACCTCCGGGTCCCAGTGCCGCTGCAGGTTCGTCCAGATCCCGCCGGGCATGACGGCGTTCGCCGTGATCCGGTCCTTGGCCCACCGGCGGGTCGCCTCGACAGCGAACAATACGTTCGCCGTCTTCGACTGCCCGTAGGCCGCACCGGCGTCATAGGTCCTGCGCTCGAAGAAGAGATCGTCGTAGACGATGTCCGAGCTACCGTGTCCGCTGGAACTCAACGAGATGATCCGCGCCCCATCGGCTTCCACGAGGGCGTCGTGGAGGCCGATCGCCAGAGCGGCATGGCCGAGGTGATTGGTCGCGAACTGCAGTTCCCACCCGAGCGCTGTCCGCAGCTCGGGCGTCATCATGATGCCCGCGTTGTTGACCAGGACATGCAGGGGCGCCGACCATGAATCAGCGAATCGGTCGACGGAACCGAGATCGGCGAGGTCCAGCGCGCGGACCTGCACGAGGGCCCCGGGGACGCTCCGGACGATGTCCTCCGCAACGCGCCGCCCGGCGTCGACGTCACGCACCGCGATGGTCACGGTCGCCCCGGCATGCGCCAGGGCCCGGACGGTCTCGACGCCGATGCCGGATGCACCGCCGCTCACGACGGCGTTCCGTCCCGACAGGTCACATCCCTCCACGACCTCGAGAGCCGTGCTTGTCGCAGTGAAGGGGGAGACGATCGTCGTCATAGGGTGCTCCTGGCGTCGCGTGCGGGAAGGTCGAGTCTCATGCCGACCGCGTCGGGAGAGCTGCTCGATGTCATGGTCCAGTTTCAGGCGGGCTACGGCGTGCGGACCAGAGCGCAACCAACCGGGGTATGGCAGGGCCACCCCGGAACCAGTGATGCGACCTAGGGTGGGTGCATGCCAGTAGACCGCGCCCCGCTCGGGGCCTTCCTTCGCTCACGTCGCGACGGGCTCACGCCGGCGGAGGCCGGGATGCAGGCCTTCCCCGGGCCGCGCCGGGTCCCAGGACTGCGCAAGGAGGAGCTGGCCGTACTCGCAGGCGTGAGCTCCGATTACTACAGCAGGCTCGAGCAGGGCCGGCAGGCGAACATCTCACGCAGCGTGCTGGAGGCGCTGGCGCGGGCGCTGCGACTCGATGAGGTGGAACGCACGCATTTGTTCGCCCTGGCAGACCCGGCCGTGGCCCGGCACCCCAGGGCGTGGACGCCCCAGCAAGCCGATGCCGGACTGCTCCGCCTCATGACAGCCCTCGACCATGTCCCGGCACTGATCCTCGGGCGACGCGCCGAAGTGCTCGCCACCAATGGGCTGCTCACCGCGGTGCTGCGGGACCTGCCGCCATCGACGTCCCTCGTGCGGTTCATGTTCTTCGACCCCCTGGCACGCAAGCGCATCGTCAACTGGGAGCATTTCGCCGCCACCACCATGGCCGCGCTGCGCGGGGAACTGGGACGCCACCCGGAGGATGGGCGGCTGGTGGCCATGATCGACGAACTGCGGACGAGGGACCCGGACGCAGCGCGCTGGTGGGCGGATCACGGGGTCCGCGATTACGCCTCAGCGCCCAAGCGCATCCGCCACCCGGTGGTCGGCGAGCTGTCCTTCGATATCGAGACGGTCACACCTGCACGAACCAGCGAGCAGGTCCTGATCGTCTACACCGCCCAGCCGGACTCCGCGACGGCACGCACCCTGCCGTTCCTCGCCAGCTGGAGCGCGCAGCAGCCTGCCCTGCGTGAGCAGCCGCACCGTTCGAACCCGTTCGATGGATGACGCCCGGCGCACCCAGGATCGCCCTGGCCGACCGACGGACACGACCGGGTCGTCATCGGCGCGAAGGCCTCCTAGGCTGGAGCCATGCCGCCACTGCCCTGCGCCGAACTGCACCTGCACATCGAGGGGACCCTCGAACCGGAGCTGATCTTCGCGCTCGCGGCACGGAACGGCATCGACCTCCCCTACGCCGACCCCGCGGACCTCGCGGCGCGATACGCGTTCACCGACCTGCAGTCCTTCCTCGATCTCTACTACGCGAACATGGACGTGCTGCGCACGGAGCAGGACTTCACGGACATGACCCGGGCGTACCTGCGGCGGGCTGCCGCGGCCGGGGTCCGCCACGCGGAGATCATGATGGACCCGCAGGCGCACCTGGCACGCGGAGTGTCCCTCGCGACGTGCGTCAACGGCGTCGCCGCGGCCCTGTCCACGAGCGAGGCCGACGTCGGCATCAGCACGTCCCTGATCGCTGCGTTCCTGCGCGACCGTCCTGCGGCGGAGGCGCTCGAGGTGCTGCGCGACCTCCTCGCGATGGACGCCCCGATCATCGGGATCGGCCTCGACTCGGCAGAGCTCGGGTACCCGCCGTCGCTCTTCAGGGAGGTGTACGACCTCGCCCGGGACGCCGGACTGAAGTGCGTCGCCCATGCGGGCGAGGAGGGGCCGCCCGCCTACCTCTGGGAGGCCCTCGACGTCCTGGCGGTGGACCGCATCGATCACGGGATCCGCTGCCTCGAGGACGATGCCCTCGTGGAACGGCTCGTCGAGGACCAGGTGCCGCTGACCGTGTGCCCGCTCTCGAACGTGCGGCTGCGCGCCGTCGACGCCATCGGCGACCATCCCCTGCCGGAGATGCTCGCGCGGGGCCTGAACGTGTCCGTGCACTCGGATGATCCGGCCTACTTCGGCGGCTACCTCGACGACAACGTGGCAGCACTGGTTGACGCCTGCGGCCTGGGCATCGACGACCGCGCGCGGCTCGCAAGCAACTCGGTCCGGTCGGCGTTCGTCGGCGAGGACCGGCGCAGGGAGCTCCTGACGGAGATCGAGGCATGGCGGCTTTCCGCCCACGCCCCGCGCGCCGGATAGGCGTCGGCTCCGCCCGCAGTGGGAGACTGCACTGGACAGGCCCCGCACCGGCGGGCGCCGACCGAGGGAGGCTCCGCCGTGGCTGACTTCACCATCACCGACGACGCGGGCATCCTGGAGGTCCTCTGGCGACCCGGGGTCCGGATCGGTCCCGCGGAGCTCGACGTCCTCGCGAACACGATCACGCACTTCCCCCGCTGGCATGCCTCGCCGGTGCTCGTGCACCTGGACCTCGTCCGGCACATCACGCAGCCGGCGCGACGGATGCTCATCGCTTACCACCATGCCGGGCCGATCGGGCTGACTGGTCGCGACCCCGTGGACCGGGTCCTCGCGGCGTTCATCGTCCAGTCGCGCAGCCGGACACGCTACTTCACGGAGCGCGGGGAGGCCCGCGCCTGGCTGTCCTCCCTCGGGGCGGCCGGCGGGCGGCCCGTCCCCGCCCGCTAGGGCCGGTACCCGGGCGCAGCATCCTGTGCCCTTGTTCACATCGGCGTCCCTCAGTGCGGAGGGCCGCACCCGCCGGTGATAACTTGCCGCCATGGATACCATGACAACCCCTGCCCGGGCCGGCACCGACACAGCCCTCCGGCATTCGATGCCGGAGGACGTCCTGGGGATGGTCACGGGAACGTTCACGGTGTCCCTCGGCCTGTTCCTGCTCACCACGAGCGGCGCGGTCACCGGCGGGACGGCGGGCCTCGCCCTGCTCCTGAGCTACGCGGGCCCTCTGTCCTTCAGTGCCCTGTTCCTTCTGGTGAACGTCCCCTTCTTCGCCCTCGCCGTGTGGAAGAAGGGCTGGGACTTCACGCTGCGCACCGTGGTGGCCGTGGCCCTCGTGTCGGGGCTGGCCGCCGTGCACCCGTTGGCGCTCGGCGCCCTGACCGTCCACCCTCTCTACGCGGTGCTCGGCGGGAACCTGCTGGCCGGCGTGGGCCTGCTGATCCTCTTCCGCCATCGCGCGAGTCTCGGCGGCTTCAACATCCTCGCCCTCATCCTGCAGGAGCGGCTCGGCTGGCGTGCCGGCTACGTGCAGATGGCACTCGACACGACGGTGATCCTCGGGGCGTTGACCGTCGTCGAACCGGCCGGCGTCCTGCTCTCCGCCGTCGGTGCCGTGGTGCTGAACCTCGTGGTGGCGCTGAACCACCGGCCCGGGCGGTACCTCGGCGTCTGAGCGGCTCCGGGCGGGGTCGGCGCCTCGCCCGCCGGCGCCTCCCCGCCTCGCCGGGCGTCAGGCCGGAGCCGGAACGGTCTCCTTCTTCTCCTCGCGCAGGAGCCGCGCTCCTTCGACGTCGACGTCCGGCAGGATCTTCCCGAGCCACGCCGGGAGCCACCAGGCATGCCGGCCCAGCAGGTACATGGCGGCCGGGACGAGGGTCATGCGGACCACGAAGGCGTCGAGCAGCACTCCGAAGGCCAGCCCGAACCCGATGGGCCGCACCATGGCCAGGTGGGAGAACACGAACCCGGCGAACACGGAGACCATGATGATCGCGGCGGCCGTCACCACACGCGCGCCGTGGCTGAAGCCGATGCGCACCGCGGCCTTCGGGTCGTCCCCGTGGACGTACGCCTCCCGCATCCCGGACACCAGGAACATCTGGTAGTCCATCGCGAGGCCGAAGAGCACCCCGATCAGGATGATGGGCAGGAAGCTCAGGATCGGCCCGGGATTCGTGACCCCGAAGACGTCGCCGAGCCACCCCCACTGGTAGATGGCCACCGTCGCACCGAAGCTCGCGAGCAGGGAGAGCAGGAACCCGGCAGTGGCGATGATGGGGACCAGGATGGAGCGGAACACCAGCAGGAGCAGGATCAGGGACAGCCCGACGACGATGGTGAGATATACCGGTAGCGCCTCCATGAGCTTGGCGGAGACGTCGATGTTCGCCGCGGTCTGGCCGGTCACGGCGATGGCGACGCCCGTCCGGTCCTCGAACTCGTCCGTCGCTCCCCGGAGGTCGCGCACCAGGTTCTCGGTGCCCTCGCTGGCCGGGCCCTCCTCGGGGATGACCTGGAAGATGGCGGTGCGGCCGTCCTCGCTGACCGTCGCCGGCACGGACGCGGCGACGCCGGGGATCTCCCGCAGGCGGTCGTTGACGTCGAGCCTGAGCGTGGTGAGTTCCGCCTCGTCGGCGGTCGCGGGGAGGGACCCGACGACGATCAGCGGGCCGTTGGTCCCAGCCCCGAATTTGTCGCCGATGGTGCTGTACGCCTGGAACGCCGTGGAATCGGCCGGCTCGGTGCCGCCGTCGGGCAACCCGACGCGCAGCTGCGCCGCGGGGAGGGCGATGATGCCGAGCAGTGCCACGGCGGCGAGGACCGTCAGGACGGGTTTGCGGGTCACGAAGCCGCCCCAGCCCGCCCCCCTCGCCGCACGCTGGTCGGCCAGGACCGTGCTGTCCCCGGAGTCCAGGGGCTCGCCTGCGGAATGCTGGGCGGCGGCCCTCGCCCAGCGGCGCTTGGAGATCACGCGGCGCCCCATCACCGCGAGGAGTGCCGGGGTGAGGGTGAGCGCCACGAGGACGGACACCGCGACCGTGCCTGCGGCGGAGAGACCCATGACGGTCAGGAAGGGCAGCCCCGGCACGGCGAGCGCGGCGAGGGCCACGATCACCGTGATGCCCGCGAAGAGGACGGCGTTGCCGGCGGTGCCCGTGGCACGGGCGATCGACTCCTGGAGGTCCATGCCGTGCAGCAGCTGCGTCCGGTGCCGGTTCACGATGAACAGGCAGTAGTCGATGCCGACGGCGAGGCCGAGCATCAGGGCGAGGACCGGGGAGAGGCTGTTCATCTCGATGATCCCCGACAGGGCGAAGGTGATCCCCACGCCCACCCCCACACCGACGATGGCCATGAGCAGCGGCAGCCCGGCGGCGACGAGGGTGCCGAGCATCAGGACGAGGACGATCGCGGCGACGGCCAGGCCGACGATCTCAGCCGCCCCGACGATCCCGGAGACGTCCTCGACGATCTCCTTGCTGTACTCGACCGTCACTCCTGCCGATTCCGCACCGGCGGCTCTCTCCTGCACCTCCGCGCGCAGTTCCGGCGAGACCGCGTTGATCTGCTGGTCGAACTGCACACTGGCGACGCCGGTGGAGCCGTCCTCGGAGACCAGCCGCACCCCTGAGGTGGCCTCGAGCTGTCGCTCCGCGAGTTCGAGCTCGGCGCGCCCGGATTCGAGCTGCTCCCGCCCGGACTCCAGTTCGGTGCGGCTGGCATCCAGCTGCGCCTGACCCTGCTCGAGCTGCTGGGCGGTGGCCGCGGCCTGGGCGGCCGGGAGCTGCGCCCGGGCCTGTTCGAACTGCGCCCGCTGCTCATCGAGCTGCTGCTGGCCCTGCGCGAGCTGGTCCTCGCCGGCGCTCAGCTGCTGCTCGCTGGCATCGAGTTCGGCGCGCCCCGCCTCGAGCTCCTCGCCGCCGGACGCGACCTGGTTAGCGACGTCGAAGGGGTCGACGACGCTGCGCACGCCGTCGAGCGCCGCGATGTCCGCCAGCGCCGACTGGACGCCCTCGCGCTGCGCGGGCGTGAACGCGGCGCCGTCGTCGGAGGTGAACACCACGGTGCCGGTGCCGCCGACCGCCTCCGGCAGCTCGTCCCGCAGCCGGTCGGAGATCCGCTGCGACTCTGTGCCGGGGATGGTGAAGTTGTTGGTGAGCGTCCCGGAGAAGGCGACGGCGGCGGCGCCGACCGCCAGCATGATGGCGAGCCATGCGGAGACGACCCACCACCGCCTCCGGAACGCGAAGGAACCGAGCCGGTAGAGGAGGAAAGCCATCGAGGAGTCCTAGCAGGAAGGGAGCGGAAGGGGTTCGTTCAGGGAAAGGGCAGGATCAGTCCCGAAGGACGGGACCGCTGGGGTGCTGGGAGAAGCCGTCGCGGAGCATTGTCAGCGCTGCGAGGATGCGCTCCTCGAGCTCCTGCCCGGGGTCGCCGGCGGAGTCGGAGGTCATGGCGGCCCAGTCGCGCATCGCCGCCTTGGTGCAGGACAGCACGCTCCCCACGAGGGCCGTGAGGTAGAGCTCGGAGGTCCCGGCTCCGAGACGACGGCGCAGCGCCACGACGACCCGCGCCTCGGCGCGCTCCCACGCGTGCAGCTGCGCCCGCAGGAGGTCCGGGTTGCTCCCCGCCATGCGGAAGAGCGCCCCGTGCTGCGAGAGGCCCTCCATCCGCGTGGTCTCGGTGAACGCGCGGATGATGGAGTCGAAAAGGGGCTCGTCCTGCGGCATCCGCCCGAAGACCTCCAACGCCAGGTCGAGGAATCCGTCCGTTCGGACGGTCAGGGCGTCCTCGGCGCTGGGGAAGTAGTTGAAGAACGTGCGGCGGGACACCCCGGCGCGCCCCGCGATCTGGTCGACGGTGAATGCGCCCGGCCCCACGGTCAGCGCGAGGTCGAAGGCCGCATCCGCGATTGCCCGCCGGGTGTCGATCTTGTTCTGCTCACGGCGACCCAGGGGCAGCTCGTCGTCGGTGGTGTCCAGCACCGAACCAGCGTAGGCGAATTCTTGCACAGTGTGCAACAAGAGGCCGGCCTCGGGCGCACGGTTCACGGACGGATGTACTATCGGGGCATGGGTCACCACCACCACTCGTCACCGGGCACCGACCGGCGCGGCCCGCTGGCCGGCGCACTGTCCATCACGCTCGGCGTCTTCGTCCTCCAGATCGTCGGGGCACTGTGGACGGGGAGCCTCGCGCTCCTGTTCGACTCCGTGCACGTCCTGACCGACGCCGCCGGTCTGGCCATGGCGCTCGGCGCCGCCACGCTCTCGGTCCGGCCCACGTCGGCACGACGCTCCTGGGGTTTCCGCCGGGCGGAGGTCATCGCCGCACTGCTGCAGGCGGCGTTCCTGCTCGCCGTCGGAACCTACGTCCTGGTCGAGGGGGTACGGCGCCTCATCACGCCGACGGACGTCGCCGCGCCGGAGATGATCGTCTTCGGCGTGATCGGGCTCGCCGGCAACCTCGCCGCACTCGGGCTGCTGGCGCGGCACCGGACCGCGAGCTTCAACCTGCGGGCCGCGTTCCTCGAGGTGCTCAACGACGCCCTGGGCTCGGTGGCCGTCATCGTGGCCGCGGTGATCATCACGTTGACGGGGTGGATGCGGGCGGACGCCGTCGTGGCCATGCTGATCGGCGCACTGATCATCCCCCGGACGCTGAGGCTGCTGCGGGAGACCATCGACGTCCTGCTCGAATCCACCCCCGCCGGCATCGACCTCGAGGAGGTCCGCACCCACATCGCGCGCCTGCCCCACGTCCGCGACGTCCATGACCTGCACATCACGCAGATCGCCACCGGGCTGCCGGTCCTCACCGCGCACATCGTCGTCGACGACGACTGCTACCGGGACGGCTCCGCGCACGCCGTGCTCGACCAGCTCCAGGAGTGCGTCGCCGAGCACTTCGACGTCAGCATCGACCACTGCACCTTCCAGATCGAGCCACTGGGCCACGTCCGCCACGAGACGGAGCTGACCCACTGATGCTGCAGACCCTGACCTCGACGTCGGTCCTCGACCGCGTGGGTACCGCCCTGTCCGATCCGACCCGCGTGCGCATCCTCGTGGCCCTGCGGGATGCTCCGGCGTACCCCACCGAACTGGCGGGACTGCTCGGGGTCAGCCGTCAGAGCCTGTCCAACCACCTGTCCTGCCTGCGGGGCTGCGGTCTCGTCGTGTCGGTCCCCGAGGGCAGGCGCTCCCGCTACGAACTCGTGGACCCGAAGCTCGGACACGCCCTCACGGACCTCCTCGGCATCGTCCTCGCCGTGGACCCCGACCACCACGGGCACCGCTGACACCGGGCGCGTCCGCAGAAAGGGCCCGGCGCATCGTCTGCGCCGGGCCCTGGCCCTGCTCTAGCCCATCAGCCGCGAGCGGATGAGGAAACGCTTGCCCTCCGGCGCCTCCACGGAGAAGCCGCTCCCCCGCCCCTGGACGACGTCGACCGTCAGGTGCGTGTGGCGCCAGTACTCGAACTGCTCACGCGACATCCAGAACTCGATGAGCCGCCCGCCCTCCCCGGCTTCCGTGGGGGCAGCCTCCGAGATGTCCAGGACGCCGAGCAGCACGTCCGCCTCCGCCGTGATGAACTCGCCGGCCGGGTAGCACATCGGCGACGAGCCGTCGCAGCACCCCCCGGACTGGTGGAACATCAGCGGGCCGTGGACGAGCCACAGCTTGCTCAGCAGTTCCACGGCGGCGTCGGTGAGCGCCACCCGCGAGGTGGTCTCACCGGGGATCGTCACGGAAGCCTCGACGGTCATGGCAGCTCCTAGAAGAATCCGAGCTTGGACTCGGAGTAGCTGACCAGCAGGTTCTTGGTCTGCTGGTAGTGGTCGAGCATCATGGCGTGGTTCTCGCGGCCGATGCCCGAGGACTTGTAGCCGCCGAACGCCGCTCCTGCCGGGTAGGCGTGGTAGTTGTTCACCCACACCCGTCCCGCCTGGATCTCGCGCCCCGCACGGTACGCCACGTTCCCGTTCCGCGACCACACTCCTGCACCCAGCCCGTAGAGGGTGTCGTTGGCGATCTCGAGGGCCTCCGCGTAGTCCTCGAACCGCGTCACCGAGACCACCGGGCCGAAGATCTCCTCCTGGAACACCCGCATGCTGTTGGTGCCCTCGAAGACGGTGGGCTTCACGTAGTAGCCCTCGGCGAGGTCGCCGCCGAGGATGTTCCGCTCCCCGCCGGTGAGGACCTTCGCGCCCTCCTGCTTGCCGATGTCCATGTAGGAGAGGATCTTCTCGAGCTGGTCGTTGGAGGCCTGCGCCCCCACCTGCGTGTCGGTGTCCAGCGGGTTGCCCTGCACCATCTTCTCCACGCGGGCGATGGCGTCGGCCATGAAGGAGTCGTAGATGGAGCCCTGCACGAGCGCGCGGGACGGGCAGGTGCAGACCTCGCCCTGGTTCAGGGCGAAGAGGGCGAAGCCCTCGAGCGCCTTGTCGTAGAAGGCGTCGTTGTCGTCCGCGACGTCGGAGAAGAAGATGTTCGGGCTCTTCCCGCCGAGCTCGAGCGTGACCGGGATGAGGTTCTGGCTCGCGTACTGGCTGATCAGGCGACCCGTGGTCGTCTCGCCGGTGAAGGCGATCTTGCGGATCCTCTTGCTCGAGGCGAGGGGCTTGCCGGCCTCCACGCCGAAGCCGTTGACGACGTTGATGACGCCGGCCGGCAGGAGGTCGCTGATCAGTTCCATCAGCACGAGGATCGACGACGGCGTCTGCTCGGCGGGCTTGAGCACGACGGCGTTGCCGGCGGCGATCGCGGGGGCGAGCTTCCACGTCGCCATGAGGATGGGGAAGTTCCAGGGGATGATCTGCCCGACGACGCCGAGCGGCTCGCGGAAGTGGTAGGCCGTCATGTCCTCGTCGAGCTGGGACAGCTGGCCCTCCTGCGCCCGGATGGCGGCGGCGAAGTACCGGAAGTGGTCGATCGCGAGGGGGATGTCAGCGGCGAGGGTCTCCCGCACGGGCTTGCCGTTGTCCCAGGTGTCGGCGACCGCGAGCATCTCGAGGTTCTCCTCCATGCGGTCCGCGATGCGGTTCAGCACCTGGGCCCGATCGGCGGCGGAGGTCCTGCCCCAGGACGGGGCCGCCTTGTGGGCTGCGTCCAGCGCCAGTTCGATGTCCTCGGCGGTACCCCGCGCCACCTCGCAGAAGGCCTTGCCCGTCACCGGGGAGATGTTCTCGAAATACTGGCCCTTGATGGGGGGAACCCACTCCCCACCGATCCAGTTCTCGTACCTCGGCTTGAAACTGACCTTCGATCCATCCTGGCCAGGCTGGGCGTAAACAGTCATCGTCGAACTCCTTGAACTCCGTGGGTGCAGGACGTCGTCGTCCCTGAAGCACACAGTAGGAGCGCGAAGGTTGCATCGACGTTGCATGCGTCCCGACGGCGACCCGGCTCCGTCGGTCACTGCACCGGCGCGTCAGCCCTTCCCGTTCGTGGCCGCCTCGTCCTCGGCGGGCCGGGCGGGTGCGGCCGGATCGGGCACAGGAGCAGGGGCGGGCTCCGCCGGTGCTTCGGGGTCGTCACAGGACGGGGCGTCGGTGGGCTCGTCGGCGGGTGTCGGCGCGGTTCCGTCCTCGGCACCCGGCTCCACACCCGTCTCGGAGCCCTCCGCCGGCGTCGAGTCCGCTGGTGCGGTCGCTGGTTCCGTCACCGGCTCGGCGGCACCTGCGGTCGCCTCCGGCTGTGCGGCGGGATCGGCACCCTCGGCAGGCTCCGCCGTGTCCGGGTCCTCGGGCGTCGACGGATCCGTGTCGCACGAGGCGTCGGGGTCCGTGGGACCGGGCGTCGGGGTCGGAACGGGAACAGGCGCAGGCTCGGCCGGCTTCGTCGGTGTGGGCTCGGCAGGCTTGGCCGGCGCGGCCGGCTTCGTCGGCGCGGAATCGACCGGCTCGGCAGGCTTCGTCGGCGTGGACTCGACTGGCTCGGCCGGCTTCGTCGGCGTGGACTCGACCGGCTCGGCCGGCTTCGTCGGCGTGGACTCGACCGGCTCGGCAGGCTTGGTCGACGTGGACTCGGCAGGCTTCGTCGGCGTGGACTCGACCTGCTTGGTCGGCGTGGACTCGGCAGGCTTCGTCGGCGTGGACTCGACTTGCTTGGTCGGCTCGGCCGGCTTCGTGGGCTCGGCCGGCTTCGTCGGCGTGGGCTTGACCGGCTTGGTCGGCTCGGCTGTCTTCGTCGGCGCAGGCTCGGCCGATTTCGTCGGTTCCTCGACAGTCTTCTCAGCAGGCTTGCCAACCGGCTTGTCGGCCGGCTTCTCCGTGGGCTGTGCAATCGGCTTGTCGGCAGGCTTCCGGACCGGCGGGGCCGCAGGGGCAGGCTTGCCGACCGACGAGCCCGCCGAAGGAGCGGGGCGCGGCGCCGGAGCGACGTGTCCTGTCGCAATGCTTCCGGCCGCTCCGGCCGCATCGCCCGCGACGGCGTTCCCGTTCCACGGGAGCGCATCGAGCGGGAGACCTCCATACGCCCCCTGGTCGGACCGGGTGGTGGACTGGGCCCACGCCGGGATGTCCGCTGCACCGGCGCCCTCGGGGCTGTAGTCCGTGAACACGCCGACGCTCCTACCGTGGTGCGTGGGCGCCATCTTCCACCGGGTGGGGTCCACGTGTTCCCCGTCGAGGATCGTCTCGAAGTGCAGGTGGCAGCCGGTCGAGGAGCCCGTGGTCCCGAGCTCCGCGATCGGGTCTCCTCCGTTGACGGCGTCCCCCTTCTGCACGGAGATTCCCTGGAGGTGGTTGTAGCTCGTGATCAGGCCGTTGCCGTGGTCGATCTCGACGCGATTGCCCCCGCCCCACGCATGCCAGCCCACGGCCCGTACCGTGCCGGCGTCCGCAGCGTAGACGAGGGTGCCGCAGGGGGCCGCGTAGTCCTGGCCCGTATGGAACTCGCCGGCTTCCCCGGAGATGGGGCTGGTCCGGTGGCCGAAGGAGGAGCTGGGCACGAGTTCGGCGAGCGGGGCGAAGAGGGTGCCCGCAACCGGTCGCCGCACGGCGGACGTCGTCGAGAGCGCGGGGCCGGCCGCGTCGCCGCCGGCGGTCTTCGGGACGGCGAGGGGCGAACGACCGGGAGTCAGGGCGCCCAGGGGATCGAGCGCCTCCATGGGCATCAGCAGCGACGGGCCCACGAGGCCGGTCGGCGACAGGGCGTCGGCCCCGGGCCGGGCGACGGTGGAGGCCGACAACGAACCGGAGGAGATCGCGGACGCGGCCTCCCAGGACTGCGGTACGAAGCCCTGGAAACCGACGAAGCAGACCACGATCGCCACGCTGGCATGCATGGTGGTGCGCGATGTTCGAACGCTCCGGGCGGGCTCCGGATGCCTTGCGGACTGCGTCATGAGTTTCCCCCCTGGCCCGCCTCCTGCGTCAGCGCAGCAGCCGGGAAATGTTGTACGGCGGAATCATCAGCCACCAGGCATAACGCTAACCCGGCCCCGCCCCGTACGACGACGGAACATTGCGATTGGCTAACAAACTTTAGGAGAAATTGAGGCGGACGTCGAGGGTGCCGCCAGCTCGGCGTCGAGCCACTCCGCATGCGCGACGATCGCTGCCCGCCGCGGGGAACGCAGTGGCAGGACGCGCAGGGCGAGATCCCACGCTTCGGCGTCGTACTCCGCCTCCGCCAGTGCGAGGTACTGCAGCACCGTCTCGGGGGCGCCGTCGTTGAGGACCGCATCGCGCAGGAGGACCGACACCTCGTTGCGCAGTCTGACGATCGCCGGTGCCTGCGACCGCGGGAGGACCGGCCCCCGGTAGATCCCGAGTGCCATGCGGTGGGCGCCGCGGTGCAGATAGCTCAGGACCTGCACCGCATCCACGACCAGCTGACCGGGCAGCCGGTAGGGGCGGGATTGCGGCACCGTCGCGTCCCCGTACTGCGCCAGGACCTTCCGCAGCCGGAGGATCTCCGCCCGGACCGTCGTCCCGGAGGCCTCCTCGGGGTACGCCATGGTGGCCAGCTGGTCCGCCGTGAGCCCCTCCGGGTGCAGGGCGAGGATGGTCAGCAGCTCGGCATGGCGGAGGCTCAGTTCGAGCGAGGCGCCGCCGGTGTGCACGATCCCGTGATCCATGCCCAGGATCTGCAGGCTGTTCCGGTACAGGGCCGTCTGGCTGCGCCCCGGCCGGCGGCGCTTCGTGCGCGGCAGCCGGTCCTGCAGCCGGTGGATGCTCAGCTGCGCCTCCGCGGCCGCCACTGCCGCTTCGACGAGCGCGAGCGTGTGGGTGGCCACGGCGTCGTGGGTCCCGGTGATGTCGACGACGCCGAGCACGGTCCTCGAGTCGGGATCATGGACCGGCACCGCAGTGCAGCTCCAGGGATGGGCCTTGCGGCTGAAATGCTCCGCCCCGGCGATCTGCACGCTGCGATCGAGGGCGAGCGCCGTGCCGGGAGCACTCGTCCCGACGGTCGACTCGGACCAGTCCGCGCCGGGGACGAAGAGCATGCCTTCCGCCCGGCGCCGCAGCTCGCGGTCACCGTCCACCCAGAGGAGCCGCCCGTTCTCGTCGCCGACGGCCACGAGCATGCCCGCCTCGAGGCTCGGCTGGACGAGCAGGCGGTCGATCACCGGCATGACGGCCGCCAGGGGGTGCCCCTGACGATAGCTTTCGAGCTCCTCCTCGGAGCAGAACAGGCGGGCCTCCGCGGCCGCGGGATCGCGGAGGAAACCGAGCGATCTGCGCCAGGATTCGCGGACGACGCCGCGGAGGTCACCGTCGACTTCCGGGCCCCGCCCCAGGGCCTCGTGCGCCGCGAACGCTCTTCGCTGCAGCGCGTCGGAGGAGAGCTCGGCTTCGGCTAGTGAACGGGACGGCGACATCGGCACTCCGCTTCGTGACCAGTCCCATGGATGGCGTGGGACAGGTCACAGTGTAGCCGGACTACTCACCGCGGGAAATGGCCACCATGTCCTCGCGGGGAACGAGCTTCACGCGCTCCCGGACGAGCTCGGCGTTGCCCGAGACATTGACGAAGTTGGCTCCCAGCTTCATCTCGTGGGCGTCCAGCTTCAGCCACCCCTCCCACGTGGTGTAGCGCACGCCGCGCTCCTCGAGGAGATCGATGATGGCGTCCTCCGACCCGTCCTCGGCCGGCGGGAGGTTCAGCCGGTCCTCGAGGAGGCAGCCGATGGTCTCGAGAGCGTCTCCCTTGGTGTGGCCGATCAGGCCGACGGGCCCGCGCTTGATCCAGCCTGTGGCGTAGATGCCGGGCACCGGCCTGCCGTCCTCGTCGATGACGCGCCCTCCCTCGTTGGGGATGACGCCGCGCTTCTCGTCGAAGCCGACCTCCGGCAGTTCCGAGCCGAAGTAGCCGATGGCCCGGTAGACGGCCTGGACGGGGTAGTCGACGACCTCGCCCGTCCCGCGGACGCTGCCGTCCCCGGTCAGCTCCGTGCGCTCGAAGCGGATCCCCGCGACCCTGCCGGGAGCCTCCGGGGAATCGTGGATCTCGACCGGCGAGTGGAGGAAGTGCAGGTGGAGGCGGCGTGAGGCCCCCGTCGGCTCGTCCTCGACGAGCCAGTTGGTGAGCGTCTTCACCATGGTCTTGGTCTGGTTGTTCGACGCGATCTGCGCCTCGGAGCCGGCGTCGAAGTCGAAGTCCTCGGGGTAGAGGACGATGTCGACGTCGCGGGAGTGCGAGAGCTCCCGCAGCTCCAGGGGCGTGAACTTGACCTGCGCCGGCCCGCGGCGGCCGAAGACGTGGACGTCGGTCACGGGTGAGGCCTTGAGCCCCTGGTAGACGTTGTCCGGGATCTCGGTGGAGAGGAGGTCGTCGGCGTGCTTGGACAGGATGCGGGCGACGTCGAGCGCCACGTTCCCGTTGCCGATCACGGCGATCTCGCGGGCCTCGAGCGGCCAGTCGCGGCTCACGTCGGGGTGCCCGTCGTACCAGGACACGAAGTCGGCGCCACCGAAGGAGCCCTCGAGCCCGATGCCCGGGATGTCGAGGTCGGCGTCCTTGATGGCTCCGGTCGCGAAGATGACGGCGTCGTAGAAGCGCCGGAAGTCGGAGAGCGTGAGGTCGCGCCCGTAGTTGACGTTCCCGAGGAAGCGGATGTCACCGCGGTCCAGAACCTTGTGCAGCGCGTTGACGATGCCCTTGATGCGGGGGTGGTCCGGGGCGACCCCGTAGCGGATGAGGCCGTAGGGAGCCGGGTACTGGTCGAAGAGATCAATGCTGACGGCGAAGTCGCCCCCCTGGACCTCGTTCGATTTCGTCAGGATGTCGGCGGCGTAGACGCCCGCCGGGCCGGCGCCGATGATCGCGACCCGCAGCGGTCGTGCCGCAGCTGAGGTAGACACTGATTAGCCTTCTTCCCGGTGGAATGCTCCCGATGGTTACCGCGGTGCGGAATAAACGCACAGTTCCCTATTCTAAATGCCTGGCGGCGGCCCCGACGAAAACAGTGGTACGCATCTCCCCCTGGATTCGTTCCCGAAGGCACGCGGGATCGGGACTGCAGGGGAATAAAGGCCTCCCGGACCCGGTTCCCGCCCTCGTGAGTGCAACAGGCGGGAAGACAGCGCGGCCGGCTCGGAGCGAGAACTCCACGGGCATCCTCTTCGGCATCGGCGCATACGGCCTCTGGGGCCTGCTCCCGCTGTACTTCCTCGTCCTCGCGCCCGCCGGACCCGTCGAGATCGTGGCCAACCGCGTGCTCTGGTCGTTGATCTTCTGCGCCCTGCTCCTGACCGCGCTGCGCTCGTGGCGGCCCGTCCTGACGGCCCTGCGCACGCCGCGGATCGTCGGGACCCTGACCGTGGCCGCACTGCTGATCGCGGTCAACTGGCTGGTCTACACCTACGGGGTCACCACTGGGCAGGCGATCGAGGCCGCTCTGGGGTACTTCATCAACCCCATCGTCTCGGTCCTGCTCGGCGTGGTGGTACTCCGGGAGAAGCTGCGTCCGCTGCAGTGGACGGCGATCGGCATGGGCGTCCTCGCCGTGATCGTCCTGGCCGTCGGGTACGGCGCGGTGCCGTGGATCGCCCTGACCCTCGCCTTCTCCTTCGGTCTCTACGGATTCACGAAGAAGAAGGTCGGCTCACGCGTGGACGCGATCTCCAGCCTCAGCATCGAGACGGTGGTCCTGGCGCCGATCGCGCTCGCCGTCATGCTGTGGCTCGGCTCCACCGGCGCCGCGACGCTGACCACCGAGGGCGCAGGGCATTTCTGGATCATGGCGGCCTCGGGGGTCATCACGGCGGTCCCCCTCATCTTCTTCGGCGCGGCTGCCCGCCGTCTGCCCCTGACGACCATCGGGCTGCTCCAGTACCTCGCCCCGGTGCTCCAGTTCCTGCTGGCACTCCTCGTCCTCGGGGAGGAGATGCCCTTCGAGCGATGGATCGGCTTCAGCCTCGTGTGGGTGGGGCTGATCCTCCTGACCGTGGACATGCTCCGCACCGTGCGCCGCCAGCCTCGGCCGGCGGCGTCGCCGGAACCCGCGGCAACCACCGCCTGACTCCGGGCGTGGCCCGTCAGCGGATCAGCGGGGCGTGCGCACCCAGTCCCGGGGGACCACGACCATGGGCACCGGCAGCGCACGGAGCATCTGGTTCGCCGTGGTGCCGAGGAAGATCTGGCGACGCTGGGCGAGACGGCTCGACCCGACGATCACGAGCTCTCCGGGGTCCCACTCGATCTCGTCGATGGCCTGCTCGATCGTCCGGCCGTGGGCCACGGCGATCGATGCCTCGTGGCCTGCGGGCAACTGCTCGACGGCGCGGGCGAGCACCGAGTGGGCGTGCTGGTGCGCCTTGTTGATGGCCTCGCCGGAGTCGGACGACTCGTGGACGTCCAGGGCCACGAGGGAGATCAGCCGCAGCGGCAGTCCGCGCCTCGCCGCGGACTCGACGGCGACGTCGAGCACGCCGTCCGCTCCGGCCCGGGCGCCGACGGCGCTCGTCATCCGGGTGAAGGCGGACCGGTGCCGGTAGCCGCGCGGGGCGAGCGCCACCGGGACGCTGGAGCTGTGGAGGACGGCGTTCGCGACGCTGCCGACGGTGAAGCGCCGCAGCAGCCCGTTGCTCGAGGCGCCCACGACGATCAGGCCGGCGTCGACATCGGCCGCCACCTCGAGGAGTCCCTGCGCGAACGAGTCGGCGAGGCGCACGTGCGTGGCGATCTCGACGCCGTCGGGCACGCCAGCGGCCGCGCGGTCGAGTTCGTCCTGCACGCGCTGCCGACCGGATCCCACGCTGCCGTCCTGCGGCCAGTCGAGGACGGTGACCAGGTCGATGGCCGCCGCCTGCGTGAGGGCCAGCGACGTGGCCAGCTCGAGGGCGTCCTGCCCGCGGTCATTCCCGGTGTAGCCAACGACGTAGCGCACGGCGGTTCCTCATTCTTCGGTCGGTGCGAAGGCGGTGCGGCCTTCGGGAGCGCCGCGGAGTCGGTCCACTCTAGCGCAGCGGCGCCCCCCGTCCGTCCGCTACTCCTTCAGCGCCGACCCCCGGAGGATCACCTCCTGGCGGAAGAACCCCGGATTGATGCGCCACCAGATGAGCATGAGCACTGCGCCGAGCAGGATCACCCCGATACCCAGGATGAACACCATGCCGATGCCGAACAGTTCGGAGCCGGAGCCGTAGGCGGGGTCCATCGAATCGGCGGCGGTCTTGAAGAACATGACCAGGAGGATGACCCCGCCGAGCAGCGGCGAGAGGAAGCGGAACAGCACGGCCCTGGCGCTGCTGAAGGCCTGGGCACGGAAGTACCAGACGCACGCGAGCGCGGTGATGCCGTAGTAGAAGCAGATCATCATGCCCAGCGCGGTGATGGTGTCCCAGAGCGCGTTCTCGGACACCAGGCGCGTGAACACGTAGAAGCCGGCGGCGGCGACCGCGGCGGCGACGGTGGCGTAGCTCGGCGACTTGTACTGCGGACTGATGCGCCCGTACCCCTTCGGCAGGGCCTTGTAGTGGCCCATGGCGAGCAGGGTGCGTGCCGGGGAGACGAACGTGGACTGGAGGGACGCGGCCGAGGAACTGAGGACGGCGATCGACATCAGGATGGCGAACGGGCCCATCACCGGACCGGCGAGCGCCGCGAAGATGCTCTCCTGGTTGTCCGGGTTGCCGGCTCCCAGCTCCCCTTCCCCGACGCCCGCGAAGGAGAGTGTCGCGAGGGCGACGGTGAGGTAGATGACGACGATGACGACGACGGTCAGGGCGCCCGCGCGGCCCGGGGTCTTCTCCGGGTTCCGCGTCTCCTCGCTCATGGTGAGCGTCACGTCCCAGCCCCAGTAGATGAAGATGGACAGCGAGACGCCCGCTGCGAAGGCGGAGAAGGATCCGACGGCGAACGGGTTGAACCATTCCGCGCTGATCGGCGTGGCATCGAAGGCCGTGCCGTTGGCCACGTGCACGAAAGCGGCGATGGCGAACCAGGCGAGCACCACGATCTGGAAGGTCACCAGGACGTACTGGACGGCCTTGGTGGTTTCCATCCCGCGGTAGGAGACGTAGCAGGCGAGCGCGATGAAGACGAGCGTCGTCGCGATGTTCACCGGCAGGTTGAGCGTGAGGTCGGCGAGACCCGGGTTGCCGAACACCTGCGCGAGCATCAGGTAGAAGAAGTCCACGGCGACGGCGGCGAGGTTCGACAGCACGATCACGGTGGCGGCGATGAGCCCCCACCCGCCCATCCAGCCGACCCAGGGACCGAAGGCGCGCGTGGCCCACGTGAAGGTGGTGCCGGAGTCCGGCATGGCGTTGTTGAGTTCCCGGTAGCCGAAGGCCACGAGCAGCATGGGGATGAAGCCCACCAGGAAGATGGCCGGCAGATTCACCCCGACCTCGGCGACCGTGGGCCCGAGGGCCGCGGTCAGCGTGTACGCGGGGGCCACGCAGGACACCCCGATGACGACGGCCCCCAGCAGGCCGACGGTCCCGGCCTCGAGGCCCTTCTTGCTGAGCCCCGTGCCTTTCTGTGCTGTCTCCTCGATACTCATGCGCTCGCCTCTGTGTTGACGGCACCCGGGCCGGTGGTGGTGCCGGGCGTGGCGTAGGTACGCGGGACGACGATCATCGGGATCGTCAGCGTACGCAGGATCTTGTTGGCCGTGGAGCCGAGGAAGATGCGCATGTGCTGCGCGAGGCGGCTGGACCCGACCAGCAGCACCTCACCCTCGTCCCAGGCGAGGGCCTCGATGGCCTGCTCGATGGACGCGCCGTGCGCCGTCTCGACGCTCACCCGTCCGCCGGCAGCGAGCGCGGACGCGGCGTCCGCGAGCCGGCGGTTCGCCTCCTCCTCCACGCCCTCCGGGTCCGAGTGCCCCGCGTCGAGCGCGACGAGGGACACCAGGCGCAGCGGGAGCCCGCGGCGCTGCGCCGCGGACACGGCGACGGCGACGACGTCGTCCGCTCCCGCCCGGTTGCCGACCGCGCAGGTCAGGCGGGTGATGGGGTCGGTGCGGCGGTAGGCCTTCGGTGCCAGCGCCACGGGCACCGGCGAGGCGTGCAGGAGGCTCCGTGCCACGTTGCCGACGTTGAACCGGTTGGCGAGCCCGCGGGAGCTGGCACCGATGACGATCAGGGACGCCTCGGTGTCCTCGGCGGCCCGGATGAGGCCCTCCGCGTTGGATTCGGCACGCACCACGACGCCGCGCGCGGAGACGTCCTCGGGGACCAGCGCGAGGCCCTGGTCCATCCACTCGCGCAACTGCTCGGTCAGGAGGCTCTCGAAGCCCCGGCCCGGGAGGTACGTCCCGGCGTAGGGGGAATGCGCGGGGGTGACGAGGACGAGGTCGAGGTCCGCGTCCTGGCGCCGCGCGAGGGCGACGGCGAGGCAGACGGCGTCGTGCCCGCGCTCATCGGCGGTGTATCCGACGACATACCGCATGATCATGCCCCCTGACCGGTCGCGGCGGGCTGGATACCGGCGGCCAGCGCACGGTGGATGTCGGCGGCGGTGCGCTGGCCCATCCGGATGGCCCCGTCGACGTGCTGGTAGCCCTCTGCCGCGATGTCGGAGCAGGACCAGTGGATGGGACCCACGGGAGTGCGCTGGTCCCGGCCGTACCGGTGGAGTCCGCCGAGGTCGTAGCTCGAGGCGTAGGCGCCGCGGGTCCACTCCTCCGACGCCCAGTCCGATTCGTAGTACACCTCCGGTTCCAGCGCCTTCGGGCCGAGGAAGTTCGCGATCGCGGAGAGGATGCGCTCGCGGCGCTCGTGCGGTGCCAGTTCGAACATGGCGTCGGCCTTCTCGTCGGAGACGAAACCCACCAGGGTGCCGCGCGGGTCCTCGAAGTTCGAGTTGTCGTAGACCTCCTGGACGATCGACCCCGCGCTGAAGCCCGTCCCCGAGAGCCCCTCCTCGCGCCAGAACGGCGTGGTGTAGACGGCGTGGACCTTGATCACCAGGCCGAGGGACTGGTGCTGGTGCATCTGATGCTGGCGGCGCGGCAGCGGCGGATCGTAGCTGATGCGCGAGTAGAGGTTCGGGGGGACGGCGACGACGGCGTACCGCGCCCGCACCGTCGTCGTGTCCGAGACCACGGTGACGCCCTCGGCGGTCACGGGGCCGCCCTCCATGCCGCTCCAGCGCAGCGTGCGCACCGGGCTCGAGAGGATGACGTCCTCCCCCAGCTCCGCGGCCATGCGCTCCGACACGGACTGCATACCGCCGACCACGCGCTTGTCGAGGATGAAGTCCTCGTCCACCAGGTTCGAGAAGGACCCGGCGGTCGCCGCCATGAGGACGGCCTGCAGGGTGGAGAACGAGTGCGCCGGCTTCGTCAGCATCCCGCCGGCGATGAACAGCCCGATGTTGTCGCAGGCCTCCTCGTCGTCGGACTGCTGCCGGAGCCAGTGGTGGAAGGAGATCGTGTCGAGGGCCCGGGCGTCCGGGTGGTTCCACGGCGCCTCCGGCCCGGCCTCCTCGACGAGCCGGTCGAGGAGCACGATGAGGCGTTCCATCTCCTCCCGCGTGTAGTCGCTGACGGGGAACATTTCCCCGCTGTAGCGGATCGGTTCGCCGTCCGGACCGATGTACACGGAATCGCCCTCCCGGTACCGGGAGAACGTCTGCAGCCCCAGCTCGTCGAGGAGGCCGATGAGGGCGGTCTGGTCGGGCGACACCCACTGCCCTCCGACCTCGAGGACGGCGCCGTCGATGACGTCCGTGTGGGTGCGCCCGCCCACGCGGTCGCGCGCCTCGAGCACGGCGACGGAGTGCCCGGCCTTCTTCAGCTCGCGGGCGGCGGTGAGGCCCGACGGTCCTGCCCCGATGATGACGACGTCGCGTTCGATGGTGTTCACGTGCTCCTCCTCGTGCTGCATGACGCAGGCCACAAAATGAATGGTATTCATTATTGGGGCCTACTATAGCCACACGGTGCCGTGGAGGGAAGGCCCGGACCGTAGGGTTAACGCCATCGCAACAGGGAGCAGGATCGATGACCTCAGCAGTACCGAGTCCCCGGCGCGCCGGGCGTCCTCCGCGCAGCGTCCTGTCCCGGGATCGCATCACGGCGGCCACGCTCGACCTGATCGCCGCCGAGGGCTACGAGGGCCTGACGATGTCCGCCCTCGCCCGACGTCTCCACGTGGCGCCGTCCGCCCTCTACAACCACGCCGCGTCGAAGCAGGAGGTGCTTCGCTGGGTCCAGGACCACGTCATGACCATGGTCGACTTCAGCGCGTTCGCCGTCGAGCCCTGGGACGAGGCGGTGCGGCAGTGGGCCTGGTCCTACCGCGAGGTCTTCGCGCGGCACGCCCCGCTGATCCCGGTGATCGCCGTCCTGCCGGTGACCGACGCCGCGGAGACGCTACGCATGTACGAGGAGGTGGCCCGGGGCTTCGCGGCGGCGGGATGGCCGGAGGAGCGGATCGTGCCCGCGATCGTGGCCCTGGAGTCCTTCATCTACGGCTCCGCGCTCGACGTCGCGGCTCCCGGGGACATCTTCGACTCCGGCACGCTCGCTGACGACTTCCCGGTGTTCACCTCCGCGGTGCGCAGCGCCTCGGAGGCTGCCGGGGCCGGGCGGGCGGCGGACGCCGCCTTCCGGGCCGGGCTCGACGGCATGATCGCCGGCCTCCGCCACCAGCTCGCCGCCCGCCCCTGAAGCCGTGGCCCCGCCGCGCGGCTCCCGGCACGCGGGCCGCTCCGGACCTCGCCCCGGATGCCGGGGTCCAGGAGATGCACGAAGGCCCCGCAGCACTGCTGCGGGGCCTTCGTCGCCGGTCCGGGATCAGCCGGCGCTGACCGCGCGGATTGCGGCCTCGAGGACGTCCAGGCCGTCCTCGAGCAGTTCGTCGGTGATCACGAGCGGGGGCAGCAGGCGGACCACGTTGCCGTAGGTACCGCAGGTGAGGATGATGACGCCCTCGCGCAGGCACTGGGCGGCGATCGCCTTCGTGGCCTCGGCATTGGGGGTCTTGCCGCCGGGCTCGACGAACTCGAGGGCGAGCATGGCACCGCGTCCGCGGAGCTCACCCACGATGCTGCGATCGCCGAGGTCGGCCTGCAGGGCGGCGATGCGCTCGGTGACCCGGGCCTCGATGCTGCGCGCCCGGCCGGCGAGGTCCTTGTCCTTCATCGTGCCGATCGCCGCCAGGGCGGCCGCGCAGGCGACCGGGTTGCCGCCGTAGGTGCCGCCGAGCCCCCCGGCGTGCACGGCGTCGAGCAGGTCCGCCCGCCCCGTGATCGCCGAGAGCGGCATGCCACCGGCGATCCCCTTGGCCATGGTGATGAGGTCGGGCACGACACCCTCGTGGTTCACGGCGAACCACTCGCCGGTGCGGCAGAAGCCCGACTGCACCTCGTCGGCGATGAACACGACGCCGTTGGCCCGGGCCCACTCCGCGAGCGCGGGGAGGAAACCCTCGGCGGGGACGATGAAGCCGCCCTCGCCCTGGACGGGCTCGATGATGATCGCGGCGACCGACTGGGCGCCGATCTGCTTCTCGATCATGGTGATGGCGCGCTGCGCTGCCTCGGGGCCCGTGATGGACGGGTTCTCCTCGCGGAACGGGTAGCTCATCGGCACCCGGTAGATCTCGGGCGCGAACGGGCCGAAGTTCGCCTTGTACGGCATCGACTTCGCCGTCAGGGCCATGGTCAGGTTGGTGCGCCCGTGGTAGGCGTGGTCGAAGGCGACGACGGCGTCCCGGCCCGTGGCCAGCCGCGCCACCTTGACCGCGTTCTCCACCGCTTCGGCGCCCGAGTTGAAGAGGACCGTCCGCTTCTCGAAGTCGCCCGGCGTCAGCTCGGCGAGCTGCTCCGCGACGGCGATGTACCCCTCGTAGGGCGTGACCATGAAGCAGGTGTGCGTGAAGTGCTCCACCTGTTCCCTCACCGCGGCGACCACGGCGGGGTCCGAGGCGCCGACGCTCGTCACGGCGATTCCGGAGCCGAGGTCGATGAAGGAGTTGCCGTCGACGTCCTGGAGTATCCCGCCGTCGGCGTCCGCCGCGTACACGGGTACGCCGGAGGCGACGCCCTTGGCGACGACGGCGGAGCGGCGCGCGGCCAGCTCGGTGGACTTCGGGCCGGGGAAGGCGCCGGTGATGCGGCGCTTCTGCTCGAGCCGGAAACCCGGCGCGACGGCACCGGGTGTGGTTGTGAACGTGGTCATCTGGGATTCCTATCTAGTACGGGACCGTCAGGCGTCCAGGACGCTCATGACGTGCTTGATGCGGGTGTAATCCTCCACGCCGTACATGGAGAGGTCCTTGCCGTAGCCGGAGTGCTTGAACCCGCCGTGGGGCATCTCGGCGGTCAGCATGATGTGCGTGTTGATCCAGACCGCGCCGAAGTCGAGGTCGCGGGACACGCGCATCGCCGTGCCGTGGTCGGAGGTCCAGACACTGGAGGCCAGCGCGTAGTCCACGCCGTTGGCGAGCTCGACGGCCTCCTCCTCGGTGGTGAACGTCTGGACCGTCACGACGGGACCGAACGTCTCCTGCTGCACCACGGAATCGTCCTGTCGGGCGCCCGTGACGATCGTCGGCTCGAAGAAGTACCCCTTGTCCCCGGCGCGCCGGCCGCCCGTCGCGATACTGCAGTGGGCCGGCAGCGCGTCGATGACGGCGTTCACGGCGTTGAAGTGGTTGATGTTGTTCAGGGGGCCGAAGTAGTTCTCCGAATCCTCCGCGCTGCCGGTCTTCAGGGTGGCCGTGTGCGCGACCATCGCCGCGACGAACTCGTCGTGCGCCTGCTCCTGCACGAGGACGCGGGTGATGGCCGTGCAGTCCTGGCCGGCGTTGAAGAACGCGAACTCGGCTATGGCCTGGGCGCTCCTCGTGAGGTCGGCGTCGGCGAACACGACGGCGGGGGCCTTGCCGCCGAGTTCGAGGTGGGCCCGCTTGAGGCCCTTCGCGGCACTGGTCGCGACGGCGATGCCGGCGCGCACGGACCCGGTGATCGACACCAGCCCGGGGACGGGGTGCTCGGTCATGGCCGCACCGGTCTCGCCCGTTCCCAGGACGACGTTGAGGACGCCGTCGGGCAGGATGCCCTGCGTGAGGCGCGCGAGGACGAGGGTCGACTCCGGGGTGGTGTCGCTCGGCTTCAGGACCACCGTGTTGCCTGCGGCGAGGGCGGGACCGATCTTCCAGATGGCCATGAGGAGCGGGTAGTTCCACGGTGCCACCTGGGCGACGACGCCGATGGGCTCGCGGCGCACGTAGGAGGTGTGGCCCTCCATGTACTCGCCCGCGGACTTGCCCTCCATGAGCCGGGCGGCGCCGGCGAAGAACCGCAGCTGGTCGGCGCCGACGGCCACTTCCTCGTCGGCGATCATCGCTCGCACCTGGCCCGTGTTGCGGTGCTGCGCCTCGACGAGCTCGTCGCTGGCGGCCTCGACGGCGTCCGCGAGCTTCAGCAGCATGAGCTGGCGCTGGCTCGGCGTCGTCCGCTTCCAGGTGGTGAAGGCACGCGCTGCGGCGCGCATGGCGTCGTCGACGTCCGCCGCGGTGGAGACGGGGGACTGCGCCACCACCTCGCCGTTGGTCGGGTTGACGATGTCCAGGAGCTCGGTCCCGGCGGGCGTCACGAACGCTCCGTCGATGTAGTTCTGAAGGGTCTCAGCCACGCTGCAGTGCCTTTCACGAGGATGGAGTCCGCGGCGCGGGAGGGGTGCGACCGGCCACGGGGTATCGGAACGACGGTACCGGGACGCCGGACGGCGTGCCAGAGCTATCTGCACAGCGCCTGCCCCTTGCGGACGTGCAGGAGCACAGCGCCGCCTAAGCTTGAGGCATGGCCATCACGCTCGCCGACCTGCTGTCCGATCCCGCCCTGGGCCTGGTCGTCGAAGGCACCTCGGAGCCGCCCGCCCAGCCCATCCAGTGGGTCGCGGTCACCGAGCTCGAGGACCCCCGGCCCTTCCTCAACGGGGCCGAGGTGGTGCTCACGACGGGCGTGCGGCTGAAGACGGGCGCGGCGCAACGGGCCTTCGTCCGGCGGGTGCACGAGGCCGGGGCCCTGGCCATCGGGTTCGGCGTCGGGCTCACCCACCGGAGGATCCCCGCGGCCGTGCTCGCGGAGGCGGCCGCCGTCGGCCTCCCCGTGGTCCGGGTCCCGTACGAGGTCCCGTTCATCGCCATCGGCAAGCGGGTGGCCGATGCCCTCTCGGCCGACCACTACGCGGGGCTGGAGGACCTCCTCGAGGGCCACGCCGTCCTGGCGTCGGCGCTGCTGGGACCGGGCGGCCTCGCCGCGCTCCTCGACGAGCTCGCCCGGATGCTGCGCACCGACGTCGCGCTGTTCCAGTACGGCGCCTGCATCGCACGCGCCTCCCGCCCACGCGTGGGTGCCGGCTCCCCCGGCGTCGCCGCCGCCCCGCGGGCCGGGACCGGGGTCGGGTCCGGGCCCGGGGCCGGGGCAGCGGATCCGGCGGCCGGGGACCCGGCGGCCTGGCATCGGGTGCCGGTCGCCACCGGCCTCAAGGACCGCTGTACCCTCGCCCTCGCCGAACCCTACGGACGGACCGCCGTCGTGGACTACGCGCAGAGCCTGATCTCGGTCGAGCTCACCAACCAGGCCAGGAACCGGACCGGGGTGCGCGCGGCGGCGGGCCAGCTGCTCGAGGACGTGGTGCGCGGCACGCTGGCCGGCGCCGAAGCAGCGGCCCGTCTCGCCGGCTCCGGCATCGACACGACGCTGCGGCACAGCGTCCTGATCGTCGACGTCGCCTCCGGGCAGCGACGCGCGCTGCGGACGCTCCCGCTGCCCGACGGCTGGAGCCGCGGCGTCGCGGGGCTCGTCGACGACCGGCTCGTGCTCGTCCTCCCGGCCGGATCCATGCCCGACCCGGCAGAGCTGAGCCGGTACCTGCACGGCGCGGGACTGACGGCGCGCGTCGGCGTCGGCGGCACCTACGTCCAGCCGAACGGGCTGCGGTGGAGCTACTTCGAGGCCCGGGAGGCGCTCCAGCGGGGGCAGTCCCTCAATGTCGCGGACCGCCTCAGCCTGACGTCCCTGCTGATGGCCAGCGCGGACGTGCCGCTCGCCGACCTCGCGGCGGAGACCCTCCGGCCGCTCGAGGAGTTCGACGACGCCCACGGGGCGGGACTCCTGGCCACGCTGCAGCGCTACCTCGACCTCGACGGCTCGGTGGCCGCCGTCGCCGCGGACCTTGGCCTGCACCGCAACACGATCCGCTACCGGCTCCAGCAGGTCGTGGCGCTCACGGGCTACGATCCTGCGGTCACCGCGGACCGCGTGCACCTGTACCTCGCGCTCCGCGTGCGGGCGCTCGGCTGACGCCACCCTCCCCGGACGCGGCACCATCCCCCGCGCCCACCCGGCCGCATGGCATGCTTGACGCACCTGTACCGGTCTCACAGTTCCTCGGGGGTCCTCGTGTCTCTGCTCTCTTCCCGGCTCTCCACCGACGAGTCCCCTCCCGAGGAGCTCGCGCGCCTGGCGGTCCTGCAGGACTACCGGCTCCCCTACGGCGACGTGGACGCGTCCCCGGCGGGGACCGCCGACTACGCGACGCCGCCGGAACTGCTCGACCTCGTGAAGCTCGCGGTGCGGGTGAGCGGCCTGGACGCGGGCGTCATCAACATCATCACCGCGGACCAGCAGCACCAGATCGCGGCCGTCGGCGTGGATGCCGCCGTGTGCTCGCGCGACGACTCCATGTGCTCCCGGGTGTTCACCAGCGGGGCGATCACCGCCCTGGCGGACGCCTCCCGCGACCCGCGGTTCGCCGACAACCCCTTCGTCAACGGCGGCATCGCCCACGTGCGCTCCTACGCGTCCGTGCCGCTCGTGGCGGAGCACGGCGCGGCCCTCGGCACCCTCTGCGTGTTCTCGCCGACGGTCCGCACGATCGACCAGGACCAGCGGGAAGGGCTCGAGATCCTGGCACGGCAGGTGGTGGAGGTCCTCGAACTGCAGTTGAGGACCCGTCAGCTCGTCGAGGCCCTCGAGGTGGTGCGGCGCAGCAACGAGGACCTGGCGGGGTTCGCCGCGCGCGTGAGCCATGATCTCCGGAACCCGCTGACGGCGATCCTCGGCTACGCGGAGCTCAGCGAGCAGGACGACGACGTCGCCGCGGGCCCGGCGGCCCGCTACTTCAGCATCATCCGTGGCAGTGCCAGCCGCATGCTGTCCACCGTGGAGGAGGTCCTCGAGTTCTCCCGCATCGGCGGCAGGATCAGCCGCCGGACGGTCAGCCTGACCACCATGATGGACGCCGTGCTGCAGGACGTCCTGCCGCTCAGCAGCGCCTGCGACGCCGTGGTGACGGTGCAGGACGCCGAACTGAACGTCGACCACGCGCAGGTCACCGCGCTGCTGCAGAACCTCGTGGCGAACGGCATCAAGTACTCGACGCCCGGCTCTCCCCCTCGCATCGAGGTGGTCGCGACCGTCGGCCAGACGCAGCTGCTGCGCGTCATCGACCACGGCAGGGGCATCGCGCCGGCGGACCGGCAGCGGGTCCTGGAACCGCTCGTGCGGCTGCACCGGGACGGCGATCCGGCCGGGAGCGGGATCGGCCTGGCGACGTGCGCACGCATCGCGGCGGCACACGGCGGGTCGATCGGCCTCACGGAGACGCCCGGCGGCGGAATCACGGCCACCGTGGATCTCGGCCCCGCCTGACCCCGGTTCCGCCACGCCGGTCCGCCGCCCGGCCGGGTCACCGGTTCCGCCCCGCCTGACCCCGGCCCGGGCCGACTCAGGCTCAGCCGGCGCTGCGGCTAGTGGTCCTGGGCCTGCAGGACCTGCACCTGGTCCGCGTGGGCGAGCGGGAGGCGGAACGTGAAGGTGGAGCCCTCGCCGACGATGCTCCGGCAGGTGATGGTGCCGCCGTGGCGTTCCACGATCGCCTTGGAGAGGGCGAGGCCGAGCCCCACCCCCGGGATCGCCGCGTTGCGGGCTCCCGCGGTGCGGAAGAACTTCGAGAAGACGCCCCGCTGCTCCTCCGCCGTCATCCCGCTGCCCTGGTCCGTGACGGAACATTCCACCTGGCCGCCGACCTCGCGGGCGCGGATGCTCACGCGGCCGCCGCCCGGCGAGTACTTGACCGCGTTCGAGAGCAGGTTGTCCAGGACCTCGCCGATGCGGGAGGCGTCGCACAGTGCGACGAGCCCCGGGTCGGTGAGGTCCTCGAAGCGCACCAGCGGGTTCATGTTGGCCTGCTCGGCCGTGGCGATGTGGTTGCCCACGAGCCCCGAGAAGTCCGTGGGCACCGGGGCGATCCCGGGCGAGTCCTCCGCGGCGGACAGCAGGTCCACCACGAGCTTGTGCAGCCGCTCGGAGTTCCTGGACACCACCTCGAGGCCCGCCGCGACGTCGGGATCGAGATCCGGCGTCCCCAGGAGCAGCTCGAGGTATCCCCGGATCACCGTCAGCGGGGTCCGCAGCTCGTGCGAGACGGTCGCCACGAACTCGTCCTTCGCGTTCAGCGCGGTGACGAGCTCCGTGACGTCGTTGAACGTGACGACGGAGCCCTCGCGGTCCCCGGCCTGGTTGGTCATCAGCCGGGACGACGTCGAGAGCACGCGCTGGTCGGGCCGCTCGCCCCACCACAGGAGATAGTCGGAGAACACCTGGCCTTCCGCCGCACGCCGCGTCGGACGCCGGACGGCCGGCAGGTCCGTCTCGCCGTCCTGCTGGAAGATGCGCAGGCCCCCCTCGTCGGTGGTGGGCGCCCCGCCGGCGAGCACCCGGAACTGCTCGAGCTTGCGGTTCGAGAGGACCGTCCGGCCCGCCTCGTCGACGGCGGCCACGCCGATGTTCACGCTGTTGACCACGGTGTCCAGCAACCGTTCGCGGCGTGCGCTCTCCTCGAGCAGCACGTGCAGGGCGCGGTCCTTCTCCTCGACGACGGCCTGCTGCGCCATCATGCTCGCCGTCATCACGCGGACGGTCACGCCGATGGCGAGCATGATGAACGGCAGGAGGAAGGACTGCGTCAGCGACTGCGAGGTGACCGGAGTGTCCGTGGCGAAGACCGGCACCCAGACGATGCCGAGCGAGGCGAGGAAACCTGCGGCGAGGACCGCCCGCGGGTAAAGGCCGGAGGCCGCGAGCCAGATGATGGGGAACACGGTGAGAAGGCCGACCCCGGTGATGACGGTGCCCGCCCCGTAGCGCATGAACCCGATCGGGATGAAGTCGAGCAGTGGGATGACCAGGAAGCTCGCGTGCGGGAGCCGGTCCCACGGGACGAGTACACACAGCCCCAGCAGGACGGCCTGCATCCAGAGCCCGATCAGGAAGGCCTGGCTGGAGAAGAGGTCCTGGTGGAAGGCCAGGCCGCCGGCGACGATCAGCAGGACGGTCAGCGACAGCGGCAGCTGGCTGAGGACGACGCGCGATCGCAACGACAGTTCGTGGAACTGCCTCCTGTTGAGCGTCAGGTGGGAGAGCACCCTGTCCATCTGCTCACCGCCCCCTAGGTGGTCCTCGGACTCGTCCGCCGGAACGGCGGGGCGATTCTCGTTTCGCCAGCCACACAGTAACGCGGCAGTCCCGCGATTCCGGCTGGCGAAAGTCGGCAGACCCCTCAAGATCGCATCAATTTCACCGCAACAACCCGGGGATTCCGCCGACGCCCCGTGCCGCGTCCGGAAGGCCTCGGGGCGTAGCGTTTAATGAGGACCATGACTGCCGCCCCCGAGATCCGCCGTGCCCTCGTCGTCGAGGACGATGTCGATATCCGGGGGCTGCTCGTGCAGATCCTGAAACGGGAGGGCTTCGAGGTCACCGAGGCGGCGACCGCGCGTGAGGGGCTCCGGCACGCACGTGCGGGTGCCGATCTCATCACCCTGGACCTCAACCTCCCCGACGGTGACGGCGTGGAGATCTGCCGCGAGGTCCGCACCTTCTCCGACGCCTACATCCTCATGATCACGGCCCGCACCGACGAGATCGAACGCCTCACGGGTCTCGAGACGGGCGCGGACGACTACATCAGCAAGCCCTTCAGTCCCCGCGAACTCGTGGCACGCGTCAACTCGCTGTTCCGGCGCCAGAGCCGCCAGGACGCCGTCGACGTCGCGAACGCGGACGAGCGCAGGCGCGCCGCGGAGGTGCAGCAGAACCTGCTTCCCCGCGACCGGATCACGCTCGACGGCTTCGAGCTGGCCGGGCGCTTCCGGTCGTCGAGGAGCGTCGGCGGCGACTTCTACGACTGGTACCCGACCCCGGACGGCCTCCACTTCACGGTCGCCGATGCCATGGGCAAGGGCATGGGGGCTGCGCTGGTCGCGGCGACGGTGCGCGCGACCATGCGCTCCGTCGCGTCCCACCCGAGCCTCGAGAGCGCGTTCGCGATGGCGGCGCGCGCCACGGAGGCGGACCTCGACCACACCAGTTCCTTCGTCACGCTGTTCCACGGCCGCCTCGACGCGGCCAGCGGCGACGTCGGCTACGTCGATGCCGGGCACGGCCTCGCGCTGCACGTCGCGGGGAACGGCACCGTGACCCGCCTGCCCTCCGCGGGCCCTCCCGTCGGCGCGTGGCCGGACCAGGCCTGGGCCGCGTCCACCGTGCGCCTGGAACGCGGCGACGCGCTCGCCGTCGTGAGCGACGGCCTGCTCGACATCTACGAGACGGTCGACGCGTTCACCGAGGCGGTGGCCGGCGTCGTCGCCACCGCGGTGAGCGCCGAGGAGGCCTGCGCGGTGCTGCTGGGCCTGGCCGACGTCCCCGAGGTCGCCGACGACGTCACCGTCGTCATCCTGCGCCACGCGCGCGGCTGACGCCCCGTCACCGGGACGGCGCGCATCGATCCAGCAACACACCGAACCACGGCAGGCCGACAGGCAGCGGAAGAGGGAAGAGCAGATGGAATTCACGGTCCAGGACAAGGGGCGCTACACCGAGGTCGCGGCGAACGGCCGCCTGAACATGGTGGCGGCACCGAAACTGCGCAAGGTCGTCGACGACGTGGTGAACGGGGGCGGCACGCGGATCGTCGTGAACCTCGCGGACACCAGCTTCATGGACTCCTCGGGGCTCGGTGCCCTCATCGGCTGCCTGAAACTGGCCCGGCAGTCCGGCGGTGACCTGCGGATCGCCGCCGTCCAGCCGCAGGTCACCATGGTGCTCGAACTCACCAGCATGCACCGCGTGCTCACGCCCCACGCGACCGCGGACGAAGCCTTCGGCAATGACTGACATCCTGGCGCGGCGCACCCTCGAGGAGCCCGCCGCCGAGCAGGCGATCGAGGACCTGCACGTCCTCCTCGAGCAGTTGTGGCTCGACGCCGCCTTCGTGCCGGCACCCGACCAGATGGCCTTCACCACGGCAGTCATCGAGGCCGCGAGCAACGTCGTCCAGCACGGTGTCGCCGCGGACGGTGCCACGCTCCTCCTCGGCGTCGAGCTGACGGTCGCCGTCGAGCGGCTGCGCGCCGTCATCAGCGAGATCGGCGCGGCGCCGCTGGACCCCGTGCCCGACCTCACCGGACCGGCGGGGCCCGGCCCGGACGA
This sequence comes from Arthrobacter sp. Ld5, assembly GCF_051172775.1. Lineage (NCBI taxonomy): Bacteria > Bacillati > Actinomycetota > Actinomycetes > Micrococcales > Micrococcaceae > Arthrobacter > Arthrobacter sp. Ld5. The sequence continues at coordinate 305,519 of NZ_JBPKBO010000014.1, forward strand.
CGACGCCCTGCTGGAGGACTACGACGAGTCCGGGCGCGGGCTCTCCATGATCCGTGCCCTCGTCACCACCGTCACCGTCGAGCGCGCGGGCGACACGAACGTCTGGGTCCTGTCCCGGGACTCGGCCCGGGCCTGACCGCCCGGGGCTTCCCGGGAGGCCCGGACGTCCGTCACGGAAGGGCCGGCCGGCCCAGGAACCTCGTGAGGTCCGCATAGACGTCCCGGGACTCCGGGAGTCGGGGGAACGCCGGGAAGACGTGGAAGCCGCCCGGGTAGACCTTCAGTTCGACGGCGGCACCCGCCGCGACCGCACGGTCCCGGAACACCAGGGCGTCGGCCATGCAGACATCGCGCGTGCCCTGGTAGATGCGGGTGCGCGGCAGGACCGCGAGCAGCTCCTCCGGCGCGCAGGCCGGGCTGACCAGCGGTGTCCGGGGGTCGTCGCCGCCCGCCCACCACAGGCCCGCCTGCACCCCGCCCGCGACGGAGAGCATGGGATCGACGGCCTCGAGGGCGGGGATGTCGGGGTTGGTGGCGGTCACGTCGAACCAGGGCGAGAACGCGACGACGCGTCCCGGGGCGGGGAGACCGGCCTCCCGGAACGCCCACGTCTGCGCGACGGCGAGCGCGCCGCCGGCCGAGTCCCCCATCAGCGTGACGTCGTCGGCCTCCGCCGTCGTGAGGACGTCGCGGTACACGGACACGAGGTACGGGAAGGCATCCCGGTAGGTGCTCTCGGGGGCCAGCCGGTACAGCGGCACCGTGACGGCGGCGCCGGTCCGCTTCGTCAGCTCGGCGATGATCCACCAGTGCGGCCGGGCGAGCTCGTTGATGTAGATCCCGCCGTGCGTGTAGATGATGTGCGAACGGGTGGAGCCCTTCAGGGGGCGGACCGTGATGGTCCTGAGGCCGTCGATCCGCTTCTCCTGGATGGTGTGCGTCTGCTTGAGCGTCCAGGGGATGGCGGCCGTCGTCGGGTACGTGCGGCCCGGATACTTCGCGTCGACCCAGTCGGTGCCGCTCAGGTTCCTCTTCGTCGGCAGGAGGCCGATCAGCCGGGATGCCACGCGCATCGCGCGCGAGCCGCCCTTCGCACTCGGCGCCGTCGTCCCCGTGCCGTCCACGTCTCTGCTCGTCATGGGGCCAGCCTAGCGCCCGGGCGCACCGCCCCGTCTGTCATGCTGGACAGGCCCTCCTGGCCTCCGTCGACCCTCCGGACCCCGAGGGCACCCCGCCGGAACTTCGAAGGATCTGATGGATACCGTCCCGCACGTCGCGCTCGGCGCCGACCTCCTCGGCGTCTTCTTCTTCGCCGTCTCCGGCTCCCTGCTGGCGGCCCGCAAGGGCTTCGACCTCGTGGGGTCGCTCCTGCTCGCGTCCCTCGCGTCGCTCGGCGGCGGAGTGGCCCGCGACCTCATCCTCAACGTCCCGCCCGCCGCCTTCACCGATCCCGTCTACCTCGTGCCTCCCCTGCTCGCCACCGCGCTGGTGTACTTCGTGTTCTCCGGCGTGGAACGCGGCAAACGCGTCCTGGTCGTCTTCGACGCGGGCGGGCTGGCCCTGTTCTGCATCACCGGCACCCTAAAGGCCCTCGACGCGGGTCTCCACCCGGTCTCCGCCGCCCTCCTGGGCGTGACCACGGCCGTCGGCGGCGGTCTGCTGCGCGACGTCGTCGCGAACGAGGTGCCGCAACTCTTCGACCCCCGTGACATCTATGCGCTGCCCGCGATGCTGGGCTCCGTCGTCGTCACCGTGCTCTACCTGACCGGGACCTTCACCCTCGTCACGGGGACCGTCGCCGCCTCCCTCGTCTTCTCCCTGCGGGTCCTCGCCTGGCGCTACGGCTGGCACGCGCCGCTCGCCGTGCGGACGTGGAGCGCGCGCACGTAGCCCGGACGCGGCCGCTAGGATGGGAGTACCCCCAACCCCCCTCCTGGAGTACTTGTGACTGAGCTGTTTTCCGACAAATTCCGCGCCCTGGTGCCCCAGTACTTCGAGGACGAGTGGGCCGAGGAAGACGGCCTGTCCGACGACGAGCTGGCCGAGATGCTCCAGGGCAAGGACTTCGACCTGCCCCTGGCGCTGCGCGACTTCTACCGCGCCGTCGGTGCCACCGAGGACATCATGGAGGCGTTCCACTTCTTCTGGGACCCCGACGAGCTCGAGATCGAGGACGGCTTCCTCCTGTTCCTCGAGGACGAGGACGAGCAGTACACCTGGGGCATGCGTGCGGACCAGCTGGACGTCCCCGACCCGATCGTCTGGCGGCGCAACAACGTCCGCGGCGAATGGCAGAGCGAGGAGGGCACGTTCAGCGAATACGTGCTCGATCTGTTCGAGTGGGTCTTCGAGGAGGACGACGAGGACTGATGCAGTTCGCCCACCACGCGCCGGAGGGGTACCGGTGCCCGTTCTGCGACCTCGCGCGCTCCGACTTCGGCAACCCGGGGAACCTCTGCCGCCCGGGTGACGTCATCTACGCCGACGACCTCGCGCTCGCATTCATCGCCTCGCACGGTTTCGACCCGAACCCCGGGCACGTCCTGATCACTCCGCGCGAGCACGTCGAACTGCTGTACGAACTGCCGGACGACGCCGCCGCGCGGATCATGACGCTGACGCGCGACATCGCGATCGCCATCAAGCTCGCCTGGCAGCCCGACGGCGTCTCGACCCGGCAGCACAACGAGCCCGCCGGCAGCCAGCACGTGTGGCACTACCACCAGCACGTCCTGCCCCGCTGGCACGACGACGGCTTCTACTTCACGCCGAAGCGGCCCATCGTGGACCCGGAGATCAGGGCGCGGAAGGCCGACGAGCTGCGGGCGTTCCTCCCCCGCTGACCCCGCCGTCGCCCGCTGCCGTTCCTCCCTCTGTGGGTTCGTGCACGGGTTCCAGCGCCGAAGGGCGTGTCGCGCGGGGACACACCGCGTGGGGACGGGCGTCCGGCGGAAACGCGTGCACGAAGCCACGCCTCACCGGACCGGACGGCGTCCGAGCGCCCGGAAGACCAGGGCGAGGACCTCGTCCGGGGCGAACATCACGTCCTCGTAGCAGAAGCGCAGTACGGTATAGCCGCCGATGATGCTCATGTTGTTGCGCCTCCGGTCCCGCCGGAGTGCCTGCCGGTCCGAGTGGTAGGCTGCGCCGTCGATCTCGACGACCAGGAATCCCTCGACGAGGAAGTCGACGCGCCCCACGCCGTCGATGTGGACCTGGGGCCGCACCTCCAGCCCGGCTCCCCGCAGGAGCAGCCGGGCGACGACCTCGATCGCCGATCCACCCGTCAGCTCCACCGAGGCCAGCGCCGCCCGTGCCCTGCCGTTCCGCTTCCCGACCAGCCGCGCCTCGAGGAAGCCCGGGGTGATGTCCCCACGGCGGAAGGCGCTTTCGACCATCGGCGCCGATTCGTCGGCAGGGCGACACTGCAGGACGTGGACGAGGACGTCGGCGAGCCCGACCAGGGGAAGGCGGGGGTGCGGCGGGACCGTCCTCCCCCGATGGTTCACGCACCCGTCCGCCGACCGCGTCACCCGGCACACATGCAGCTCGGCCGTGCGACGGACGCACCACAGCCCGTAGTGCCCCGCCGCCGAGACGCAGGTGAGCCGGGCGCCCGCCGCGACCGCCCGGACGAGGTCCTCCGGTGCGTCCGGGCGGGCCAGGACCCCCCGACGTACCCGGATGATGCTCCCGGCGCAGAGGTGCCGCTCGAGGTCGCGCTCGCTCACGCCGCCGGCCAGAAGGTCCCCGGTCCGTGCGACGCCGCCCCTGCTCGCCAGGATCCGGTCGATGCTCATCACCCAAGCCAAGGTGGCCGGTGGTCGTCGGGGCACCCCCGGTCCGGGTATGTGGACTCGGGCCAGGTCGGGTGGTGCGGTGTCGGGTGGTGCGGTGTCGGGTGGTGCGGTGTCGGGTGGTGCGGTGTCGGGTGGTGCGGTGTCGGGTGGTGCGGTGTCGGGTGGTGCGGTGTCGGGTGGTGCGGTGTCGGGTGGTGCGGCGTCGGGTGGTGCGGCGTCGTGCACGGGTTTCAGGGCCGGAACCGCGTGTCGCGCCCGAACACGCCGGTGCAGAAGGGCCAGTCGAGGGAAAGCCGTGCAGGAAGCCGCGCTGTCCGGGTACGACGCCGGGCGCACCGGCGTCGGCGCTAGACGTCCCGGCTGACGACCGCCTGCGCGAAGCTCTCCAGCGCCTGCTTGACCACGCTGTCCGGCAGCGGCGCGAGCGCCGCCACGGCCTCGTCCGCCCACTGCTGGGCCACGGCCCACGCCTCCTGCGTCTGCGGGTGCTCGCGCACGGCGATGACGGCGGCGGCGAGGGCCTCGTCGGAGGACAGGTCGCCGTCGACGAGCGCGACGACGTCGGCGGCCGAGCGGTCGCCCGCTGCGGCCGCACGGCGCAGCAGGATCACCGGGAGGGTGGGAACACCCTCGCGGAGATCGGTGCCGGGGGCCTTGCCGGACTTCACCTTGAGGCCGGTCACGTCGATGACGTCGTCCGCCAGTTGGAACGCGACGCCCACCTTCTCGCCGTAGGCGACCATGATGTCGATGACCTCCCGCGGGGTGTCCGCGAAGAGGGCGCCGAGCTGCCCGGAAGCCGCCACGAGGGAGCCGGTCTTGTCGGCGATCACCGAGAGGTAGTGCTCGAGGGCGTCCTGGCCCTCGCGTGGGCCCACGGTCTCGTGGAGCTGGCCGAGGCAGAGGCGCTCGAAGGTGCGGGCCTGGATCCCGAGGGCCTCGCCGCCGAGTTCGGAGACGAGGATCGACGCGCGGGCGAAGATCAGGTCCCCGGTGAGGATGGCGACGGAGTTGCCCCACACCTCGTGCGCGGTCGGGGCGCCGCGGCGGTACGGCGCGGAGTCCATGACGTCGTCGTGGTAGAGCGTGGCGAGGTGGGTCAGTTCGACGACGACGGCGGCCTGGACCACCTTGGCCCGCGCCGGGTTGCCGAGGTGCGAGGCGAGGATGGTCAGGAGCGGCCGGATCCGCTTGCCGCCGGCCTCCACGAGGTGACGGCTCGTCGCGTCGGCCAGCGGGTCGGAATTGGCGATGGCGTTGCGGAGCTGCTTCTCCACCTCGGCCAGGCACGAGGAGACGGACGGTCCGAGTTCCGGGTCCTCGGCGATGAGGGCGAACCCGGGAGGCAGGCGCAGGGCGTCGCCGGGGGTGTCCGCCGTGTCCAGCGCGCTGTTGAGGCCCGCGCTGGCCCACCCGGAGTCGAAGGATTGTGTCACGGTCTAAGACTAACGAAGTGGGGCGGCGCTTTGCGCACGCAGGTGTCCGGCCAGGGACGGCTGGTTGGAGGTGGGCGGCACCAGCGACTCGAGCAGGTGGATGACGCGGTCCTCGAAGCCCCGGCCCCCGGCGTCCGTGAGGTTGGCGAGCATGCGCACCACGAAGCGCATGAGGATCGGCACGGGCATGCCGGTGCGCAGGGCCAGCGAGAGGATGGCGGGCTTGCCGATGAGCTGCGCGAAGACGCGGCCGAGCGTGAAGTGGCTGCCCCACTGCTCGCGGATGTAGGGGGCGTACCCGGACATCACCTGGTCGCGGCCGAGCGGCGACGCCACTCCCTGCGCCCGCGCGATGAACTCGGCCGCGTACCGGGCGGATTCCATCGCGTAGGAGATGCCCTCGCCGTTGAACGGCGAGACCATGCCGCCCGCGTCCCCGAGGAGCAGGAGTCCGGGACTGTAGTGCGGTGTCCGGTTGAAGCCCATGGGCAGCGCCGCACCGCGGATCTCGCCGACCATGTTCGACGGCGTGAAGCCCCATTCGGCGGGCATGCCCGCCGTCCAGTCCCGCAGCACCTGCTTGTAGTCCAGCTTGCCGAACTCGGCGGACGAGTTCAGGATGCCGAGGCCCACGTTGGAGGTGCCGTCGCCGACGCCGAACACCCAGCCGTAGCCGGGCAGGGGCTTGCCGGTGGCGTCCGGCAGTTCGAGCCAGCCTTCCATCCAGTCGTCGTCGGTGCGGGGGCTGGTGAAGTAGGTGCGGACGGCGACGCCGAGCGGGCGGTCGTCGCGCTTCTGCATCCCGAGGCTGACGGCGGTCCGGGTCGAGTTGCCGTCGGCGGCGAGGACGACGTCGGCGGAGAAGGTGCGCCTCTCGCCCGTCTTGCGGCCGTCGGCGTCGAGCAGGTTCACGACGACGCCCGTGACGCGTCCGGCGTCGTCGCGGACGGCGGAGGACACGGAGTGGCCCTCGAGGATCGTGGCGCCGGCGGACCGGGCGTGCCGGGCCAGGGCCTCGTCGAAGCCGAGGCGCGTGCGGACCAGGCCGTAGTCGGGGAAATCGCTCAGCTCGGGCCAGGGCACCTCGACGGTGCGCTTGCCGGCGATCAGGCGGAGCCCGCGGTTGCGGCGCCACCCCTCGCTCTCGTCGTGCGGCAGGCCGAGCAGCTGCAGTTCGCGCGTGGCGCGGGGCGTCAGGCCGTCGCCGCAGACCTTCTCCCGGGGGAAGAAGGTCTTCTCGAGGACGGTCACCTCGATCCCGGCGCTCGCGAGGTAGTAGGCGGCGGTGGAGCCCGCCGGGCCGGCCCCGACGATGAGGACCGACATCTAGTCGACCTCGGTCGTCCGACGGCGCAGCCGCACCTGGCCCGGCAGGAGCGGCTCCTCGCCGGGCGCTGCGGGCGCCTTCGTGGCGCGGTGCACGGCCACGATGCCGCCGTTGAGGTTCCGGTACCGGACGCCGTCCCAGCCGCTGTCGCCGATCCACGCGGCGAGCTCGTCCTGGTTCGGCCAGGCCCGGATGGACTCCGCAAGGTAGACGTAGGCGTCGGGGTTGGAACTGACCTTGCGGGCGATCGCGGGGAGCGCCCGCATGAGGTACTCGGTGTACGTGGTGCGCCAGAGCGCGACGGTGGGCTGGGAGAACTCCGCGATGACGAGGCGACCGCCGGGCCGCGTCACACGCAGCATCTCGGCGAGCGCCTTCTTCGGCTCGTTCACGTTGCGCAGGCCGAAGGAGATGGTGCACGCGTCGAAGGAGTTGTCCGCGAAGGGGAGGTCGGTGGCGTCTCCGGCCACGAAGTCGATGTCGGGGCGGCGTCGCTTGCCCACCTTGAGCATGCCGAGCGAGAAATCGCAGGCGACGACGTCGATCCCCGCGTCCGCGTACGGCTCGCTCGACGTGCCGGTGCCGGCCGCGAGATCCAGGACGCGCTGTCCCGGCTCCGCGCCGACGGCGTCCACCACGATGCGGCGCCACCGGCGGGTCTGCCCCATCGACAGGACGTCGTTGACGACGTCGTACTTGGGCGCCACGTCGTCGAACATGGCTGCTACTTCGTCAGGCCGCTTCTCCAGCGATGCGCGATTCACTCGCCCATTGTCTCAAAGAAACGCCGGCCACCCGACCGGCGTCCGGCGCACGTGCCCAACCTCACGGGACCGCACGGCGTCGCCCGGACGCCGCGGAGTACGCTTGAGGCATCATGAGCACACCGTCCCTCACTGCGCTGCCCCCTGCGCCCGGGCAGTCCCGCGGGCTCCGCAGCATCACCGTGGCACGGGCGGACATGGACCCGCAGACCGGGCTCCTCGAGTACGTGGTCCGCAACGACGCCCTCACCTGGATCCGCCGCGGGTCCGGACTCGTGGCCTACGGCGAGACCGCCCGGTTCACCGTCACCGGGCCCGACCGCTTCACGCAGGCCCAGGAATGGTGGCGCCGCGAACTCGCCGGCGCGGAGGTGCTCGACGATCTCGACGTCCCCGGCAGCGGCCTCATCGCCTTCGGCTCGTTCGCCTTCTCCAAGACCTCCGCGCACGAATCACGCCTGATCGTCCCCGAGGTGGTGGTGGGCTGCAGCGAGGGCCGTGCCTGGCTGACCTTCATCACCGACGACGCCGAGGCCGAGTTGAGCGCCGAGGCGGCCGAGGCGGCGCTCGCGGCCTACCTCGTGGAACCCGACGCCGGGCGCTCCCCCAACCCGGGCGACCGTCTCGGCCCCGGCGTCCTCAGCGAGGACCAGTACCAGCACGCGGTCGCCGAGGGCGTCAAGCACGTGCAGGCCGGCGAGCTGAGCAAGCTCGTGCTGGCGCGCGACGTCGTCGCGCACCTCGAGACGCCTGTCGCGACGGCGCAGGTGCTGCGCGAACTCGCGGTGCGGTACGAGGACTGCTGGACGTACGCCGTGGACGGCCTGATCGGGTCGACGCCGGAGATGCTCATCAAGGTGGAGAACAACACGGCTCGCGCCCGCGTGCTCGCCGGAACCCTCGACCGGGCCAACGCGCCGGCCGGCGACCCCGGCTACGCGGACCGGGTCCTCGCGGGGTCGGGGAAGCAGCTCCACGAGCACCAGATCGCGATCGACTCCCTCACCGAGACGCTCCAGCCGTTCACGAGCTCCATGACCTCCCACAGCGAGCCGTTCGTGCTGCAGTTGCCCAACGTGTGGCATCTCGCCTCGGACGTCACGGCACAGCTCGCGGCGGACGACGACGGCCGGGTGCCGACGTCCCTGGCCCTCGTGCAGGCGCTGCATCCCACCGCCGCGGTGTGCGGCACCCCCACGACGGTCGCCGGGGCGCTCATCCGCGAGCTCGAGCACCTGCAGCGCGGGCCCTACGCCGGGCCGGTGGGATGGATCGACGCCGGGGGGAACGGGGAGTGGGGCATCGCCCTGCGCGGCGCCGTCGTCGAGACACCCACGCGCGTCCGGCTCTACGCGGGGTGCGGGATCGTCGAGGGGTCCCAGCCCGAGGCGGAGCTCGCGGAGACGTGGAGCAAGTTCCGGCCGATGATCGAGGCCCTCGGCCTGTCCCGATGACCGTCGCCACCGACCTGCCCTGGTGACCAGCAGGCAATCCCTGTCGCCTGTGATGCACCTCTCCCTGCCGCTAGAATCAGCAGAACCGTCCCCGTCCCACCCGCCCGAATGAGGTACCGATGCTTTCCAAGAAATCTGCACTGCTGGCCGCGATGGCCGCCGGCACACTCGCGCTGAGCGCGTGCGGCGGAGGTTCCGACGACGCCGCCTCCGAGGAGGCGAGCGGCCTGAACCTCGTGTCCGAGGGCTCACTCACCGTGTGCTCGGACATCCCGTACCCGCCCTTCGAGTACGAGGAGAACGGCGAGTACACCGGCTTCGACATGGATCTCATGAAGGAGATCGCCGCCGGCATGGACCTCGAGCTCTCCGTCCAGGACGTCGAGTTCAACGGCCTCCAGAGCGGCGCCGTCATCGCCGCCGGCCAGTGCGACATCGGCGCCAGCGCGGTCACGATCACCGAGGAGCGCAAGGCGAACCTGACGTTCTCGGACCCGTACTACGACTCGCTGCAGTCGCTCCTCGTGCCGACCGACTCGGACATCGCCTCGATCGAGGACCTCGCCGGCAAGAAGGTCGGCGTGCAGCAGGGCACCACCGGCGAGACCTATGCCGAGGAGAACGCTCCCGAGGCCGAGATCATCCAGTTCCCGTCGGACGCCGAGATGTACGCCGCCGTCCAGGCCGGGAACGTCGATGCCCTGCTGCAGGACCTCCCGGTGAACATCGGCCACACCGAGGACGGCGCCTTCACCATCGCGGAGGAGTACCCGACCGACGAGCAGTACGGCTTCATCATGGCCAAGAGCGGCAGCGAGGAACTCGTGGCCGCCGTGAACGAGCAGCTCGGCACGCTGCGCGACAACGGCAAGTACCAGGAAATCTACGACTCCTACTTCGCGGAGTAGACCAGCCCTGCCCGTGCGGCCCCGGATGTCCGACGACTCCGGGGCCGCGCGGGTGCCACCTCCCGAAGGAAGGTAGATCCACCGCGTGAAACGTTCAACCCGCAGACGCCTCATCCAGGGCGTCCTCTACGCGGTCTTCGTCGCCGTCGTCCTGTTCATCATCCTCGCGGCCGACTGGGACAAGATCCAGACGAACTTCCTCGATCTCGAGGTCGCTGCTGCGACCTTCCCCGAGGTCGTCACGATCGCGGCGAAGAACACGATCGTCTACACGGCCATCGCCTTCGTCGGCGGCATGCTGCTCGGGCTCCTGCTGGCGCTCATGAAGCTCTCCCCGGTGCTGCCGTACCGGTGGGTCGCCACCGGGTACATCGAGCTGTTCCGCGGGCTGCCCGCGCTGCTGGTGATCTTCGGGTTCGCCTATGCGGTCCCCATCGCGTTCGAGTGGCGCCCGCCCGGAGGCAACGCGGGGGCCGGTCTCATCGGCCTGATCGTGGTGTCCGCGGCGTACATCGCGGAGACCATCCGGGCCGGGATCGAGGCCGTGCCCAAGGGACAGGTCGAGGCCGCGCGCTCCCTCGGCATGAACCCGGCGTGGACCATGCTCACCGTCGTCCTCCCCCAGGCCTTCCGGATCATCACTCCCCCGCTGACGAACGAGCTGGTCATCCTCATCAAGGACACGTCGCTGCTCTTCATCGCCGGCATGGCCATCGCGGACCGGGAACTCACCACCTTCGCCCGGGACGCCCTGACCAGCCAGGCCAACGCGACGCCCCTCGTCGTGGCCGCCATGATGTACCTGGTCATCACGTTGCCGCTCACCCAGCTCGTGGCGAAGCTCGAACGACACAACAAGAGAGGCCGGTGATCCCGGTGGCACACCCAGCATCGGTTCCGACGCGTTCGACGGCGGTCCCCGCGATCGAGGTCCGCGCCCTGTGCAAGAACTTCGGCGCCAACGAGGTGCTCAAGGGCATCGACTTCCACGTGGACCACGGCGAGGTGGTGTGCGTGATCGGGCCCTCCGGCTCCGGCAAGTCCACGCTCCTGCGCTGCGTCAACCGGCTCGAGGAGCCCACCAGCGGCACGGTCATGGTGGAGGGCGTCGACATCACGGACAGCGAGACGGACCTCGACGGCGTGCGCACGCGCATCGGCATGGTCTTCCAGCAGTTCAACCTCTTCCCGCACCTGAGCGTCCTGAAGAACCTGACCCTCGCCCAGCAGCGCGCCAAGAAGCGGCGGAAGGCGGAAGCGGTCGAGGTGGCCCACCGGAACCTCGCCAAGGTGGGCCTCGCCGAGAAGGCCGACGCCTTCCCGGCGCAGCTCTCCGGCGGCCAGCAGCAGCGCGTGGCCATCGCCCGCGCCCTGTCGATGGACCCGGACATGATGCTGTTCGACGAGCCCACCAGCGCCCTGGACCCCGAGCTCGTCGGTGACGTGCTCGAGGTCATGAAGCAGCTGGCCCGGGAGGGCATGACCATGATGGTGGTCACGCACGAGATGGGCTTCGCCCGCGAGGTCGGAGACCGGGTGGTCTTCATGGACGGCGGCGTCGTCGTGGAGCAGGGCAAGCCCGAGGACGTCCTCGGCAACCCGCAGCACGAGCGGACGAAGCTCTTCCTCTCGAAGGTGCTCTAGGTGTACTGGGCTGGGACGTTGTTGACGCGGGGGTCTTGAAATGGAGGAGGACCTCCGGGCTAAGTGGAGCTGTCTAGTTCCCACACTTCGTGCTCGGAGGTCCTCGTGTCTCACGTTAACGCCCGCCTCACCAGCAGCGCTCACCGTCAAGCCGCCCTTGCACCCTGGCTCGAGCACTACAACACTGAACGTATCCACACCGGCATCGGAACCACACCCATCACCCGAGTGTCACCAACCTGACGGCTCAGTACATCTAGGCGCGAGGCGCCGCGGACGCCACCGCGTGGCGGACGCGCGCGTGGAGGTCCCGGAGCGTCGGGCGCTCCGCCCGCACCTCGAGGATGGAGCGGCCCCTGATGGGCCGCTCCATCGCCGTATCCAGCTCCTGGGGCGTGGTCGCCCGTTCGTGGCGTAGCCCGTAGGCGGCGGCCAGCGCAGCGAGGTCCACCGTGTGCGGCGTCCCGAACAGCCGTTCCACGGCGGGCCCGTAGCGCGCCGTCGTGCTCTCGGCCCCGTGCTCGAGCAGGCCGAAGATCCCGCCCCCGCCGTCGTTGAGGACCACGATCTGCAGGTCGGGCTGCGGTTCGCCGCTGCCGACCAGCAGGCCGCCGACGTCGTGCAGGAACGTGAGGTCGCCCAGCAGCGCGCGCGTGGGGATGCCCGCCGCGAGGGCCACCCCGGTGGCCGTCGAGATGGTGCCGTCGATACCCGCGAGGCCGCGGTTCGCGAAGACCTCCAGCGGATGCTGGTCCGTCGCGGCGACGAGGTCGACGTCCCGGATCGGGTTGGACGAGCCGAGCACCAGGTTGCCGTGCGTGTACTCCCAGACGGCGTCGGCCACGTGCAGTCCGGTGAGCTGGGGCTCGTCGCCCAGCAGCGACTGGATCGCGGCGTCCGCCGCCGCGCCGGCCTCCCGCCAGGAGCGCAGCCAGCCCTCCTCGCCGCGCCCCGCGAAGGCGAGCAGTTCCGGCAGGGTGTCGATGATGCGCTCGGGGCGCCGGCCGTCCTCGAACCAGGCGACGGGCGCGGGCAGGTACAGCGCGTGCTCGACGTCGGGCCGGGCCAGCAGCGCGGCGACGGGTCGGGACAGCGTGGGCCGGCCGAACGTCACCACCCGTGTGATGGGGGCGCCGAGGTGCTCCAGGAGCAGCCGGTACGGAGCGACGGCGCTGCTGCCGAACCGCGCGTTGGAGGACGGCTCCGCGAACAGCGGGAGGTCCAGGTGCGCGGCGAACACCGCGGCGAGCTCCCCCGCCCCGTGGCCGGCGACGACGACGGTCCGCCCGGCGCCGGTGCGGTGCGGCCTGCCCTCGGGCTGCGGGCCTGCTTCCGCGGACACGGGTGCTTCCGCGCCGCCGCCTGGCACGGAAGCATCGGCGCCCCCGCCCGGCCCGGCCGTCGCGGCGCCGCCGTCGTCCGCACCGACCGAGCCGCCCGCCGCACCACCGACCGACCCGACCGCCGTGCCGCCGCCGTCATCCGCACCGGTGGCCACCGCGAAGCCCGCCCCCGGTCGGGTCGCCGGCCGATCCTCGCCCGTGTTCCCGGTGACCCCTGTGTCCCAGGCGTCCCCTGCGTCCCCGGGATCTGCCGGGACGAGCGGGTCACGGAAGGCCAGATTGAGGTGGACCGGGCCCGGCGGAGCGGTCGGGACGCCGCCCACGGCGCGGCCGAGGGCGGCGTGGAGGGCGTCCCGGACGGTCGGGCCCGGGTCCTCGCCCGCACCGACGTCGATGCCCATCCGTACATGTACGCCGAACAGTCCCGGCTGCACCGTCGTCTGGTTGGCCCCGGTGCCGCGCAGCTCGGCGGGTCGGTCGGCGGAGATCACCACCAATGGCACCGCGGCGTGGTTCGCCTCCATGACCGCCGGCAGGAGCTCACCCACGGCCGTGCCCGACGTCGTCACCACCGCCGCCGGACGCTGGCCGCCGAGCGCCAGCCCCAGGGCGGTGAAGGCACCGGACCGCTCGTCGATCCGCACGTGCAGCCGGACGAGGCCTGCGTCCTCCGCCTCGGACAGCGCGTAGGCCAGCGGGGCGCTGCGCGAGCCGGGGGCGACGACGACGTCGTGCACGCCACCGGCGACGAGGGCCCGGACGACACGGGCGGCCGAGGCCGCGGAGTCGAGGGAGGAGGGCTGGGGAACGGCTGCGTCGGTCACGGCTCCATCCTTCCACCCCCACACGGACGCACCCCCACCCGGAGGTGGGGGTGCGTGGCATCAGCCGGCGTGGGCCGTCCCGTCGACCGTGCGGACCTGCTAGCGGCGTGGCGTGCCCTGCCGCTTCCGACCGCGACCGTTGTGGTCCTCGTCGCGGCGACCCTCGGACGCACGATAGACCTGGACGACCGACGGACGCGGCAGCGCGGCCTCTCCCCTGCGCGGGGCACCGCCCAGGGGCACGTAGTCGGGGAACAGGGAGGCCTGCGCGGCCCACTCTCCGTCCTCCCCCGGATGCTGCACCGCCACGAAGACGGTGCCGTCCTGGTCGTGGATGACCGGCCCGCACGTCTCGGCGTCCCGCGGCACGGCGAGGAACTGCTGCACGCGGCCGCGCTCGGCGCCTTCCAGTCCCACCTTGAACAGGCCGTCCGCGAAGCCCACGGTGCCCGGCTGCCCGTCCGTCGAGATCCACAGGTTGCCCGCCGAGTCGAAGGCCACGTTGTCGGGGCAGGAGATCGGGGAGACCTTGTCCGTCGGGTAGCCGGCGAAGTAGGTGGAGGGGTTGCGCGCGGGATCGCCGCAGACCAGCAGCAGGTTCCACGTGAAGCGGGTGCCCGTCGCGTTGCCGCCGGCCTCCGTGAGTTCGACGACGTGGCCGTCGCGGTTCTGCGTGCGCGGGTTGGCCTCGTCCGCGACGGCGCTGCTGCCGACGCCGCGGTTCGTGTTGTTGGTGCACGCCACGTACACCTTGCCCGTGCGCGGGTTCGGTTCGACGTCCTCGCACCGGTCCATCTTGGTGGCGCCCATCCTGTCCGCGGCGATCCGAGTGAAGACGCACACCTCGGCGGCGGTCATGCCCGCGACCACGGATTCGTTGTCGATGAGCAGCGGCAGCCACTCGCCCACGCCGTCGAACGCGCCATCGGTCGGGAGCGTGCCGGTGCCGTCTATCTCGGCGACGGAGTTGCCCTGGAACCGCGCGACGTACAGCGAGCCCTCGCTGAGCAGGGTCATGTTGGCCCGGCGCGCCGCAGGGCTGCTGCCCGGCTGCACCTTCCTGGTGGACACGAACTTGTAGAGGTAGTCGAAGCGCTCGTCATCGCCCATGTACGCGACCACGCGGCCGTCGGCGGAGACCGTCACGTTCGCACCCTCGTGCTTGAAGCGGCCCAGCGCGGAGTGCTTCCGGGGCGTCGACGTGGGGTCGAACGGGTCCACCTCGACGATGTAGCCGAAACGGTGCTTCTCGTTCTCGTACCCGGCGTTGCGGGTGTCGAAGCGGGGCTCGTCGATCTCCCAGCCGCGCGCCGTCGGCTTGCTGGTGATGCCGTAGCGGCGATCGCCGTCGCTGGTGCCGGCGGCCACGAAGTAGCCGTTGAAGTTCTCCTCGCCGGAGAGGATGGTGCCCCACGGGGTGGTGCCGCCGGCGCAGTTGCCGAGGGTGCCGAGGATGCTGCGGCCGGCCGGGTCGTCCTTCGTCCTCAGCAGATCCGACCCCGCCGCGGGGCCGGTCACCTCGTAGGCGGTGGTGGTCAGGTAGCGGCGGTTGAGCGGGGCGCCCTGGACGTAGGACCACGGCTTGTTCCGGTTCCTGCGTTCGAGCTCGACGACGGAGAGCCCGTGGGCGGCCCTGCCGATGCCGCGGACCTCCGCCGCGGGCGTCGTCGGGGGCACCATGATGTTCTCGTTCGTGTACTCGTGGTTGGCGAAGAGCACCGCGCGGCGGCCCTTGCTGCCCTCGATCTCGAGGACGTCGGTGTAGTCGCAGTTGTAGCCAAACTGGAGCGCCTGCGCGGCGGCGGTCTGGCGGTCGGCGTCGAAGTCCGGGGACGTGCGGAAGAGCGGATCGCCCCAGCGGATGACGGGCTTCCAGCCGTAGCCCCGCGGGACCGTCATGTCGTCGACCAGCGCGTCCACGGGCTCGATGGCGGTGAAGGGCAGAGCGCCGGCCCCCTTCCCACCCGGCGCCGCGACGGCGGAACCGGCACCGGTCTGGGAGGCGACGAGGAGCGTCAGGGCCCCGGCCGCGCCCGCCCCGAGCGCGCTGCGGCGCGAGAACTCGCGCGAGGCGATATCGCGGAAGTAGTTGTTGGCGGAGGTGTTGCAGACGGCGTCGGCGCAGGCGTTGTCACACTTCAGGGCGCAGGTGACGGCACTGCGCTTCCCCTTGGTGTGGCCGAGCATGGGCAGGAGGCGGCGCGCGGTGTCAGTCATGGAATACCTCTCGACGGGGTGGACGGCGTGCCCCCACCCTGTCGGGGGTTCCTGAACGGGCGGGGTGCACGCCGGTGAACCCCGCGTGAACGGGATCGGAACTCGCGTCAGTGCGGCTGCGCCCCGTCGAGGACCCGGTAGCAGCGCGCCAGGCGGTCCAGCCACCAGCGCCGCCGATCCTCGCCGGCCGCGAAGCGCTCGAGCAGCTCCTCCGACGCCTCGACGTCGCGCACCGGGAGGACCCCGTGCTCGGGGACGAGGGAGGCCTCGGCGACGTCGCCGGCCATGAGGGAGACGGTGGCGAGCCCGCAGGCGTAGGGCAGTGCGGGGAGCGCGGCGGCGAGGGCCACCCCGGCGCGGATACCCACCGAGGTGTCGAGGGCGGAACTGACGACGGCGGGCAGCCCCGCGCGGCCGATGATGTCCAGCGCGCGCCGGACGCCGCCGAGCGGCGGGGCCTTGATGACGAGCACATCGGCGGCGTCCTCGCGGGCCACCCGCAGCGGGTCGTCCTGGCGGCGCACGCTCTCGTCGGCGGCAACGAGGACCGCCTCGCCGCGGCGGCGCAGTTCCAGCCGGACGGTGCGCAGGCCGGGGATGTCGGCCACCGGCTGCTCCACGTACTGCAGGCCGAACCGCGCGAGTTCCTCGAGGGCCGTCAGCGCCTCCTCGACCGTCCAGCCGCCGTTGGCGTCGATCTTGATCCCGGCATCGGGGAGGAGGCGGCGCACCTCGGCGACCCGCGCGACGTCGTCGGCCAGGACCTGACCCCGCTCGGCCACCTTCACCTTGACGGCGCCCACCTGACCGAAGCGGGCCAGCACGCCCTCGACATCGGCGGGCCCGACGGCAGGGACCGTCGCGTTCACGGGGACCTCGGACCGGACCGGGGCCGGGAAGCCGTGCCAGGCCGCTTCGAGGGCACCGGCGAGCCAGGGCGCGGATTCGGCGTCGTCGTACTCCAGGAACGGGCAGAACTCCCCCCAGCCGGCCGGCCCCCGCACCAGCAGGGCCTCCCGGACGAGGACGCCGCGGAACTTCACGCGCATGGGCACGGAGACGATTCGCGCCGAGGCCGACACCTCCTCGAGGGTCGGCAGGGAGAGGGCGTCCGGCTGGGGATGGTCCGAGGTTCGCACGCCCTCAGGGTACGGGAGCGGAACGCCGCCGCGGAGGTCACGGAACAGCGACGGACAGGCCCGGTGGTGTGGAACGATGGACGGGATGACGTCCCAGCGAACCTCCACCGGATCGGCGCGGGCAGCACGCTCGCCGCTGTTGTTCGTGCTGGCCGCGGTCTTCTGCGCCTCCGCACTCGGCTGGACCTACTGGGCCTTCGTCCGGACCACCAGGGGCCAGTTCGCGGACGAGTCCGCCTGGCGTGAGGCCGACGTCGCCGCACCCGACACCCAGCTCCCGTTCCTGCGGTTCCTCGACACCCTGCCGCTCGTCTCGATCGTCGTCGCTGCGGCGGCGATCCTGTTCGTGGCCGTGGTGCGACGGCGGGTGGCGGCCGCCGTGACGGCTGTCGGCGTCATCCTCGCCGCGAACCTGACCACGCAGCTGCTCAAGAACATCGTGTTCGACCGCCCCGACCGGGGCGTCGAGACCCTCGCGTTCAATTCATTGCCGTCGGGGCATACGACGCTCGCGGCCTCGGCGGCGGCCGCAGTGTTCATCATCGCCTCGCCGCGCTGGCGGCCGTTCGCCGCCGCCGCCGGCGGGGCGTACTCCGTCCTCGCGGGCGCGGCCACGTTCATCAACCTCTGGCACCGCCCGGCCGACGTCGTCGCCGCGCTCCTGGCCGTCGGGACGTGGACGCTCATCGGCGGGCTGATCATCATGCGGACCGGTGACCACTGGAACAACTGGCACGGCTACGACGCGTTCTGGGCGTCGTCGCGTGCGTGGCTGGTGGCGTGCTGGGCGCTGGGACTCGGCGGCCTCGCGCTGTCCATGGTGCTCTACCTCTCCGTCCTGGCCATCGGGCCGGCCCCGGAGCCCGGCACCGCGAACGTCCCGCTGTTCTTCTGGTGGGGGCTCACGTGGATCGTGGGCGTCGGCTTCACCCTCGCGGCCGCCGCGGGATGGCTCTTCTCCGCGCAGGCCCGCGTCTCCGCCGCTCCGCGCACCCCCTGACCGTGCCGGCGTCGGGGATGCTTTGGGTCTTCCGATCTACGGGCGGCACGGTCCGGCGCACGACGCCGAGGGGTGTCAGCTCCGGGAGCGCGCCGGTTGCGCCGACCCCGGCGCCGCCCGCGGGATCCAGTACCAGAGGATCCCTGCACCGAGGAAGCCGAGAACCGCCGTCGCCCAGATACCGGCCGACAGCGTGGCGAGCGCGGTGACGAGGGCGAGCAGCCCGGGGCCGGCCATGGTCCCGCCGTCCGTGAGCAGGCGCCAGACGCCGAGGAACTGCGGACGGCCGGGTGACGGCGAGAAGTCCGCCCCGAGCGTCATGACGATACCCGAGCCGATGCCGTTGCCGAACCCGATGAGCAGGGCGATCAGGAGCAGGCCCGTCGCGTCCCCGGTGAGGGGCAGGAGCGTGAGGGCGGTGCCCATGATGAGCATGCACGGGACGGCGATCCAGCGGCGGCCCCGGACGTCCATGACCTTGCCGGACGGGTAGAAGATCAGCATGTCGATCGCACCCGACAGTCCGTAGATCAGCGCCGTGGCCGAGGCGTCCAGACCGATGTTCTCGGCCCACAGCGGCAGGACCGCCTGCCGGGTGGCCCGCACCGCCGCGATCAGCAGCACCCCGATCCCGACGGTGAGGAAGATCCGGGCGTGGCTGCGCACCGTGGAGCGTACTGTCGGCGGAGCCGCGAGCGCGGCCTCGACCGGGGTGCGGGCCGTCATCGCGACCCGCCCCGGGGCGTCGAGCTCGGGGACGCGCCAGCTCAGGGCCGCAGCGGCGAGGCTCGCCGACCCGCCCACCCAGTACGCGCCGTCCAGACCGACGGCGCTCATGGCGACGGCGGCCGCGAACGGCCCCGCGAAGACCCCGATCCGCGTGACGCCACCGAGCGTGGAGAGGGCCCGGGCGCGGAAGTGCGCCGGCACGGCCTCGGTGAGGTAGCTCTGGCGTGCGAGCCCGAACACGGCGCCCGCCATGCCCACCATGAAGACGGCGGCCGCGAAGACGGCCAGGGTGGTGGCTGCCAGTGCGAGGAACATGGCCGCCGCGCACCAGAGCGCGGCCCCTACCAGCGCCCTGCGTTCGCCGAAGCGCGTGGCGATCAGCGTCGCCGGGACGTTCGTGACGAGGGAGCCGATACCCGAGAGCGTGATGACGAGCGCGGCCGTCGCCACGTCCGCGCCGAGGTCGCGCGCGGTGAGCGCGATGACCGGCAGGATGGCGCCCGTGGCGACTCCGTACAGCAGCGACGGGCCGTAGGCGCCGACGGCGATCGCACGGAGGTCGAAGGTTTCCTGGGGCACCCGTCCAGCCTAGCGGGCAGGGCATCCCTCCCGGAGAGGCGCCGATCCCGTGTGAACAGCGGGCAATCCTGTGGAGACCAAGTCGCCCACTACCCCTCCACAATCGCGCGCCCGCCTCGATTATTAGAAGATGTGTTCGATAATATCGGCTCATGGTCATTACCTCGATCGCACGCTCCCCACACCCGGGATCCTCCCTCGAGGAGGCGCGCACCGTCCTCGGCGCCTGCGCCCTCGGCCTGGCCCAGTACCACCACCTCCTGTCACGCCAGGACGCCCTGCGGTTCGTCGTGGACGTGGAGCAGGTGTCGAAGGTCGTCGATTACCTGCAGGTCCTCGCAGCGAGGGTGGCGGATCACCACGGCCTTGCGTCGGAACAGGGCGCTCCCGGCCCATCCGGTCCGGCGGAAGCGCCGTCGGTTGCGGAGGGTCCCGAAACCACGTCATCCAGCCCTTCCAGCCCGCCCGGCCCACCCGCGTCAGCTGCCGACGTCGGGCGAAGGGTCAGGAACTGCGCTGATTTCCTTCGGGAGACACTGGGTATCAGCCGGACCGAGGCGCGACGTCGCCTGCACCTGGCTGCGGTCGTGCTGCCGAGCCTGTCACCCACCGGGAACCCGCTCCCGCCCCGGCTGGAGTCGCTGGGTGGGGCCATGGATTCCTTCGCTGTCAGTGGACGAGCGGCTGCCGCCGTGGCACAGGCGATCGAGCGGGTGCAGTCCTTCGCGCCACCGGATCAGCTCGCGTCGATGGAGCAGCACCTCACCCGGCAGGCGATCGAGTCCGACGAGGACATCCTCCGCGTCCTGGTCCGCCGCTGGGAATCAGTGCTCGACCAGGACGGACGGGAACCCACGGAGAAGGTACTGCGCGCGCGCCAGGGTGTCTTCCTCAAGGGACGGCGCCACGGATTGCACGTCCTGGAGATCGGCGCCACGGACGAGCAGTTCGAACAGCTCGCCACCGTCATGAATACGGCCGCCAACCCACGAGCATCCCGGGGGCATGCGGCACACCCGATCGATGGCGGAGGACCGGAGGCGGCCGGCCGTGCGCCCGGTCCGGCACGCGACCCGGCGCCCGGGCCGGAACCCGCTTCGCAGGAGCAGCCGGTCGATCACTGCGGTCCGACCCGTCCGCAGCAACTCCTCGATGGACTGGTCTCGGCCTGCAGGATCGCCCTGTCGACCGGAGGCCTACCCGCGACGGGCGGGCATCGTCCACAGGTGATGGTCACCATTGATTACAGGGACCTGGTCGGCGAGACCGAGCGGGCGGGCGACGCCGTCTTCTCCGTACAGATCGGTGCGCGGACCATCAGGAGGCTGGCCTGTGATGCCGACATCATCCCGCTGGTCCTGGGCAGCGAGGGAGAGGTCCTCGACCTGGGACGCGCGCAACGCCTGTTTCCACCACACCTTCGACGGGCGCTCGTCGCCCGGGACAAGGGGTGTGCCTTCCCGGACTGCGTCGTCCCGGCCAGCTGGTGCGAGGCACATCATCTGACACCGTGGTCGTGCGGTGGAGGGACCAGCATCGACAACGGGGTGCTGCTGTGCTCCCGCCACCATCACGTCATCCACGAGGATCTGTGGAGCGTCGAGCTCCGCGGCGGCATACCGTGGTTCACTCCGCCGGGTCATCGACGCCGGACCGACACCCCGCGAAGGAACCGGTACTGGCAGGCAGGGCGCACGGTTCACGGCGAACTCACCACCACGCCTGTGCACCTCCCCGCCCGTCAGCCATCGGTGTCCGGCCGGACCGACACGGACACGGGATGACCGACACGGGACGACCGACACGGGACGACGCGTGCTGGATGACGGCCGCGGCACGGCGCCGGTGGGATCGTGCATGGCTGCAGCCTAGGCGAGCAGCAGCCCCACCCACAGGCCCAGCGCGGCCGCCGCGAGCGCGCCCAGCGCGGTGCCCGCTCCCGAGAGCAGGGCAGCACCGACGTGGCCCGCCTGGAGGAGGCGCACCGTCTCGCTGCTCGCCGTGCTGAAGGTGGTGTAGCCGCCGAGGAAGCCCACACCGCAGACGAGGATCCACTCGGAGGGAAGGACGCTGATCATGCCCAGCGCGGTGAGCAGACCCAGCAGGAACGAGCCGCTGATGTTGACCGTCATGGTGCCGATGGGGACGACGCCGCTGAGCGGCCCGCGGATGACGCCGTCGAGCACGAAGCGTGCGACCGCGCCCAGCCCGCCCGCGGCGCCCAGCGCGAGCACCAGTGCGAGGCTCACGGTCGTCCTCCCCGGCGGCCCCGTAACCGTCGGTGGACCAGGTGGCCTGCCACGATGCCGAGCGCCGTCGCCCCGAGCCCGACGACGACGGACAGCGCGAGGTAGCCCAGACCGGCCACGACCCGCCCGCCCCCCACGAGGAGCGCGGAGTCGACGGCGAGTGCGCTGTAGGTGGTGAAGCCACCGAGGAAGCCGGTCCCGAGGAGGAGCCGCACGCCCCGACGCCGGCCGGCGTCGGGGCCACGGCGCGCCAGCGCCTCGAGGAGCAGACCGAGGGCGAAGGCGCCGGCAAGGTTGATCAGGAAGATCCCGAACGGGAGGCCCGACGGCGTCGGAAGGAGCTCGGACAACCCGAAACGCGCGAGGGTCCCGCCCATGCCGCCGAGGAACACCAGGCCGAGGTACGCGGGCCGGAGGTGCGGGGGCGTCTCGCCCTGTGAGGGACGTCGCCGTCCCTGCGGATCAGGCAACGTGCCGGGGAAGGACGTCCAGGGCCCGGGACGCGGGGGCCGGCCGCGGGCCGGTGGCGGTCGGGATGTCCTGGAGCGGGCTCATCCGCCTAGGTTGGCACGCTTGGTGATGCTGCGCCAACCGCCGTTGCGATTGTCCGCGATGACGGCACGGAAGATCTCCCGGAGCGCGTCCTCGTCCACGGGACGGTCCTCGTGGACGGCGATCGTCCGTCCGGTCGCGTTGCCGTGGCCGCCCGTGATGATGCCGTGCGGATCGGGGGCAAGGCCGCCGTCGTAGAGGAAGACGCTCACGTGGTCCCTGGTGGCGAGAAGAGCGCACACGTTGCCGTGGAGCACGAAGTAGGGCTGGCGGGTGCGCTTGATCGTCTCCTCGACCTCCGGATCGGCCTCGTGCACCACACGCCGCACGGTCCGGCAGACCTCCTGCTGCCAGGCGGGGAGCGCGGCGATGTAGGCGTCGATGCGTGCGTCGGGGATTCCGGCCATGGCGACAGTGTGGCAGCGGGAGGAAGCAGCCGGAAGAGCCTTCATGCGAGAAGTGGGGACACCACCCGGAGTTCGTGCAGCGGCGGGGTGAACCGGTCGTCGTCGGTGCTGGTGCCGTCCAGTGACCACCCGTGCCGCCCGTAGAACGCCAGGGCCCGGGAGTTACCGTCGGCCACCCACAGATAGGCTCGGCTGTATCCCATGCCGACCAGTTCGCGGGCCACCCGGGTGAACAGGAACGAGCCCAGTCCGCGGGACCAGTGGGCGGGGTCCATGTTGATGGCGTGCAGTTCGCCCGTGCCGTCGTCGACGTCGTCCCGCGGCTCGCCGAAGCCCGCCCATCCGACGATGCCGCCGTCCACGCAGACGGCCAGCTGGCGGACCGCGCCCGCCGCGCTGCCCAGCCGCTGCTCCCAGACCGCCGTGAGGCGCCACAGGTCCAGGCGCGCGAGGTAGTCGGCGGGCAGGATCCCGCTGTAGGTGGCGCGCCAGGCATCGATCTGGATGCGGGCGAACCCGGCGGCGTCCGCGCGCGTCGCCTCGCGAATGGTCCAGGTACCGTCCACGGGCCACCTCTCCTGCCGCTCCGGCGCCACCCCGACCGGCGGCGCCGGGCCTCCGACTACAGTGGCCGGGTGCCCTTCCCTACTCTGCCATCCGGTGTGACCCTGCGTCTCCTGAGGGCTGCGGACGCGCCCGCCCTCGCCCGGGCCTACCGGGACAACCGGGAGCACCTCGAGCCGTGGGAGCCCCTACGGGACGACCATTTCTTCACCGAGGCGGGCCAGGCCGAGCAGATCGCGTCGCGGCTCGAGGCCGGGGCCGCGGGCACCGACCTACCGTGGGTTCTCGAGGCGGAGGAGCGGATCGTGGGCACGATGACCCTCGCGGGCATCGTCCGCGGGCCGTTCCTCAGCGCGCACATGGGGTACTGGGTGGCCGGGCGGCTGCAGGGTCGGGGCGTCTGCTCGGCCGCCCTGCAGGAGGTGCTGCGGCACGCCCGGGACGAGCTGGGGCTGCACCGCATCCAGGCGTCCGTCCTGCCGCGCAACGCCGCCTCGACGGCGGTCCTGCGCGGGGCGGGCTTCACGCTCATCGGGACGGCGCCGTCCTACCTGAGGATCGCCGGGTCCTGGCAGGACCACCTGCTGTACCAGCGCATCCTGCACTGATCCCGGGCGGTCCCGCCGACACGCAAGGGCGTCAGAGCGCGCCGAGAGCCTGGGCGATCGGCACCGCGGAGGCTGCCGCCCATGCCTGCGGACGGCACGACGCCGGGTACGGCACCGGCCGTTCCACGTCGCCGGCCGCGTGGCCGGAGAAGAGTTCGGGCAGCCGCCAGTCGAAGCCCTCCGCTGCGTCGAGCAGGCCGCGCGCCAGGACGGCGGCCTCGTCAGCGAAACCCGCCCGCAGCATCCCGCTGATGATCATGCCGGTGTCGTGGCTCCACACGGACCCGACGTGGTAGCGCGTGGGCCAGAAGCCCCCGTTCGTCGTCGAGACCGTCCGGATGCCGAAGCCCGAGAACATCGTCGGGTCGAGCAGCCGTGCCACCACCACGGCCTCCTCCTCGTCCGTGAGGATGCCCGTGCCGAGGAGGTGGCCCATATTGCTCGTCACGCCGTCGACCGCGCGCTTCTGCGCATCCAGCGCGATCGCGGGGTAGCGGCCGGTGGCGTCCGAGCACCAGAACGCGTCCCGGAAACGCTCCGCCAGCCCGGCGGCATAGCTGCGCCAGCCGTCCGCGCCGGGGCGGCCGAAGGCCTCGAGCAGAGCCGCTCCCCCGATGGCTGCCTCGTAGGCGTAGCCCTGGACCTCGCTCAGCGCGATCGGGCCCTCCGCGAGTGAACCGTCGTGCCAGCGGATCGAGTCGCCGGAGTCCTTCCAGCCCTGATTGGCCAGGCCGTGACCGCTCGTGTCGAGGTACTCGAGGAAGCCGTCGCCGTCCGAGTCGCCGAAGTCACGCAGCCACGTCAGCGCCTTCTCGAGCGGATCGAGGAGGCGCTCGACGACGTCGGCGTCCAGGCCGGCGCGCCAGGCGTCGTGGAGCAGCAGGATCCACAGCGGGGTGGCATCGATGGTGCCGTAGTAGACCGGCGGCAGGGCGATCCCCGTGCCGTTCTCCTCGAACTGGAGCGTGCCGCGGCGCACCTCGTGGAGGATCTTGCCCGGCTGCTCGGCCGTGGCGGCGTCGCTGACGGTGCCCTGCCTCGAGGCGAGCGCGGTGAGCGTGGAGCCGGCGAGCTCCGTGGACACCGGGAGCAGCAGGCGGGCGGCGATCAGGGAGTCACGGCCGAACATGGTGAAGAACCAGGGCGCGCCGGCCGCGAGGAACGTCGCCGCGGGCTGGTCCACCGTCGCCATGCGCAGGCCGTTGAGGTCCGAGATGGAGTGGCGCAGCAGCAGATCGAGGCGGCGGTCCCCGACGGCCGGCGCCTCGAGAGGCTCCGTGGTCGGGGCGGTCATCGGTGCGCCCGTGTCCTGCAGCGCCAGGGACCAGTCCACCTCGGCCGCCGCTCCGGGGTGCACGGTGACCTCCCAGCGGAGGTCGATTCCTCCGCCGTCGAAGGAGACGGACGCCGTGCCGGGGTGCAGCACGGCGGTGGTGTCGGCGTTGCGCCAGTTCCACTGCAGCGCATCGACCGCCAGCGGCGCCTCGGATGCCTGACCGGACTTCACCTTCTCCATGGGGGTGCTGTCGGCTGCGAGCCTGCAGGCGAGCACCAGGGTCACCGGCCCGTCGAGGGCCGACTCGATGCGCACCACCTCGCTGATCCCTTCTGCGGACGCCGTCCGGGTGCGCGTGAGCTGGACGAGCGGATCCGCGCCGGCGTTCTCGACGCGCACCATGGCCAGGAAGTCCACCCGGCGGGCCGACCGCACCTGGGCGACGACCCACTCCGGCTCTCCGCCGTCCACCGTCAGGACGGCGGAGCTGATCACGCGGTCGTCGCCGCAGTGGATGCCCTGCGCGCCCGCCCCGCGGATCTGGCCCTGCGGGTCCGACCACGCCTGGATGGGCGCACTGAAGACGCCGGTCAGGTCGTGCAGGAAGGGCTGGAGGTGCGCCATCGGAGCTCCTAGTTGTTGATGCAGCCGTGCGCCCGACGACGGGCCCCGACTGTTGGATCGATCAAATTGACTGTTGACACCACCCTATTTGAACGTTCATATTGTTGTAAACACGCATCGGGGACCGGTGCCACACGGCGGACGACGACGAGGAGGAGGACCCATGACGAAGACCACGCTGGTCTCGCTGGCCGACTCCCTCGGGGTGTCCCGGCAGACCATCTCGAACGTCATCAACGCCCCGCACCGGGTGAAGCCGGAGACCCGCGCCCGGGTCGAGGCCGCGATTGCCGCCAGCGGGTACCGACCCAGCGCGGCAGCCCGCCAGCTGCGGACCCGGCGGTCCATGAACCTCGGCCTGCGCCTCATGCCCGTGCACGACGGCATCAACGGCTCCATCCTCGACCGCTTCCTGCACGCCCTGACGGAGACCGCCCAGCGCGAGGGGTACCGGCTGACACTGTTCTGCGCCGACTCCGACGCGGACGAGATCCACCAGTACGAGGAACTGCTCCAGGTCTCCGACATCGACGGGTTCGTCCTCACCGGCACCCACCACGGCGACCACCGGACGGCCTGGCTCCTCGACCACGACGTCCCGTTCGCCGCCTTCGGCCGCCCCTGGAGCGACACCGAGGATCCCCTCCGCAGCAGGCACGCGTGGGTCGACGTCGACGGCGGAGCCGGGACGGCCGAGGCCACCGCCGCCTTCCTCCGCGAGGGGCACGAGTCCATCGGGTTCCTCGGCTGGCCCACCGGCTCGGGGGCCGGGGACGACCGCCGGGCGGGCTGGCAGCGGACCCTCGCCGCCGCCGGCGTGGCCCCGGACCGCATGCGGGAACTCACGGCGTCCATCGACGACGGCGTCCAGACCGGGGCGCTGGCGGCCCGCCACCTCCTCGCGGCGGGCGCGACGGCGATCGTCTGCGTGAGCGACTCCCTCGCCCTCGGCGCAGCCATGCAGCTGCGCCTGGCCTTCCCCGGGATGCCCGCGGCCGTGACCGGTTTCGACGACACCCCGGTGGCCGCCGCCGTCGGGCTGTCGAGCGTCGCCCAGCCCATCGAGGCCGCCGCCCGCCATGCGATCGCCGTCCTCACCCACCAACTTGCGGAAACAACCACGGGAGGCGCCGGCGTCCCGGCGCCGGAGCAGCACCTGCT
Organism: Arthrobacter sp. Ld5; assembly: GCF_051172775.1. Lineage (NCBI taxonomy): Bacteria > Bacillati > Actinomycetota > Actinomycetes > Micrococcales > Micrococcaceae > Arthrobacter > Arthrobacter sp. Ld5. The sequence continues at coordinate 332,124 of NZ_JBPKBO010000014.1, forward strand.
GCTTCCGGCGACGCTCGTCCGGCGCACCCCGTATCCCCTCGACGCCGGCATCTCCACCGCCGGTACCCCCTGATCGAACACCACCGACGAAGGACACAGACAATGATGACTGGCACTCCACGCACCTCCCGGCGCCTCGCAGCCGCCGCCCTCGTGGCCGTGAGCGCCCTGGCACTCACCGCCTGCGGCGGGTCGGGCTTCTCCGACGCCGGCGCGGGCTCGGGCGACCAGACCGAAGCCACGGACGCTCCCCTGACCGTCCTGATCGGGTCCTCGGGCACCGCCGAGACGGACGCCGTGACGGAGGCAGTGTCCTCCTGGTCCGGCGAGTCCGGGATCGACGCGACCGTGAACGTCGCCTCCGACCTCCCGCAGCAGCTCAGCCAGGGCTTCGCCTCGGGCGATCCCGCCGACGTCTTCTACGTCTCCGCGGACTCCTTCGCCGGCTACGCGGCCAACGGATCGCTGGAGCCCTACGCCGAGGACCTCCCCGCCAAGGACGACTTCTACCCCGCGCTGCGCGAGGCGTTCACCTACGAGGACACGCTCTACTGCGCGCCGAAGGACTTCTCGACCCTCGCACTCGTGATCAACGACGAGCTCTGGGCCGCGGCCGGACTCTCCGAGGCGGACGTGCCGACCACGTGGGACGAGCTCGCGGAGACCGCGGCGGCCCTGACGAAGGACGGCACCGTGGGGCTCGCCTTCAGCCCCGAGTTCCAGCGCGTCGGCGCGTTCGCGGCCGCTGCCGGCGGCGGCCTCGTCACCGACGGCGAGGCGACCGCGAACTCCCCCGAGAACGTGGAGGCGCTCACCTATGTGCAGCAGCTCCTGAACGACGGCGTCGCCAGCTACTCCTCGGACCTCGGCGCAGGCTGGGGCGGGGAGGCGTTCGGCAAGGGGCAGGCCGCCATGGTCATCGAGGGCAACTGGATCGCCGGCGCCATGAACGCCGACTTCCCGGACGTCGAGTACACCGTCGCCGAACTGCCCGAGGGCCCGGGCGGCAAGGGCACCCTGCAGTTCACCAACTGCTGGGGCATCGCCGCGGACAGCGACAACATCGAGGGCGCGCGGCAGCTCGTGGAGCAGCTGACCTCCGTCGACAGCCAGCTGGCATTCGCGGAGGCCTTCGGCGTGATGCCGTCCGTGCAGTCGGCGGCGGACCAGTGGTCCGAGCAGTACCCCGACCTGGCGCCGTTCATCGCAGGCGGCGACTACGCCCAGAACGTCCCGGCCCAGCCGGGCGCCGTGGACGTCATCGCCGAGCTCAACGCGCAGCTCGAGAGCCTGAAGACCGCCGATCCGCAGCAGCTCCTCGACGGCGTCCAGCCGGACCTCGAAGCTGTGATCGCCGACGCCCAGTAGGGCACCTGAAGACCCCGCGGCAGCGCCCGGCCCGCAAGACGGGCGCTGCCGCGGTTCCACCCCCGGCCCGGCCCTGACGGCCGGCCGCACCGCTGCAAAGGAGCATTCCGGTGGCACGATCGATTCCCTCTCCGCGACGCACCGACACCGTCCGCCGTCGGACGCCGCGGGGGCGGCAGGGCATGACCGGCTGGCTGTTCATCACCCCCGTCGTGCTGATCCTCGGCCTCTTCCTCGTAGTGCCCGTCCTCATGGCCGCCTGGGTGAGCGTGTCCGACTGGACCGGGCGCGGCAGCCCCATCGGCGGTTCCGTGGCCTTCGTGGGCGCGGAGAACTACACCGCGATCCTCGACGGCGAAGGCCTCGCCTCGCGCGACTTCGGGACCTCCATCCGCAACAACCTCTACTACGTCCTGCTGGTGGTGCCCCTCCAGACCGGGCTCAGCATGTTCCTCGCAGTCCTCGTGAACCGGCAGGTACTGCGCGGACGGGGCTTCTTCCGCACGGCGTTCTACTTCCCCTCGGTCACGAGCTCCGTGGCGATCACGGTCCTCTGGCTGTTCCTGTTCAGCTCCACGGGCGTCGTCAACCGCGTGCTCTCGTTCATCTCGGTGAGCGGACCCAACTGGTTCCAGGATCCCCGCGGCGTGATCCACGTGATCCTCGCGGCGGTCGGCATCGGGACCGCCCCCGAGGCGCTGACCTCGCCCGGGTTCCTCGGCGTGTCCGGGTGGGAGTGGCTCGCCGGCCCGTCCGTGGCGATGAGCGCGTTCATCCTCATGGCGATCTTCACGACGTCCGGCACGTTCATGCTGCTGTTCATCGCGGCGCTCCAGAACATCAGCGGCGAGGTGCAGGAGGCGGCCATGGTCGACGGCGCCAACGGCTGGCAGCGCTTCTGGCAGGTGACCCTGCCCATGCTGCGCCCCACCCTCTTCACCGTGCTCACGCTGGGACTGATCGGGTCCTGGCAGGTGTTCGACCAGATCTACACCGGCACGCAGGGCGGTCCCGCGAAGACCACGCTGACCCCGGCCTACCTGTCCTTCAGTACCGCCTTCAACAACCAGCGGTGGGGCGAGGGTGCGGCGATCGCGTTCATCCTGTTCGCCATCATCGTCACCCTCACGCTGCTGCAGCGCCTCGCCCTCCGCGAGCGGGACGTCCCGCGACGCCGCCGCATGGTGCCGGTGACGGCGTCGTCCACCGGGGCGCGCACCGCGTCCAGCAGCGCCCTGCCCGTCAAGGAGCCGAAGCGATGAGCCAGCTCGCCACCCGTCCCGCCGCCCCGACGCCTCCCCCGTCGCCGGCCCCGTCCGCGGGACGCCGCCGGAGGTCCCCGGGGGTGGGCCGGCGGGCCCTGGCGCTCTACGCGCTGCTGGCCGTCCTGGCCCTGATCTACATCTTCCCCTTCCTCATCCAGGTGTCGAGTTCCTTCAAGACGGAGCCGGAAGCCGCCCAGAACCCGCTCGGGCTGATCCCCCAGAACTGGACCACCGCGGCCTACACGCAGCTCTTCGCGGCGTCCGACTTCCCGACGTGGGCGAAGAACTCCTTCATCGTCACCCTCTTCGTGACGGCGGGACGCGTCTTCTTCAACTCCCTCGCCGGGTACGCGCTGGCGCGCATCCCGTTCCGCGGGCGGGGCCTGGTCTTCGCCCTCCTCGTGGCGGTCATGGCCGTGCCCGGCGTGGTGCTGCTCATCCCGAAGTTCCTCGTCATCAACCAGCTCGGCATCTACGACTCCTACGCAGGCATGGTGCTGCCGCTGCTCGCCGACGCCGCCGGGGTCTTCATCATGAAGAACTTCTTCGAGTCCATCCCCGTCAGCGTCGAGGAGCAGGCGCGGATCGACGGCGCCGGCACGTTCCGGACGTTCTGGTCCGTGGTCCTGCCGATGGCCCGTCCGGCCGTCATGACCATCGTCATCCTGTCCTTCCAGGGGTCCTGGAACGAGCTGAACCACTTCATCGTCTCGACGCAGGACCCGGCGCTGACCACGCTGACGAAGGGCGTCGCCCAGCTCTCCTCGGGCCAGCTGAGCCAGGGCACGCAGTACCCGCTGAAGCTCGCGGCGGCGGCGCTGATGACCGTGCCGGTGGCCATCGTGTTCTTCGTCTTCCAGAAGAAAATCATGAACGCGTCGGCCGGTGCCGTGAAGGAATAGCCGGACCAAAGCCCCTCCCGCTCCACCCGGCCACGGCCGATCATGGGCAGGACGGCGGCGCACGGAACCGTTGCCCGATTCCTCCCGCGAACGCCGTCCGGGGAGGAACCATGACGTCGGCGCCGGCCGGACCCGCACGACGGCGAGCGGCCGCCGTCGTGCTCACCCTCGCGCTCCTGGCACTCGCCGTGGTGGTCGCCGTCGCGATCGCGATCCGTGCCGCCGGGCCGCCGTCGGCCGGGCCGCCTGCCGGGCCGGTCACGATGTCCACCGCCGCGACGGCGCCCGAGTCGGGAACGGAACCTGAGCCTGAGCCTGCGCCTGCGCCTGCGCCGCGGACCCCGGACCCCGTGCCGTCACCCGGCGTCGCGCCCCCGACACCCGCACCGGAACCGGGACCGGAGCCGACGCCCCTCCCGCCCCCCGCGCCGTTCCCGCCATCGCTGAGCGGGCAGGACGTCGAGGTCATGCCCGGCGGAGGGTACGTCGTCGCCCTCACCTTCGACGCCGGCGCGAACGCCGAGGGCCTGCCGACGATCCTGTCGACCCTCTCGGCGAAGGGCGTCCCTGCCACGTTCTTCCTGACCGGGAACTGGGTCGCGACACATCCCGGCGGGGTCGGGCAGATCACCGCAGCAGGCCACCGGGTGGCGAACCATTCCATGACGCACCCCGGCTTCACGTCCCTGCCGGATCCGATGATCGCCCGGGAGGTCCGCGGCGCCGAGCAGGCCATCCTCTCCGCCGGGGGCGATCCCCGCCCGTTCTTCCGCTTCCCCTTCGGTGAACGCGACGCGAGGACCATCGACGCCGTGAACAGCCTGGGCTACGTCCCCGTGCGGTGGACCGTGGACACCCTGGGCTGGAAGGGCACCAGTGGCGGCATCAGCACGCAGGTGGTGACCGAGCGGGTGCTCGGCGCACTGCAGCCGGGCGCGGTCGTCCTCATGCACATCGGGTCGAACCCCGACGACGGCAGCACCCTGGACGCCGACGCCCTGGCCGAAGTCGTCGACCGGATCAGTGGCGCCGGCTACGGCTTCGTCACCCTCGACCGACTCCTGGCCGGGTGATCCCGCCGCGGCGACACCCTAGGGCCGGCTCCTTGACCGGGGCCAGTACCCCTCCACCTGGCTGACCGGACGGACCGATGCCCCATCAGGGTTCTCGCCGTACTCCTTCTTCGCGCGCCGCTGCCGCAGCAGGTCCCAGCACTGGTCCAGGCTCTCCTCGATGCGGCGCAGGCGGCCCTCGTTCTCATGGCCCCGGACGCTGTCGGCGGCCCGCTCCCGGAGCCGGTGCTCCTCCTCGACGAGCGAGCGGATGGTGGACAGGATGTCCTTGTCGTCCATGCCCGGCCTCCTCACCGTTCCCCGGTACCGTACCCGCGAACGCCGGGCGGGACCAGAGCCCCTCCGGCCGCGAGAAGGCGGGGACGGGCGTGCCGCCCTACAGGGCCGCGATGGTCCAGCCGGTCCGGTGGGTCTCCCCCGGCTCGAGGACGATCAGGTCCTCGCCGCTGTTGAAGGCGTCGGGCGGGCAGGTCATGGGTTCGACGGCGAGACCGAGGCGCGTGCTCTCCGGCTTCAGCGGGAGGTCGGCCGTGTGGATCTGGACCCATGGGCAGCCCTCGTCCCACACCATGGTCGTCCCGGTCCCGTGGGCCGGGTCGGTGACCCGCACCAGGGCGCGGCCGGCGGCGTCGCGCTCCAGGTCCGTGAACGCATGGTCGATCTGCACGTCGCCGAGCGGGTGGGCCGCCCGGAAGTCGAACGGCGTCCCGGCGACGGGCTCCTTCGCCACGGGCAGCAGCCGGTCGGGCGTGACCGCCAGGACCGTGGCGGCGGGGAGTTCGAGCACCCATTCGTCCAGGGGCGACGACCCTGCGACGAGGTACGGGTGCGGGCAGACGCCGTAGGGGGCGCGGCGCGAGCCGGTGTTCGTGGCCGTCACGGACGTCCGGAAACCCTGCGCATCGACGGTGAAGTGCGCGTGCAGCGCGACGGTGAACGGGTACGCCTCCGTCGGCTCGATCGTGCACCCGAGCGTCAGGGCGGACTCCGTGTGCTCCACGAGGGACCACGGGATGTCGAACACGAGCCCGTGGAGGGCCGTGCCGCGCTCGGGCTCGTTGATCGGCAATCGGTACTCGTCGCCGTCGAACGCGTAGCGGCCGTCCTCGATGCGGTTGGGCCACGGGGCGACGAAGGCGCCGCGGAAGTTGGGCATCGCCTCGTCGGCGCCGAACCCGACGACGAGCGACCGGCCGTCCTGGGTGAGTTCGCGGACGGCAGCGCCGAGCCCGAGGACGACGGCCGTGTAGCCGCCGCCCTCGATCCTGTATTCGAAATGCTTCATGCGAGGGATACGGCCGTCCAGGACACGGGGGGAAGCGTGATCGTGACGGAGTCGTCGTCGATCATCGCTGACGTGTTGGTCTTCATGGTCACGCGCTCGGGCTCCTCGAGGGTGTTCTTGGCATAGACGTCCGTATCGTACAGCGACTCGGCGCTCACGGTGCTGAACCCGCTGAGCGCGGCGATGTCGATCGTCACCGTGATCTCCTCGGTCTGCGAGCGGTTGACCAGGAAGACTGCGGCAGTACCGGCGGCGTCGTCGTGCGTCGCCACGGCGTCCACGAGCGGGACCACGCCGTACTCACCGGTCTCGTGCGTGCCGGCGTCGAGCTTGAGTTCCAGCACCGACCCCTGCGCCAGGCGCGAGGTGATGGCGAACGGGAAGAACGTGGTCTGGCGCCACGCGGGTCCGCCGGGCTCGGTCATGATCGGCGCGATCACGTTGACGAGCTGCGCGAGCGACGCCGAGGTCACGCGGTCCGCGTGCTTGAGCAGCGAGATCATCAGGTTGCCGAACACGACGGCGTCCACCACCGAGTAGCAGTCCTCGAGCAGGCGAGGGGCGACCGGCCAGTTGTCGAGGCCCTGGATCTTGTCGACGTTCTCGAAGCGGCTGATGTACCAGACGTTCCACTCGTCGAAGGAGATGTTGATGGTCTTCGAGCTGCCGCGGACGGCCTTGACGTGGTCGGCGGTGGCGACGACCGACTCGATGAAGTGGTCCATGTCCACGGCGGAGGCGAGGAAGGAGCCGATGTCGCCGTTCTTCTCCTCGTAGTAGGCGTGGCAGGAGATGTAGTCGACGTCGTCGTAGGTGTGCGAGAGGACCACGCGCTCCCACTCGCCGAACGTGGGCATGTGGGCGCTGGAGGAGCCGCAGGCCACGAGCTCGATGGACGGGTCGAGCTGGCGCATCGCCTTGGCCGTGCGGGAGGCGAGTTTGCCGTAGTCGTCGGCGGAGCGGTGGCCGAGCTGCCACGGGCCGTCCATCTCGTTGCCGAGGCACCAGATCTTCACATCGAACGGGTCCGGGCGGCCGTTGGCCATGCGCTGGTCGGCGAGGGCCGTGCCCTTCGGCAGGTTGGAGTACTCGAGGAGTTCGAGGGCCTCGAGGGTGCCGCGGGTGCCGAGGTTCACGGCGAGCATGAGGTCGCTGTCGACCTTCCGGAGCCAGGCGGCGAACTCGTGCAGGCCCACCTGGTTCGTCTCGGTGGAATGCCAGGCGAGGTCGAGGCGGGTGGGGCGCTCGTCGCGCGGCCCCACGCTGTCCTCCCATCGGAAGCCGGAGACGAAGTTCCCGCCCGGGTAGCGGATGGTCGAGACGCCCATCTCCTTGACGAGCGCGATCACGTCCTGGCGGAAGCCGTCCTCGTCCGCCGTGGCGTGGCCCGGCTCGTGGATGCCGTCGTACACGTGACGGCCGAGGTGTTCGACGAACCCGCCGAAGATGTTGCGGTTGATCCGCCCGACCGTGAAGGAGGGGTCGAGGGTGAGGCGTGCGTTCTGCATCGAACTACTTTCTGAGCGGGGTCGGTGGTCGGTGAGGGCGGGTGGCCGGCTACTTGAGGGAGCCGAGCGACAGGCCGCCCTGCCAGTACTTCTGAAGTGAGAGGAAGGCGATGATGAGCGGGATGATCGAGATGAAGGCGCCCGTGGTGATCAGGTTCCACAGGGCCTCGCCGCCACTGCCGGCGTTGGACAGGGCCGTCCAGCCGTTGAGCCCCACCGTGACGGGGAGCAGCAGCGGATCGCTGAGGACGGCCAGCGGCAGGAAGAAGTTGTTCCACGTGCCCACCACGGAGAGCAGGAGCACCGTGACGACGGCAGGACGCAGCAGCGGGAGCGCGATGGTGAAGAACGTGCGGAGCTCGCCGGCGCCGTCGATCCGCGCGGCGTCGAGGAGTTCGTCCGGCACGGCCTCCTGTGCGAAGACCCTCATCAGGTAGACGCCGAAGGGGCTGAGGAGTGAGGGCAGGATGACCGCCCAGATGGTGTTGACCAGCCCCACTTCGCTGAGCAGGACGAAGGTGGGGATGACGAGCGCCGTGAGCGGTACCATGACCGCGCCGAGCAGGACCCCGAAGAAGGCGGCGCGGCCGCGGAAGTTGTACTTGGCGAAGCCGTACCCGGCGAGGACCGCCAGGATCGTCGCCCCCACGCCCCCGGAGATCGCGTAGAGGAACGAGTTCCCGAGCCAGCGCCAGTAGATGCCGTTCTGCCGCTCGAACAGGCCCTGGAGGTTGCTGACGAAGTGGAACTCGTCGTCGAACCAGAGCGGCCCGCCCGTGCCGCCGAACAGCCCGGCGGTGTCCTTGGTGCTGGCGACCGTCAGCCACCAGATCGGGGTGATGAAGTAGATGACGAGCATGAGCAGGAAGATGTGCGACCCGATGCGGGGGCCGCCGTTGCGCGCGCGGTTCCGCGAGGCCGGGCCGCGGGCCCTCCGGCGGCCGCCGTCCTGCTGCTGCGTGGTGTCGGTGACGAGTGCCATGGCTTATTTCAGTCCGCTCTGCTTGCGGGTCAGGAAGAGGAAGAAGAACGAGAACACGAACACCACGATGCCGAGCGCGAAGGAGATGGCGGAGGCGTAGTTGAACTGGCTGTAGGAGAAGGCCAGGGAGAAGGCGTACATGTTCGGCGTGTAGTCCGTGGGAATGGCGCCCTGCGCCACGCCCCTGAGCACCTGGGGTTCGGTGAAGAACTGGAGCGTCCCGATCAGGGCGAAGATGACCACCATGACGAGCGAGGAGGAGATCGTGGGCACCTTGATACGCCAGGCGATCTGCCGGTCCGAGGCGCCGTCGAGCACCGCGGCCTCGTAGATGCCCGGATCGATGCCCCTGAGCGCCGCGTAGATGATGATCATGTAGTAGCCGGCCCACTGCCACGTCACGATGTTCACGAGGCTTCCGAAGATGCTGTCCTGGGCGAGGAAGTCGGGCGCCTCGGACCCGAACAGCGCGAACAGGGTGCTCGCGGGCCCGAAGCGCGGGCTGTAGAGGAAGCCCCACATGAGCGCGCCGATGACCACCGGCACGGCATACGGGATGAAGATCATGAGGCGGGAGAACTTCGACGCCCAGGTGGCCAGGTTGTCGAGGACCAGTGCCGCGACCAGGGCCACGATCATCTGCGCCGGGATCATGATGAGCCCGAACTTCGCCACCGTGAGCAGCCCGTCGAGGAAGAGCGGATCCGTGAAGGCCTTGGCGTAGTTCGCGAGGCCCACGAAGCGGTCCCCGGTGGCGAGGGTGCTCGTGAACAGGCTCATCCGGAAGGCGAAGACCAGCGGGAGGACCAGGAAGGTCAGGAAGATGAGGGCGAAGGGTGCGACGAACAGCCACCCCCAGCGCTGGCGGCGTCGGTAGTTCCGGTCGGGGCGGTGTGTGACCTGCGGGGGTGCCTCGGCGTGGTAGGACGACGTCGGCGCGGTGGTCGTGGCCATGATGGTCTTTCCTCGGGCTGTGGGACGGAGGGCGCGGTGATGGAGGCGCCGGGAGCGGGAGGACGGTGCCCCGCCGTCGGGGACGGGGCACCGTCCTGCCCGGTTACTTGAGCGTGAAGCCCTGCTCGGTCGCGTACTGCTCCAGCGACGCCTGCAGGTCGTCGAGGGCCGTGGCGGCATCCTTCTCGCCCTGGACCATCGCGTAGATCTGCACCGTCAGCTGGTCGTAGGCGTAGTTCTGGAAGGGGCTGAACGTGGCCCCCTCGTAGCCGGCGGCGGCGTCGAGGAACACGTCCTTGTTGATCTGCTGGCCGCCGAAGAACTCGTACTCCTTGTCGGCGAACGCCGGCGAGTCGAGCACCGGTGCGTAGGACGGGAAGAGGGCGCCCTTGTCCACGCCGAGGTTCATGCCTTCCTCGTTGCCGAAGATCCCCATGGCGACCTCGGCCGCGAGCTCCTTGTCCTTCGCCTGCTCCGTCACGGCGAAGGTGGACCCGCCCCAGTTCACCTGGACAGGATTGGCGGCATCCCACTGCGGCAGCGGGGCGGCGCGCCAGACGGCGTCCGGATCGGCGTCGGAGAGGCCCTGCAGGTAGCCGGGGCCCCACGCCGCCGCGAGGTACACCGCGTAGGAGCCGTCCACGAGCTTGGTGTTGTAGTCGGCGGTGAAGGCGTCATCGGTGGCCACGAGGCCGTCCTCGACGAGCCCCTCCCAGTACTCGAGCACCTTCTTGGCGCCGTCGTCGTTCACGTTGATCCCGATCTCCTGCGGATTCGCGGAGTCGTACTCGAACGGGACGGATCCTGCCTGGGCGAAGAGGGCCTGGTTGAACGCGCGGCCGTTGGTCGGGAAGTCGGCCATCACCGCGCCGTCGCCCGACTCCTTGAGCTGCTTCGCCGCTGCCTCGAACTCCTCCCACGTGGTGGGGACCTCGATGCCGGCGGCATCGAAGAGGTCCTGGCGGTAGAGCATGCCCATGGGGCCGCCGTCGACCGGGATGGCGTAGACGGCGTCGCCGCTCGAGGCGTCCTCCCACGCTCCCTCCGCGTAGTCCGCCTCGACGTCGCCGGCGCCGAACTCCGTGAGATCCACGAGGGCATCGCGGATGGTGAAGCTGGAGAGGACCTCGGACTCGAGCTGGATGACGTCCGGGGCTCCGGAGCCCGACTCGATCGACGTCGAGAACTTCGTGTATTCGTCGTTGCCCTGGCCGGCGTTGGTCCAGCAGATCTGGACGTCGTCGTGGGCGTTGTTGAACTGGTCCACCACCTGGTCGAACGCCGGGTACCAGGCCCAGACGGTCACCTGGGGCGCGTCGGCGTTGACGATGGTGTTGGTGCAGGATGCAGCCTCGGAGCTTCCTCCGCTGTCGCTCCCTCCGGAGCAGCCGGTCAGTGCGACGGCGGTGGCGGCGACGATGCCGGCCGATGCCAGGAATGTAGCTCTCATGTGTCTTTGCTTCCTCTCGCGGTGGCGTTCCACCGTGGTCCGCCGGGGCGGCCGGGCCAGGTGCTGCAGGGAGGAGGATCACCGGGACGCGAGGTGCCGCGTCCACTCGAATCTTCCTTGATCCGGGTCCGCCCTCCTGCCGCGCCGCCCCTGGGGCGGGCACCGGCGAGAGTATCGGTTCCGAGTTTTACATCGTTGTAGGTAAACGATGTAGAAACTATGCGGAGTGCTTCGGGCCGGTGTCAAGCATTCGGGCGAAAAAGGCATCCGGGCCCGAGCCTCAGCGGGGTAGTGCGGAGGACTCCCGCTCGACGACCCGGAACCGCGCCTCCAGCTCGCGGGGCGGGACGTCGCCGTCGCGCCCCGAGATGCGCTCCAGCAGCACCCGCACCGCGGTGTCCGCGATCTCGCCCCTCCCCGGGTCGATCGTGGACAGCGTGGGCAGCGAGTACCGGCCCTCGTCCAGGTCGTCGAAGCCGATGACCGCGACGTCGTCGGGGATCCGCCGACCCGCCTCCTGCAGCACCCGCATCGCCCCGAGCGCGAGGGTGTCGTTCATCCCGAACAGGCCGTCGAACGCGACGCCGGACGCGAGGAGCTCCTTCATCGAGGTGGCGCCGTTGGCTCGGTGCCAGAGGGTCGTGTACGCCACGAGGCGGGGGTCGAACGGGATGCCCGCCGCCTCCAGTGCCTGCCGGTAGCCGCGCAGGCGGAGCCCGGCCGAGCCGATCACCTCGCCCTCGTGGCCACCCACGACGGCGATGCGGCGGCGGCCCTTCGCGATGAGGTGCTCGGTCGCGGCGCGCGCGGACTCGACGTTGCTCATGGTCACGTGGTCGGTGGGCCCGCCGAAGATCCGCTCGCCGAGGAGCACGAGCGGGAAACTGACCTTGAGGTGGTGCGCGTCCTCGTTCGACATGCCGAGCGGGCTGAACAGCAGCCCGTCGGTCATCTGGAGGCGCGGACTGGAGAGGATCTCCAGCTCACGGGCCCGGTCGCCGCCCGTCTGCTCGATGAGGACCTTGAGCCCCCGACGCTCGGCGGCCTTGATGACGGAGTCGGCCAGTTCCGCGAAATAGCTCAGCGAGAGTTCGGGGACGGCGAGGCCGATCACGCCGGTCCGGCCGGAGCGCAGGCTCCGCGCAGACAAGTTGGGGCTGTACCCGAGGTCGGCAATCGCCTCCATGACCCGCTGCTTCGTGTCGGCACGGATGTGCTCGTAGTCGTTGATGACGTTGGAGACGGTCTTGATCGAGACACCGGCCGCCAGCGCGACGTCCTTCAGTGTGGCCGCCATGCCGCTCCTCCGGATCCCGTCGTGATGCCCTGCACGCCACGCGTGAGGAGATTCTACAACGTTGTAGGATGAGCGGGCACCCCTCCCGCACGTGCCGCCGCAGCACCGCGTTCCGCCGCCGCGACACCGGCCAGACAAGGACCCCCATGATCGAGGAACAGGTACGGGACACACTCAACTGGGCCGGCAACTACGGGTACCAGGCGCACACGATCGAGCATCCCACCTCGCTCGGCGACCTCCAGCGCGCGGTCGCCGGGGCCACTCGGGTCCGCGCCCTCGGCTCGCGCCACTCCTTCAACGACATCGCGGACAGCGCCGGGACCCTCGTCTGCCTGGACGTGCTCGATCCCGGAGTGCGGATCGACGAGGACGCGCTCACCGTCACGGTGTCCGCCGGCGTGCGGTACGGCGTCCTCGCCGAACACCTGCAGCGGCGCGGCTACGCCCTGCACAATCTCGCCTCGCTGCCCCACATCTCGGTCGGCGGCGCCATCGCCACCGCCACCCACGGGTCCGGGGACGCGAACGGCAACCTCGCCACGGCCGTCGTCGGGCTCGAGCTCGTGACCGCGACCGGGGACGCCCTGGCTCTGGCCGCGGGCGACGACGACTTCGACGGCGCCGTCGTGGGCCTCGGCGCCCTCGGCGTCGTCCACCGCGTGACCCTGCGCATCGAGCCCTCCTTCGACGTCCGCCAGGACGTGTTCACGGACGTCCCGTGGGACGCGGTGCTCGCGGACTACGACGCCGCCACGTCCGCCGCCTACAGCGTCAGCCTGTTCACGGACTGGTCCGGCGACACCATCGGCCAGGCGTGGCTGAAGAGCCGCGTCGACGGAGGGCGCCCGGCCCCCGACGCGTTCTACGGCGGGACATCGGCGGACCGGGCGCTCCACCCGGTACCGGGGGTGGCCGCGGACCACTGCACGCAGCAGCTCGGCGTCCCGGGGCCGTGGTCGGACCGCCTGGCCCACTTCCGTCTCGCGTTCACCCCCAGCAACGGCCAGGAGCTGCAGACCGAGTACCTCGTGGGCCGCGAGCACGCGGTCGAGGCGATCCAGGCGGTGCGTGCCCTCGCGCCGAGGATCGCGCCGCTGCTGCTGGTCTCGGAGGTGCGCTCCATGGCGGCGGACGAGCTGTGGCTCAGCAGCAACTACCGCCGCGACGGGATCGGCCTCCACTTCACGTGGAAGCCGCAGCAGACCGAGGTCGAGGCCCTGCTCCCGGAGCTCGAGGCCGCCCTGCTCCCCCTCGGCGCCCGGCCGCACTGGGGCAAGCTCTTCGCCGCGGACGCCGCGCAGCTCGCGCCGCTCTACCCGCGCTTCGAGGACTTCCGGACCCTCGCCGGTCGCCTGGATCCCGAGGGGAAGTTCCGCAACGCGTACCTGGACCGCACGGTCTTCGGGGGCTAGGCGGACGCCGGCCTCAGGGCTCGCGCGACAGCCACTTCCAGTGCGCGAGGGTGCGCAGGCGGATGAGGAGTGCGCGGGACTGCTCGGGGCCGTACGGCAGGATCGGGATGGCCTTGGTCATGTCCACGGAGGCCTCGTCCATGGCCACGCGGGTCACCCGGATGGCGCTGCGCATGGTGTTCATCTGCGTGACGATGTCCCCGACGGCGACAGGATCGCCGTGACCGGGCACGAACACGTCGTAGAGGTCCTCGAGGGCGACCATCTTGCCGAGCGTCCGCACCCAGTCCACGGGGAACGAGTCCTCGAAGACCGGATCGGAGCCCTCCTCCACGAGGTCTCCCGTGAACAGGACGTTCCCGACGCCCACGAGCAGGTCGTGGTCGGTGTGGCCGCGTCCGAGGTGGAACAGCGTCACCGACTGGCCCCCCAGGTCGAGGTCCACCGGCGTGCCCTCCACCAGCCGGTCGGCGGGGCGGATCCGGGTGTGCTCGCCGTCGCCCGCGCCCATGGCGGGCTCGACGGCGAGGACCAGCGCCCGCTGCTCCCCGCCCTTCTCGGCCTGCACGGCACTGCACCGCGACGTCGCCCAGAAGTCCTCGACGCCGTGGGCGGCGAAGTAGTCGTTGCCGAAGAAGTGGTCCGCGTGGGCGTGCGTGTTCACGACGACGAGTGGCAGGTCGGTGACGGCCCGCACCTGCGCGTACACCTCCGCTGCCGCGAGCGGTCCCGCGCCCGTGTCGACGACCAGCGCCTGCTCGGAGCCGACGACGAGGCCGACGTTCATCCGGAAGTGCGCGGTGCGCAGCACGTAGATGCCCGGTCCGAGCTCGCGCCACGGGCTGGAGGTCCCCGGAAGGGGCACGTCGGTGGTCATGGAGTCCTCTCTGACGGCAGGAGTTCCAGTCTAGGCCCGGCGCGCTCGGGCATACGGAAGACCGGCAGCGCGAGGTTGATCAGCGGGCCGATGAGCAGAGCGAAGGCGACGGTGCCGAGACCGACCGACCCGCCCAGCAGCCACCCGAGCAGCAGCACCGTCCCCTCGATGGCCGTCCGGACGAACCAGATCGGCAGCCCGGAGCGGGAGTGGATCCCCGTCATGAGGCCGTCCCGCGGGCCCGGCCCGAGACGGGCACCGAGGTACAGGCCGGTGGCCACCGCCAGCAGCACGAGGCCGCCCGTGAACAGCAGGATCCGCGCCCACAGCCGGTCGGGCTCCCCGAGCAGCGCAAGGCCGATCTCGGCGCTGGGTCCCACGAGCAGGACGTTCAGCACCGTCCCGACGCCCGGGCGCTGCCGGAGCGGGATCCAGAGGAGCAGGACGATCGCGCCGATGATGTTGGTCATGAAGCCGAACGGGATGCCGCTCTGGAGGGACCCGCCCTGCCCGAGGACGTCCCACGGCGACACCCCGAGCGTGGCCCTGATCATCATGGCGAGGGAGAAGCCGTAGAGGAAGAGGCCGGCCAGCAGCTGCAGCCAGCGCCGGGCGCCGAGGAACGTCATGGTCCCAGTAGAACCGGGGAGGGGACGGACATCAAGACGGCTCCCGCGTGCACGCCGGCGCGGGATCACACTCCGGCCCCGACCCCGAGGTACTCGGCGAGGTACGGCGCCGTCGCGCTCACCTCGGAGCCGAGGCCGGCGATCCGGTCCGGTGTCCCGGCGGCCACGACCCTCCCGCCGGCGGACCCTCCGCCCGGCCCGAGATCGATCACCCAGTCCGCGGAGGCCACGACCGCCATCGTGTGTTCCACGACGACCACCGTGTTGCCGGCATCCACCAGCTTCCGCAGCTGCGCGAGGAGCAGCACCACGTCCGCCGGATGCAGCCCGGTGGTCGGCTCGTCCAGCAGGTAGAGGGTGTGTCCGCGCCGGGTGCGCTGCAGTTCGGTGGCGAGCTTGATGCGCTGGGCCTCGCCCCCGGAGAGCTCCGTGGCCGGCTGCCCCAGCCGCAGGTACCCGAGCCCCACCTCCTGCAGCGTGGCGAGCGCGCGGGCCGCGGCCGGGATGGTCCCGAGGACGGCGGCGGCGTCGTCCACGGTCAGTCCGAGGACGTCCGCGATGGTGCGCCCGTCCAGCGTGACCTCGAGGGTCTCCTCGTTGTAGCGGGACCCGGCGCAGGCCGGGCAGGGGCCGTAGCTCCCGGGCAGGAACAGGAGTTCCACCGCGACGAAGCCCTCGCCCTGGCAGGTCTCGCAGCGTCCGCCCTGCACGTTGAAGGAGAACCGGCCGGCACCGAAGCCGCGGGACCTCGCCGCGGGCGTCGCAGCGAAGGCCTTCCGGACGGCGTCGAACAGACCTGTGTAGGTCGCGAGGTTGGAGCGCGGTGTCCGCCCGATGGGCTTCTGGTCCACGCTGACGAGGCGGTCGAAGGCCTCCAGGCCGCTGATGCCCGCCACGGGGGACCCGGGGTCCGCCTCGTGGACCGTGCCGTCGTCGACCGGGTCGGCATCGGCAGGGGTGTCGTCGCGGACATGTGCCCCCACGGCCTCGGCGAGGACCTTGCTGACGAGCGTCGACTTCCCCGATCCGGACACGCCCGTCACGGCGGTCAGCACGCCCACCGGGATGGCGGCGTCGAGCCCCTGCAGGTTGTGGCGGCGGATGCCCTCGAGGTGCAGCCACGCCGAGGGATCCCGGCGGGCGCCGTCCACCGTGGACGTCGGCGCGGTCCGGGCGAGGAACGGCGCGGTGAGCGAGGCCGGCACGTCGGCGAGCCCGCCGGCCGGGCCGCTGTAGACGATGCCGCCGCCGCCCTCGCCGGCGAGCGGGCCGACGTCGACGATCCAGTCCGAGCGCCGGACGACATCCATGTTGTGTTCGACGACGAACACCGAGTTCCCGGCGTCCTTCAGGGCTTCGAGGACGGCGAGGAGCGGTTCGACGTCGGCGGGGTGCAGGCCGGCGGACGGCTCGTCGAGCACGTAGACGACGCCGAACAGCCCGGACCGGAGCTGGGTCGCGATGCGCAGGCGCTGCATCTCGCCCGGGGAGAGCGTGGGGGTGGCACGGCTCAGGCTCAGGTACCCCAGGCCGAGGTCCACGAGCACGCCGAGCCGCTGGACGAGGTCGCGGCTGATGGTGACGGACACCTCCGTCCCCTCCCCCGACGTCCACGACCCGTGCGCAGCGACCGGGTCCTCCAGCGTGGCCGCCGGCTCGAGGTGCGCGGCGAGCTCCGCCAGTGGCAGGGCGTTGGCCTCCGCGATCGACAGCCCGGCGAAGGTCACGGCGAGCGCCTCCGGGCGGAGCCCGCTGCCGCCGCACACACCGCACGGGCCGGACTCCATGAAGGGCAGGACGCGGTCGCGCATCTGCTGGCTCTTCGAGTCCCGGAGGGTGTGCATCACGTAGCTCTTCGCGCTCCAGAAGCGCCCCTTGTAGGGCTTGGCCACGCGGTCGCGCTGGGGGGTCACCTCGACGACGGGCTGCTCGTCGGTGAACAGCAGCCAGTCCCGTGCCTGCCGCGGCAGCGTCCGCCAGGGGACGTCGATGTCGTGGCCGAGCTCACTGACGACGTCGCGGAGGTTCTTGCCCTGCCAGGCGCCCGGCCAGGCGGCGATGGCGCCCTCGCGGATGGAGAGGTCCGGGTCGGGGACGAGCGTCTGCTCCGTGACGTCCCGCGCGATGCCCAGCCCGTGGCATCGCGGACACGCTCCCCCGGCGGTGTTGGGTGAGAAGGCATCGGACTCCAGGCGTTCGACGGCGTCCGCCGGGTAGGTACCCGCCCGGGAGTAGAGCATCCGGAGCGAGTTGGAGAGGGTGGTGAGCGTCCCGACCGTCGAGCGCACACTGGGCGTGCCCCTCCGCTGCTGGAGCGCCACGGCGGGAGGGAGCCCGGTGATCGAGCCGACGTGCGGCGAGTGCCCCTGCTGGATGAGCCTCCGCGCGTAGGGGGCGACCGATTCCAGGTAGCGGCGCTGCGCCTCGGCGTAGATCGTCCCGAACGCCAGGGAGGACTTGCCCGACCCGGAGACCCCGGTGAAGGCGACGACGGCGTCCCGCGGCACGTCGACGTCGACGCCGCGCAGATTGTTCTCGTCGGCACCACGGACGCTGACGAAGCCGTCCCGGGTCGTGGCGGAATGGGCAGGGATGGTTGAGGCGATCACCACTCCAACCCTACGGTTCTCCGTGGGCGCGGAGGACCAGACCGCCCGGGCGCGGCATCCTCCCCGCGGAGTTGACAGCCCGCGGCCCCTAGGGGGTCCCGGCTCCGTCCGGCTGCTCACGCGTGTCAGCGGCGGGCCGGTCCGGCTGGCGCTTCTGTACCGCGTAGTGGTGGCCGAGGGAGTCCGTGTGGATCTCGATGGAACGCAGGGCGCTCTCGGACTCCTCCTCGGCGGCGTCGTGGCGGTGCACCACCGGCGTGCTCCCGTCGGAGCGCGCCGCCGGTCCGAAGAAGGTCCTCGCAGCGGAGTCGAGGCCGTCGAAGAAGGAGCGGTGCTGGCGGCCCTCCGGGTGCGGCTTCCGGTCCGTCCCACCGCCGACCGTCGGCGCCGGGGCGGTCTCGTCGTGCTTCCTGGAATTGTGGCGGATTCTCATCATGCACCTGATTCATCGTGGGACGGATATTCTACTCCGCCACACGCCTACAGGTCGGCGAGCAGGCCGCCCGGATTCTCGATCGCATCCGCGACGAACCGCAGGAATCCGCCCGCGGTCCCGCCGTCGCAGACACGGTGGTCGAACGCGAGCGTCAGCTCGGTCACCTTGCGGACCGCGAGCTGTCCGTCCACGACCCACGGGCGGTCGATGATCCGACCCATCCCGAGGATGGCCGATTCCGGGTAGTTGATGATGGCGGCGCTGCCGTCCACGCCGAACACCCCGTAGTTGTTCAGGGTGAAGGTGCCGGAGGAGAGGTCCGACGGCGTGGCCTTGCCCTCGCGGGCGAGGGTGGCGAGGCGGCGGATCTCGGCGTCCAGCCCGCGGGCGGACAGGGTGTCGGCCCGTCGGATGCCGGGCACCACGAGGCCGCGCTCGGTCTGCGCCGCGATCCCGAGGTTGACGCCGTCGACCCGCACGATCTCCTGCGAGCCGTCCTCGCCCGTCACGATCCGGCTGTTCAGTTCCGGGTAGCGGTCCAGGCCTGCCACGACGAATCGTGCCACGAAGGCCAGCAGGCCGGGCACCGCGTCCGGCGTGCGGCGCTTCATCGCCTCGCGCAGGTCCACGAGCGCGGTGGCGTCGACGTCGACCCACACCGTGGCCTCCGGGATCTCGCGCCGGCTGCGGGTCATCGCGTCGGCGATGGTCCGCCGGACCCCCCTCAACGGGGTGCGCTCGAGGACCGCGAGCCCGGACCGGGGATCGATCGCGGCCGCGGCCGCGTCGCCCGTGCCCGCCGTCGTGACGGGGGCCTCGAGGTCCGACGCCGTCCTCGCGGCAATCGCCTGCTCCACGTCGCGGCGGAGGATCAGGCCGTCCTCCCCCGACCCGCGGAGGTCGGTGAGCCGGACGCCGTTGTCCCGCGCGAGTTTGCGGACCAGGGGCGAGATGCACGTCGGAGCCGCACCGCCGTCGGGCGCAGCCATCTGCCCACTGGCCGCCGCGGTGCGCTCTGCCGCGGTCGCCGTGGCCGGAGCGGGCGACGCCGCGGACGGAGCGGCCGCGGGAGCGGGCGGTGCTGCCGATGAGCCCGCACCCCCCGACGCCGGGCCCTTGCGCGGCCGGGTGCGGCCCCCGCTGAGACCGCCGGGGGTGCCGTAGCCGATCAGTACGTTCCCCGATCCCCCGCCCGACGATTCGTTGCCGGCCGGCCCGGTCGCGGCGGCCGGCACACCGGCCTCCTCGCGGAGCTCCGCCGCGGCGGCGTCGACGAGGTCATCGGCGGGAGCGCCCGTGTCGGCCGGGATGCCGGCCGACGGTCCGGCACCCGCGGCGGCAGTACCGTCCGGCCGGACGGAGAGGAACGGCGCGCCGACGTCGAGCACCTCCCCGGGCCGGCCGTGCAGCACGGCGACGGTCCCGGCGAAGGGCGAGGGGACCTCGACGACCGACTTGGCGGTCTCGACCTCCGCGATGGGCTGGTCGACGGCGACGGTGTCCCCCTCGGCGACGAGCCAGGACACCAGCTCGGCCTCGGTGAGGCCCTCCCCGAGGTCGGGGAGGGCGAACACCTGGAGCCCGGAATCGACGGCGGGTGCACTCATGTCAGTCCTCCCACTGCAGGTCGTCCACGGCGTCGAGGATGCGGTCGACGCTGGGCAGGTAGAAATGTTCGAGCTTGGGCGACGGATACGGGATGTCGAATCCGGTCACACGGAGCACGGGGGCCGCGAGGGAATGGAAGCAGCGCTCCTGCACCCGGGCCACGATCTCCGACGCCACGGACGCGAAGCCCGGGGCCTCCGCGACGACGACGGCGCGGCCGGTCCGGCGGACGCTGGCGCACACGGTCTTGTCGTCGAACGGCACGATGGAGCGGAGGTCGATGACCTCGATCGACCGGCCCTCCTCGGCGGCCGCCGCAGCCGCGGCGAGCGCCGTCGGCACGGACGGTCCGTAGCTGATGAGGGTCGCGTCGGTCCCGGGACGGGCGACGACGGCCCTGCCGATGCGCCGGGGCGCCTCGCCGGCCTCGAAGGTCCGGCGCAGCTCCGCGAGGTCCACCTCCTCCTTGGACCAGTACAGCTTCTTCGGTTCGAGGAACACCACCGGGTCCGGCGACGCGATGGCCTCGCGCAGCATGAAGTAGGCGTCGCGGACGGTGGCCGGCGCCAGGACCGTCAGGCCGGGAGTGTGCGCGTAGTAGGCCTCGGAGGAGTCGCAGTGGTGTTCCACGCCGCCGATGCCACCGGCGTAGGGGATCCTGATGACCAGGGGCAGTCGGACCTTGCCCTTGGTGCGGTTCGGCATCTTCGCGACGTGGCTGACCACCTGCTCGAAGGCCGGATAGGCGAAGGCGTCGAACTGCATCTCTACCACGGGCTTCATGCCGTTCATCGCCATGCCGATGGCCATGCCCATGATGCCGGCCTCCGCGAGCGGCGTGTCGAAGCAGCGCTGGTCCCCGAAGCGGGCTGTCAGGCCGTCCGTGATGCGGAAGACACCGCCGAGCGTCCCGACGTCCTCGCCGAACATCAGCACGGAGGCATCGGCCGCCATGGAGTCGGCCAGCGCGGCGTTGAGGGCCTTGGCGAAGGTCGACGTCGCCCGCCCTTCGGGAGCGGCGTCGGCCCGCGCTGCCACGCCCCCGGCGGGCGCGTCCGTGGTCTGCGTCATCGTCCGTCCGCCTTCGTGTCTGCCGTGGTGGTTCCTGCGCCGGCGGCGTCGCGCGCCAGTTCCTCGCGTAGCTGCTCGGCCTGTTCGCGCAGCTGCGTCGTCTTCTCCGTGTACACGTACTCGAACAGTTCTGCCGGGTTCACCTGGACCTCCGTGTTGAGCCCCTTCCGGATGGCGGCGGCGATCGCGTCCGCCTCGTCGGCCAGGGACTGCTCCACCTCGTCCGTCAGCAGGTCCAGCGAGCGCAGGTAGGTGCGCATGCGCGTGATCGGATCCTTCGGCACCCAGCGCCGGACGTCGTCGGCGGAGCGGTAGCGGGTGGCGTCGTCCGCGTTGGTGTGCGCCTGCATCCGGTAGGTGTGAGCCTCGACGAGGCTGGGGCCACCGCCGTCGCGGGCCCTCCGCACGGCGCTTCCGAGCACCGCGAGGAGCGCGGCGAGGTCGTTGCCGTCCACGCGCTCGCCCGGCATGCCGTACCCGATGGCCTTGTGGGCGAGGGAGGGCGCGACGCTCTGGCTCCGGAGCGGGACCGAGATGGCGAACTCGTTGTTCTGGACGAAGAACACGACGGGCACGTGGAACACGGCGGCGAAGTTCAGGGCCTCGTGGAAGTCCCCCTCGCTGGTCGCGCCGTCACCGCACATGGCGAGCACCACGGTCGACTCGCCGCGCAGCTTGGCGGCGTGCGCGACGCCGACGGCGTGGAGCAGCTGGGTGGCGAGCGGCGTGGCCTGGGTGGCGACGCGGTGCTCGTGCGGGTCGTAGCCGCCGTGCCAGTCGCCGCGGAGCAGGGTGAGGACCTGGAGCGGGTCGACGCCGCGCGTGATGACCGCGACCGTGTCGCGATAGGTCGGGAAGAGCCAGTCCTCGGCGTCGAGGACCGCGGCAGCCGCGACCTGGCAGGCCTCCTGCCCGTGCGAGGAGGGGTACACGGCCATGCGGCCCTGGCGGACGAGGGCATTGGCCTGGTCGTTGATGCGGCGACCGGCGACGAGGCGCCCGTAGGCCTCGAGCAGCACGTCGCCGTCGGGGAGCAGGTAGCGCTCGTCGGTGGAATGGCGACCGTCCGGATCCACCAGCTGCACGGGCTCCGCCGACGGGAGCAGGGCGCCGTCCGGCGTCGTGCCGTGCGCTCCGCCCCCGGCTGCCCCGCCCAGCAGGCCGCCGAGGCCCTCATTCGTTGCCGTACTCATTCCGCCTCCGTCGCCGGCCGCTGCAGCGGCAGTCCGTTTCCGGCGCGGAGCGGTAGCTCCAACGCTGGATGCTGTGTAGGACCAGTATGGCCAGAGGGCGCCTTTTGTATCCACGGAGTCGTCGAAGTGTGGATTTTTTCTTGCTCACGGCAGTATTCTTTGGACGAATCGACAGTGTGAGCTGGATTACGCGAAGGAGCGTGGACACGTGGTGGACGGAGTGCTCGACGACGTCGATCGGAAGATCCTCGCCGAACTCACGCGGGACGGCAGGCAGTCCGTGACCTCGGTGGCGGAGCGCGTGCACATCTCGCGCGCGCATGCCTATTCCCGCATCGCGAAACTCACCGAGGACGGCGTGCTGACACGCTTCACGGCGATCATCGACCCCGCGAAGGCCGGTCTCCGGTCCTCCGCCTACGTGACCCTCAAGGTACGGCAGCACTCCTGGCGGGAGCTCCGCGACAGGCTGCGCGGCGTCCCGGAGATCCACCACATCGCGCTGGTGGGCGGGGACTTCGACGTCATCCTCCTGGTGCGGGCGGAGGACAACGTGGGGTTGCGGCGGGTGATCTTCGACCAGTTGCAGTCGATGCCGGGCGTCCTGGACACGCAGACGTTCCTGGTCTTCGAGGACCTGGACACGCGCTGACTCCGTGCGGTCGCACCCCGCCCCCTACCGTCG